>JAUPUU010000065.1 GCA_030917395.1 Cyanobacteriota bacterium erpe_2018_sw_21hr_WHONDRS-SW48-000092_B_bin.40
GGCATGGCCCAGCGACTGGCCGAGGGCCTCAGCCAGTCGCACAGCTACAAGTTGGTCGACTTTAAGTAATAGCAAGCTCAGAGGCGAAATTAGACCCTGTGTACTCAGCAAAGTCAGAGAATCCATCTGTATATCACCTCGTCTCGGCAGCATGTAGCAGTCCATATAGCCATCATATTGGCCCGACCGAACGAGGGTAATCGGGCACATGACTGATTTCGGACTAGGCCAAGTTGCCTACTGGTAGACGCGGGCCAATTAATTCAATCGCCTCTATATAAGTAGTAAAAAATGAAACTGCCCTCAATATTAGGGGAAATCTGTAGAAAAGTTTGCTAAGCAAGTTTGGAGATGAGGCAACGACGGCCTTGCCAAGAGCAATAAAAAAGCCTGCCTTAAAAGCCGCTAAGATATTTGATTCCACTCATATACTTACTGAGTTACCTGACCACACCGCTCCCTGGAGTATTTGAGAAAAATGACTACAACCGTAACCACCGAAAAAACCATTGTTGAAGCTAACTGGAACACCATCAGAATCCAAGAACAAGCTTCACGCGTTTTGGGTCTTAACTGGATGACCACAATGCAACTTCTTCACAAATTTGGTGGAGAGAAAGCTGTTACTGAATTCAAGCATGCAATGGAAGCTCACAAAGTTGAGTACTTCAAAGGTCTCGGAGTCAAAACTCCTTTCGAACTAGTAAAAGCTATCGCTGAATTCGACGTTAACGTCTATGGCAGCAAGGTAGAAATCTGGGGCGACGAGAAATCAGCCACCCTTCACTACCTATCATGCGGCATGTTCACAGCTCTTGAACAAGCTGGCTTGATCAAAGACGAAAACAGAGAAGAAATGAGCAAAGGCATGGAAGCCTGCATGACTTCCTTGGCTAGCAAATTCGACTTCACAACTGGCGTCGAAATGTGCTCCAAAGAGAAGACAGCTACCGTTACTTTCACAAGAAAGTAATTAGCTTCTAGCTATAAAGCATTGAAGAGAGAGTCGGTTCTGCCGACTCTCTTTTTTTGCGCCCAAAAGCGTGATTCTCAACTCAGCTTTGGCGCCTTTTGTTATACTCGCCAACGTAAAACTTGGGGACCATAAAACTCGATGAAATTTGGGCATCTTCTCTGCGCCGTAGGCTCACTATCACTCGTTCTCAATCCGCTAACGGCACTAGCACAAGCCAACAACCCGCTTAGCAATCTACTTGGCACCACCCCAAAAGCCAATACTGTTAGCCTGCCAACCCAAATTCTAAAAACAGGCATCAATCTCAATAGTGATGGCATATCAGTAAACTCGCTGCAACTGTCCAATGCCATTGGCTTGACGCCGATACTATCGAGGTTACAAGACCTCAGAGCCAAAAGAGATGCTCTCAAAAACTCGACTGTCACACTCGAAAGTCTAGCCATAAGACAAGATCTTACTGATGCCATTACCGAGGCCTATCAGTTAATTCAAAAGACATCCCTCGAAGTAGACTTTGTCATGTCTGAAGTCGAAGCAGAACAGAACGTTTACGAAGAAATTCTCAATAGCTACCAAAACGCTAGAGACCAGACCGTTGCCAAAACTAATGCTGCCGCCTTTATCACCAACGGTGCACTATGGGCAGTGGCAGAAGGTTTTACTATTCCAACTTACAAATATCCCAATTATGCTATTCCTTCTGGCGTTAATGGGATCATTGCCGGCCTAGTGCCCTCATTCTTTTCAATGTGGGCGATGAAGCAGGTAGCAGGGAGGAAGACCCGCTCAGAAAACGATCCCAATATTCTGGCCAAATTATTCGACTATCCAATCACGCCCGACATTGATTACCCCGTCTCAGTTTGGCAATTTCTCCAAACGGTGCCACCTGGGGACCAAAGCGGAAAAACTCGTCGGGAGCAACTTATTGATCGATGGATCTCAGATGACAACTTGCCTGATTTTACCGACCCTAAGTCGCGCAAACAGATCGATATAATCACAGCTAGCGTCGCCCATAAAAAGTCGCTGACAATCAGCAGCCTGAACACGAGATTAGTAATGCTGCAGCAACTCGAAGGCGAAGTGCTAAAAATGAAGCGGATGTTGCTAGAGCTGTCAATGGTGGCTCGTGGCGAAAAGCAAATTTAACTTGTGGCGCAAAACGGATTTACGCTGGCGCGAAAAGACTCTCTATTTCGCAGCGCAGTGCCAGATTGGCTGAACAACCCGAACCATCCACCAAAATCTTGGCCCGGCGATGGGGCTCTTCTAGCTCGACGTAGCGATCTTCGGCTGGCATCCAATACTTTTCCCAAACGTTGCGCTTAGCCTCACCATCTCTTTCAACGCCACGCTCTAGCCGCTGACTGCGAGAACAATAGACCCAACAAGTAAGATCGTAGAAATGAGCCAACTCATGGCGAATAGAATAGATGCCCTCAACAATTGTTATGCCACTGGCTGGCACGGTGTGCCACTCCGCTAGACTGTCACTATCCCAATCGTAACGCTGATAACTACAGTTTTCACCGCGGCCAAGTGGCTGAAGAACATCACGGCGCAGACGCTGCCAATCGAAGTCAGAGCCAATCAGAGCGTCACATTCGCGCTGGGGCAGACGCTGCATTGATGGCTTATAGAAATCATCCATGTGTACAATCTGAACAGCCGAAATGGCTGCCAACTGCTGGCCCAAGCTCTGAGAAAAATGGCTCTTACCAGCGCCGCCACAGCCATCTATACCAATTAAAATAGACTGCGATAACAACTGCTCTTTAATTAAGGCAGTCAGCTCTGGCATGGTCAGTGTAGATTGCGATGGCTCTGACATAATAATCTCGACGACAGCCACTAGTTTAGAGCAAATAGTAATTTAAATGCGAAACAGCAAGCAGAAAATATCACTGGAGAAAATATCGTGAAAAAGCATGTGCTCGTCACAGACAGCCTCTTCATTTTTCCTGAGCATGTTGAAAAGCTCGAAGCAGCCGGCATTAGCGTGACCCGCTTAGACAAGCCCATGGCCAGCGAAGAAGAGCTAGTGGAAGCCATCAAAGGAAAGCACGGCTATATTCTTGGTGGAATTGAGAAAATCACAGCAAAGATAATCGAGGCTGGCGATTGCCTAGAAGCAGTTACATTCACAGGCACCGACTGGCTCAGCTATATTCCTGGGCATAGCGAAGCAAAAGCCAAGAATGTCGCTATTAGCAATTGCCCCGGCGCCAACGCCCAGGCCGTTGCTGAGTTCGCGCTCACGATCATGCTGGCAATGCAGCGCAATATATTTGAACTTGGTCGCACAGGCAGCAAATCATTTCAAACAACCAATTCTCTGTTGACGTCGCATATCGGCATTGTCGGGATGGGCACCATTGGCACTATCGTTGCCAAAATGCTCAAGGGCATTGGTGTCGAGAATGTCTCGTATTTCAGCCAACGGCCCAAGCCCGAGATTGAAGCAAAACTAGGCATTAAGTACTTGCCTCTGAGCGAACTATTGCAGGTAGCTGACGTAATCTCACTACACACATCCAAGGCGGCCGGTGACGGCTACATTGGCGCCGCAGAACTGTCAAAAATGAAAGACGGCAGTTTACTCGTCGACACTTCTTTTCATGGAGCGGTTGAACCGGCAGCGCTGCTAAAGGAACTAAAAAGCAGCCGCTTGCGAGCCGCAGCCGATCATTTGCCTGGTGAAGAATTCAAAGATCTACCAACCGGGATCTTCTACTTCTCAAATCAATCAACAGCCTACAACACTCATGACGCCAACAAGAAAGCTAGTGACATTGCCACCACTTCGATGATCAACATGCTGCAAGGCAAACAAGATAGCTTTGTTGTTAATCGCAGTTGAGCATCTAAAATCGGCTCAACGCTATCTTAACGCTTCTGCAACACGCCTTGAGGTGGGGCGGCAGCTGCCTGGTCAGCACCAGAATGGAAGCGGTCAAAGACTAAATCAACAGCGCGAGCAAACGACTCAGAAGAATCACCTGCTGGCGAAACGGCCTTTGCGGCTTTCTTAGCGGCCTCACTGCTGACAGTCATGGCCACACCAAAACCAACGCCAGAGAGAATCTCAACGTCATTCCAGTTGTCACCAAATGCCAGCGCTTGATCAGTGTGGAAGTCTAACTTCGACATCAGAGCTTGTAAGCCAGTGAACTTACTGGTGGCCAAAGGCATAAATTCTAAGTAACCAGGCTCTGTTTCAATTACCTGGGCGTGGTCTTTGAAGCGTTCAGTCAAATGAGATTTGATTTCAGCAATGCGGCTGGGATGCTCACAGAAAACTAATTTCTGGGCGCGATTGCCTCTCAGTTCGTGAATGTATTCATTCTTGATTGGCTTGCGCGAACGAGTGCAGGCCTGATATCCAAGAGTATATTCATTCTCATGGGCATAGAAAACAGATTCGCCATGATAGTAGTAGATGCTAACTTTATGCTCGCGACCGACCTCAATTAGTGAGTGAGCCAGGTCTTCATGCAAGCTTCTTTCCAGCAAAATTTCTTCAGTCAAAGGCATTTTGATAACAATGCCATCGCAAGAAATTACAGGAGCTGTCAAACCAAGCAAATGATAATAAGGAAGAATGTCTTCATGCCTGCGCCCTGAAGCCATAACAATCTGGCAGCCGTGGTCGCGCAATCTTTGAATAGCACGTTGATTAGCCGCACTAACGGTTCTTTGGGGGCAAAGCAAGGTACCGTCCAAATCGACCGCAGCAACTTTAAAAGGAAAAGATTGACCTTTAGCTGCACTAGCTTTCAAATCGCTTCTATTAGCATCCAATTTATTAGTATCCAAATCTCAGCACCCGCACAAACCCGCAAATTCGACTATAATTTTCACTATATCGACATGATACACGCAGAACCCCGCAGCTGACAACCCAAATTCCAGCAAAAACCAGCAAAACCATAAAATGCTTAATGAAGAGCGAAAATTCAGAATTTTAGAAGCACTAAGCCTTCGCGGCCGGGTTCTCTCTTCTGAGCTCGTTGCTGAACTCAATGTTTCAGAAGACACAATTAGAAGAGACCTTAAAGATTTGGCCCTGGCTGGCTCAATTAAAAGGGTGCATGGCGGAGCTTTGCCGGTGGGGCAAGTGCCGTTTAGCTACGAGAAAAGGCAGAAGGAATCAATCGGAGAGAAATCTGCCATCGCCAAAAGAGCAGCAGCACTGATTAGCCCAGGCCAGGTTGTATTTATTGACGGCGGCACGACAACTGCTTTAGTAGCTAGCTTCTTACCAAAAGACTTGAAAGCCACATTCATAACCTATAGTTTGCCCACAGCCATTGCCTTGACGGAACAAAGCAATTGCCATGTGCGCCTCTTAGGCGGCCGTGTAGTGAAAGAACTATTGCTCACCATGGGTCCAGGCCTACTAAAAGAAATTGAAGCTATACAAGCCGATTTAACCCTGGTGAGCGTAGAGTGTATTCACGAAGAATTTGGCGCTACTGTTTCACACCCCGATGATGCCCTAGTCAAAAGTGCATTCATCAAGCAGTCAGCAGAAACAGCTATCTTAGCTGGCAGCGAGAAGTTCGGGAAAGTAGCGCCGTATAGAATTGCCTGGCTAAACGAAGTAGCCTCAATTATTACTGATACCGCTATTGATACCAAAAGACTAAAGGCCTGCAAGAAGGCTGGCGGGTCGATTGTTGTGGTTTAGGAGCCAAAGGTAGCAATTTCTATAATTAGGAATAAAGCTAAATCGATGAGATTTAGATCGAAAATTACACAGAGGTCCTTAAATTCAGACCGAAAGAAGCCTCAACCTACCGACACCGCGGCGAGATTCGCTTGCGCACTGGAGATTTAGCCGACGCCCAGGCGGAGTTTGTCATGGCTGCGAAATATGTCATCGAAGATAAAGTTGTCAGTCCGCCGGTAGTGTTTTAGTTGATTTGGCACTGATACTAGCTTCTTACTACTGTCCACTATTTCTCATTTCCTCCTCCATTTCTTTCTTTAGCTCCTTCTTAAGTGCGCGTCTGTCAATAAGCGGATCGAAGGAATCGTCAGAACCAGATTTGCCCCGTCTAGAACCATTTTCAGCGCCTAACTGATGGCGTGGATTGGTCTTCACAATAGCGCTGAGGACTTTAGCAGCATCTTTTTTACGATGGGCATATACACAACATGTGAAAAGATTCTCGAGGGCGTGGAGATTCTCCGGTGCAATTTCAACCGCCTTACGGGCTTCAGAAACAGCCAACGAATCCTTGAGTTGCCAGAAATATAAGCGCGACAACATAATATGTGAGTACTCTGACTGCGGATATTGCCTCACACATTGTTTGCACAATTCCAGAGAGCGTCTATTTGCCAGTACTGAATCTAGCGAAGAAACTTTTTGTAGCGCCTCTTCTGCAGCAGGGGTGAGCTTGTAGCGTGGCATATAATGCAATTCAATCGCCTTCAGCATTTCGGCCACGGGGGCTTCATTAGAGCGAACATAATCATTGATAGCGTTTCTAGCTTCAGAAAACTTGAACTCATTCGTCAAGTTAATGACCTTGTACTTCAGCACATACTCCTCGAAAACTTTAGCAATAGCTGAACTAGAATTAGCCGACCAAAGTAACATCAGCGCAGGAATTAGAACTCTCACCGACTGAAGGGCTCTGTTTATCAACGAGATCACGCAAGAGCTAAATAACATGTAAGCACCGGTTTACCATGCAAGCTCAATCAATTTATCAACGAGGAAGCATGAAAAGCTCAAGATTCATCACTTTAAGAACTGTTTGTAAGCCTAGCCTGGCTTAAACAATGATTTAAATCGCTGCCACCATGACTGCTGTTTCACTAGCCCAGGTCCTTCGCCCTTCCACCTGCCAGACTCATCGAGGGTAAATACAGCGTCAACCCCATCAATCGTAATCTTCTGCCCCAAATTACGACTAACAAGTTCTAGCAAATCTTCGCTAAACCAAACTCCTTCATCTCGCTCGTCAAAGAAGACATTGACGGCATAGTCTTCGTCAAACAAGCCAATTACGTCCTCTACGCCACTCGTAGACGGTATGGTCTGTCCAAAAACTGTACCAACCAATCCAGCGAAGCCAAGATTCTCTGTTAGCTCAGTCGAGACAATCCGAACTTGATCACCAAAAGAAATTTTTCGCTCACCAAACGCATCGGAAAAGTTCATAACTACTTGCCGAGCTTCTTCTTCATCTGCGCCAGCTCATCGTCTACTTCTTGATCTTTGCGGGCTTTCGCCGATTCATATTTCTTTCGTGCCTCTTCTTGCTGCCGAGCACGTTCTTTGGCCTCGGCCTCCTGGCGTTTTTGAGCTTCTTCTTGTTCACGCTTCTTCCGCTCAAGCTCAGCTTGTCTAGCGGCTTCCTCTTCCGCTAGCTTATCTTCTGGATAAACCGAATAGTAATCGCAAACACCAAGGCATTCGCCACACTGCATCACACGCTTCGAGCGCTTCCACAAATCCAAAACCATGAAAGCTTTGAAGCTGTCATCAACCGTACATTCGTAGAAGGAAGCCTCTTGCTTGCAACTGCCGCAATTTAGCGTTTGCTTCTTCCCTTTGGGAACGCGCTTCAGCTGCCGACCAACACTCCAGAAAAACATAAGTCTCCTTTACTGAGCCTAAGGAACTTCGACTAACAAATTACCGCAGCAATCTTGCATCCGACATATATTTCAAGCGTAGCAATAAGCCCAAGTACTCTTGGGTTAAATGCAAGCTGGGCTGTCCAACTTGATCTACGGCTTCAAGCAAAGGGAAACTAGTGACTGGATGATCTTTTTCATGACCGGCATCGGTTCGAATGATAGTTTTGCGCTCTTGCACATTAGAACGCCTTGGCACAAAGCCATCTCGCGTAATTTGATCGTTGAGAGCATGCATAGCTTCAGCAATGGCAGCCTGAGGCAATTTGCGCGAACGCTTCAAGGCCCAACGAGTAACAAGAGTAAGGCCGCGCAAAACATCATAAAAGTAAAAGCGCGGGAAGGCTGGCTCTAACCAGGTCGGGTCAACCACTTCACCAGTTCTCTTCGAGCGAAAAAGATTGCGCTCTATCAAATAAGTAACACCGTTATCAAGAAATGCTAGTTCCTCTTCACTCAACAAGTTAGAGTCAATTGCAACCAGGGCTTCTAGCACCGGAATAGTAGAAAGAACGGAACAGCTCGGTGTTTCTTTTAAATAGTTAGACTCATCGCAATTAAGGCCGCCACCACTAATTTGATACTTTAGAAACCAGGGTCTAACCCAATTGAGAGCCCGCTCGTGCTCAGGAGTCGCATCAAAGCAATCGCTTGGAATAGTTCTAGCCACTGCAGACTTTCCGGCAAGAATGCGGCCGTCCACTAACTTCAAATCATGGTCAAAAATTTCACCAGCGCTTAGCATGCGATAGAGCGAGCCTAAGTAGCAATGACAGGCAATATTGAAAATAGGACTTACACCAGCCGGAATTTCCTCTTCAGTAAAAGGGAAGAAGTGTAAATAATGCTGGTCAACTACTGCGGCATAGTGCTCGACGAATTCATTGGGAATGGCACTGGCTAAGCCCATCTCTTCAAGCAATAGAGCATGCCACCAGGGGCTATTCCATTTAGGCCAATAGGGTTCGCGCCGCACCAAATTCTTCGCCTCTTCACTGGCGAGAAAATCGATACTGGCCTGAATATGAGCAGAAGCAGAATCTTCTGACGAAGATTCTGCTTCACTACTTATATGATCTCCGTTTTCTTCAAGAGGCTCATA
Source organism: Cyanobacteriota bacterium erpe_2018_sw_21hr_WHONDRS-SW48-000092_B_bin.40 (assembly GCA_030917395.1). Lineage (GTDB taxonomy): Bacteria > Cyanobacteriota > Vampirovibrionia > Obscuribacterales > Obscuribacteraceae. The sequence goes on from JAUPUU010000065.1 coordinate 8,739, forward strand.
GCGAGCGCTTAGATCAGATACAGACTGACGAACCGACGGGATATCGTCGAGGTAACGCGAAACATCTTTACCTTTGTCAGTCGGCATTATCTCTATAGATTGCCTCTGGATTGTTGTTCCGCTTCAATTGACTCAAACAAGGCCTGGAAGTTTCCTTTGCCGAAACCTTTAGCACCTTTGCGTTGAATTACTTCGAAGAACAAAGTTGGGCGATCTTGCACTGGCTTGGTGAAGATCTGCAGCAAATAGCCTTCAGATTCACGGTCAACGAGAATGCCCCATTTGGCTAGTTCAGTGATATCTTCATCGATTTCGCCAACACGATCTTTGAGAGTTTCGTAATAGGTAGCTGGAGCATTGAGAAACTCAACGCCACGTTCGCGCAATTCTTTTACAGTCTTGACGATGTCGCGCGTAGTGATGGCAATGTGCTGTACACCTGGCGCATGGTAGAAATCAAGATATTCTGTAATTTGTGATTTGCGCAAACCTTGCTCAAATGGCTCGTTGATAGGCATCTTAATAGAGCCGCTGCGGTTCGCCATTACTTTAGAGACAAGGGCGGAATATTTGGTGCTGATATCGGTAGCATCGAAGTACTGATAGATATGGAAGCCAAAGATCTTGCTGTAGAACTCAACCCACTGATCAAGCTTGGTGCTTTCAACGTTGCCAACAACGTGGTCAACAGATACTAGACCAACTGAATCGCCTTTCTTATTTTTGACTTCAGTGAAGCCAGGAGCAAAGCCTTTGTAGTTAGTGCGATCGAGGAAGGTGTGCACTGTATCGCCATAAGTAGCGATTGAAGCTGAGACATAAGTGCCATGCTCGTCAGTAACTTCAGTTGGCTCTTGAATAGAACGTGCACCACGGGCAATGGCAGTTTCGTAGGCCTTACGCACATCACGAGTACGCATCGCTACGTTCTTAACACCGTCGCCATGTTGCATCACGTGGGTAGAGACCGCATGATCAGGATGAAGTGCAGCGGTGAGAACAATGGTAACTTTCTCTTGGCGCAGCACATAAGAAACAGCATCGCGATTACCGGTCTCAAGACCGCGGTAACCAATTACATCGAAGCCAAAGCCACGGTTGTAATAGTAACAAGCCTGCAAGGCATTGCCGACGAAGAACTCAATGTAATCAAAACCGTCAACCGAAATTTCTTCGACGCCAGTTTTGCTGCCAGTTTCTAACGCTGTTGCTTCTTTAACCATGAGGTTATCCCCTCTCAAGTATTCTCAGAGAATCTAATATATCCATAATAGGACATACGAGATTGTACGACAGTAATTACAAGCACAGTATCATCCCTTCGGTGCAGCCACCTAAGAAAATATTGGCTTGCATTGAGAAAGGCCCAATTACCATGCCACTTTGAAAGCTACTACTTGGCTTTTGCTGGAGCACCGGACAGTTCAGCAGTCAGTTTCAGCGCTTCGGCATTGTCGGGTTTTGCGGCTAGAACTTCAGCCACTAACTTTTGCGCCTCTTCTTTGGCAGCTTTATCACTCTTCAGCAACGACTGAGCCAGGCCCAGTTTTACTTCTATGAAATCAGGAGCCGACTTGAGCAATTTACGATAAAGTGGCACGGCTTCAGCGTCTCTGCCAACCTTGCGGTAGGTCTCGGCCAACTTAAAGCTATGCAGCGAACTAAATTCGTTGCCAATAGAAGCCTTGCGATAGTGAACAATTGCTTCTTCATTTTTGCCAAAATGAGCGAGCACCTGACCCA
>JAUPUU010000497.1 GCA_030917395.1 Cyanobacteriota bacterium erpe_2018_sw_21hr_WHONDRS-SW48-000092_B_bin.40
TAGGCCAGGTTTGACCGGGCCGCAACTCTTGCAACGGCCCAGATCTGGCGTATTGAATTTTTCATTATGCTATTTCCTACTTTTAAAGCTAACTTGGCGAAATGCAGTTTTGCATAGGCAAACTAGCTGCACTACTGAACAAGTGAGCAATTATTTCTTCCAGCCCTGCTGACTTTCCTTCAATCAAGGTATTCTCGCTAACACTAGATAGAGAGTCGTCTAAAACTACTCGACCATGGTTGATGACAATAACTCGATCGGCTACTGATTCGATATCACCAGTATCATGGCTAGTGAGGAAGACAGTTACTCCTTCTTCTCTATTCCACTCACAGACGAGATCGCGCAAGTTTTGCCGAGCGATAACATCAACACCAATAGTCGGCTCATCAAGCAAAAGCAACTGCGGCCGGTGCAACAAACTAGCAGCTATCTCAGCTCGCATACGCTCTCCCAGAGAGAGTTTACGCACAGGAGTAGAGAGAAAGCGACCAAGATCAAAGCGTTCTACCAATAGCGCTTTTCTCTTTCTATAGTCATTTTTGGGAATGCCATAGATCTCAGCCAGCAAGTCAAAACTGTCTGATGGTGGCAAGTGCAGCCATAACTGTGAGCGCTGACCAAACACCGCGCCTATCTGACTAACTAGCTTAGAGCGTTGTTTCCAGGGATCTAAACCCAACACTGAAGCTGTGCCAGAACTAGGCTTAAGAATGCCAGTGAGCATCTTAATTGTGGTCGATTTACCAGCACCATTTGGCCCGATGAACGCCACCGACTGACCAGCGGGAACAGTAAGCGAAATTCCTTCAACAGCCACAACGCTCTTAGCATTTCTGCGAAAGAGGCCCTGTTTAATTTCAAATACTTTTCTCAAATTGTCGGTTTCTACTGCGTTCTTTAAAGGCTTCATTAGTGCACTTTCTATCTCCATAAGGGTGAAATATACGGGTCAATTTTCGGACTAGAACAAACAATGCTTCGACAAAATATTCAGCAAAAAAAAGCCCCCTTTTGAGTGGGAGCCGTCGAATAAGCTGAACTGAATGCTGAATGCTGTTTGTATCAGTACATACTTTGCGACGTGCTCCTCTGCTTGGCGCCTTCGGCGACAATTTGTTTGGTGGGAAGCATGTAGCAATTTCTGTTCATCAGTACATTATGCTGGAACCAGAAAATACTTCAATAGATTGTTAAGGAAAAACGAACTTTACTATTTAGATTGTCGATTTCAGATTGACAGAGCTTGAGTTAGCTCTGGTTTTAATTATGGCTGTTACGGGGATATGGTAACGTGAATTTAGAAGTTTCAGACTCTCACCAGTGGCTATGTCGCAGAAAAAAATCACAATACAGGCCTGTGCTGTCATATGTACTCTTGCTCTAGCGCATCCTGCCGCAAGCGCACAAGGACTTGGTGAATTTGGCGGACTCAATGCGGGTCTATTCGGGGTAGGAGCGGGAGCCGCGGCAATGACGCAATCTAAACCGCAGCGTAATAATTATGCCAATCCAGCGCAAGCACAACAGTACTTCATCATGCAGAACCGAGCCATAGAGCAATACTCAAAACTGGGAAACCAATATGAGCTCAAAAAACAATGGGAGAATGCCGAAAGAACTTTTGCCTATGTGCTACAGATTATCAATATGCGAGATGGATTGGATAGCCAGAAAAGCATTGCGCCGCTCAAGCATCTCGTAACAGCAAGCGACGCTCAACATAAAATGAAGCAAGCAATTTACTATCAGACAAACGTGCTCAAGGTAACTAAAGCAGCAAAAGTTCCAGCCAGAGCAGCCGTTGTTCAAGAGTCACTCTCACTTTCCAACCTGTTGATCAAAGACAAAGACTATCCAAAGGCTGAAAGTGTTTTGCGTCAATCAATAGCCTTAGCTAAGCAAGAACCAGTGATGACCAAAGAGCGCACCACAACCCTAGTCGTGCTTGGCAAAGTATACAAGGCACAAAATAAAACACAGGAAGCCGCAGAAGTAGAATCAGAACTGGCCCAGAATCTCCCTAAATCTCCGGAGATAGAAACAGCGCCATCAAGTTCAACTAGTTCAGGCAGTCAGAGCCTTGTTCCTAGTACCTCTGCGGCAAGCGACACAGCGCTGCAGCCAACAATTGATAGCGCGGCGACAAGCAACACTACCACAACAACTCCGGCAGCCGATTCTAGTGGTGCCAGCAGCACTGCTCCCCAATTGCAACCACAGAGCGAAGCCTCAGCCCCAAATAATGCTACTCCTCAGCCTGCTGTCGAGGCTCCAAACGCAATCGCTCCAGCTCCTCAGCCTGCTGTCGAGACTCCAAACTCAAGCAATCCGGCTCTACAAACACCGCCATAGCTGCCAATTTTTCCACCTCGTAGCGGGTAGAATGTATTGGAACTTGGCCATCTGGGTGATTTCTTGGCAGCAACAATCCCAAATCTTGAAGCCGGCGGCTCTAGTGCTATTGGCCTCATATATGATCGCTGTTCACCAGAACAGCAGCCACTGGCTGGGTGTTTTGTCATAGATGACGGACTGGTAGTATCAGTGGCCTCGTCGCTAGCACCATATAAGTGCAATCCCCAAGCTCTAAAAATTGTTCTATTAAATTCAAAAGTTGAATACACAGTCAAGGCCATCACCCTGCACCAGTACTTCAGCTCGCCCGAGGCCAATCGGAGCTGGCAAAGTGGCTCACCCCCTCCGCCCAAAACTCGAGTATATGACTGCTCTTTTCTCCAGTTAGACAATCAGTTTCAAACATTGTCGCCCAGTCAAATTGAAAGCGTCAGCGAGGCCCTACGCTTTCCTCTAGACCTAAACAACGAGGGCTTTCGCGGCAATTTTTGTGACATCGATTTACCCCTTGTTCTACAGACGCTAAACAGCGCGCAGCGAGATGGAATCCTCTATCTCTGCGACGATATGATGCGACCAATAGCTCAGATTTTTTGCTTAAAGGGCAAGGTAGTAACGGCTCAGTACAAAAATCTATGGAACGAAATGGCTATCTATCAGATTGTCGAAAAAGATGTTGCCACTAAGTTTGCCTTTCACCCCAGCACAACTCAAGGTACTTGGCCTCATGCCATGCTAAATCGTTCGTCGGATACCTTGCTACTAGAAGCCTACCGAAGGCTCGACGAGCTACAGCGAATACGCTCTGGTCTTGCCGCCGGCATCAGTACTTTCGCCCGAAAAACAGAGAGCTGCAATACTAGAGATTTAGCAGACGAGGCAAAACCCTTCGCAGCAGCGCTATTTGAGGCATTGGATGAAATAACACCAGCCGATCACCTATGGATGGTACTGGGCTGTGATGACTACACTGTCTATCGCACCCTCTTTGAACTCAGTCGCAGCGGTCAAATTATCGCGGTGGGTAGCGCGGAA
>JAUPUU010000498.1 GCA_030917395.1 Cyanobacteriota bacterium erpe_2018_sw_21hr_WHONDRS-SW48-000092_B_bin.40
TCCAATCAAACTGCAACATTCTGCCGCCGACATTGAGGCAGGCTGTTTCTCTAATTGTGCCTTCTACAACCAGGGCATAATTGCTGGTACCGCCGCCGATATCTATGTTCAGAATTGTCAGGCCTGTTTTTTGTGAATAGTCTACGGCCTGCGAACCCCGCGCGGCCAGGGCACTTTCAAGGTGTGGGCCAGCGCTCTCAACGACAAAACTACCGGCTAGTTCTGCTAGATGTGCGCTAACAGCTTCGGCGTTGCGAGCCCGAGCTGATTGACCAGTAATGATTAAGGCTCCTGTATCTATGTCGCTTTTGTTGAGACCAATGGTTTGATAGGCCCTTTCAATCAACTCAGCAGTTTGCTTCGCTGCAATCTCGCCTGTGGCAGTAAGAGGCGTGAGCATTACTTCGCTTTCGTAAATAATTTCGCGATTAGTAATCGCTAGATTTGGAGCGGCATTGACCAAGGAAGCATTGGCGAATGTGAGCTTGGTTACTACTAAATGTGAAGTGGTTGTGCCGATGTCTATACCAACACTAACTAAAGCATTTCCTAGAGTTTTCTCTTTTGAGTCTAGTGACATGCCTTAGCCGAGTTGTTGCAATCTTACGCCCGACACTTTCTTGTCGAGAATACGTTCAATTGTTTTGACGATGAAGGCACCGGCCTCTGTCGGCGGAGTACCGCCTTTGTGAATGTTCGATACAACAGTGCGATCAGAGCTAACCGTGTGAGGACCAGGATTGTAGGTTATGTATGCAGATAGTCCGCTGGCGCAAGAGAGACCCGGACGTTCACCGATTAAGTTGAGGGCTACTTTGGCTCTGAGGCTATGGCCGATTTGGTCGGCGATTGCTACTCGGGCATATTTGGCAATTACTATTTGACCAACAGTAATGTTACTGAGGGCAAAACCATACTCAATCATTGGTAAGAGGTCGAGGAGATTTTCTTCTACGGCTAGAGCTGAGAGGCCATCGCTTACAACTATCTGTACATCAATGTCGCTGGGGCACGTCGTCTGCAGTTCGCGGATAGTACTTTCTTCTGTCCGTTTACCTTTGGGCGGATAGAGAATAAAATCGTGGCGACTTTCTGCCATGGTTGTGATTATGGGATATTGTCTTGCTTTGGCAAATTGCTCTAAAAAGCTCTGGCTGATTTCGCTGTTAACGGCATCTCGTGCTAGGGCATGGTCTGCTCGAAAGCTAAGCCAGGTAGCCGTCAATGGGCGAGAGCCTGAGCGCGATACACCGATTCGCGCGGGAGTAAGAGTCTTGAGCTGTTCTGTTCTTGCCTGCATATGCCATAGGGTACACTATTTGTTTTGAAGCTATTTTAAGACTGGTGAAAAATTGATCAAGCTCGATACTAAGATAGGCGGTCGCCACTATCAGTTTGCTGAGATCAAGGGCGTTTTAGCCCAGGCTAATGAAGAAAAATCTGGCGATCTACTGGCTCAAATCGGCAGCCAGAGCGAGATAGAACGGATAGCTGCCAAGAGTGTCTTGAGTCAGCTGCCGCTTTCTGTTTTGCGTGATCAACCTGTTGTAGCTTATGAGCAAGACGAAGTTACTCGATTGATTGACGATAGTCTTGACCCTCAAGCCTATGCTCGTATTAAAGATTGGACAGTAGCTGAGCTTCGAGAATTTTTACTCGATAGCGACACAGATCTCAAGATGATTGAGCAGATCCGTTGGGGTCTCAGCGGTGAGATGGTGGCAGCTGTTACCAAGCTAATGTCTAATCTCGATCTGATTTTGGCAGGTAAGAAATGTCAGGTTGTGGTCAAGGCAAAAACTACACTAGGTTTGAGTGGAAGGCTGTCTTCGCGGCTCCAGCCTAATCATCCAAGCGATTCTATTGATGGCATCAAAGCATCTATTTTTGAAGGGCTCTCTTACGGAGTCGGGGATGCTGTTATTGGTATCAATCCGGTTTATGACAGTGCGGACACAGTTGGACGACTACTTGAAGAAACCCACAAGATCATTGAAGCACTGAAGATTCCCACTCAAAATTGCATTCTTTCTCATATCACGACTCAAATGAAAGCGATCGAAAGAGGTGCGCCGGCTGGCTTGATTTTTCAAAGTATTGCCGGCAGTGAAAAAGGCAACAAAGCTTTTGGTATCGACATTGATTTGATCAAAGAAGCATGTGTCTTGGGTAAGAAAGAAATTTCTGCTGAGCTGCCATTCATGTATTTTGAAACAGGACAAGGCTCTGAGCTTTCGTCGCTCTCGCATTTCGGTGCTGATCAGCTCACCATGGAAGCTCGCTGTTATGCACTAGCTCGATGTTTCAATCCTTTTTTGGTCAATGATGTTGTCGGTTTTATTGGACCCGAATATCTCGCCGATGGTAGGCAAATGATCCGGGCTGGTCTTGAAGATCATTTTATGGCTAAGTTGCTGGGCTTACCGATGGGAGTTGATGCCTGCTACACCAATCATATGAATGCCGATCAAAACGACTTAGAAAATTTGACGGTTTTGCTTACTGCCGCTGGAGTCAATTACTTTATGGGTGTGCCCATGGGCGATGACGTTATGCTCTCCTATCAGAGCACAAGCTTCCACGATATCGCAGCTCTGCGCGAAATTCATAACCTGTTGCCAGCTCCAGAGTTTGAAGTTTGGCTTGAGTCTGTCGACCTACTTAAAGACGGCAAGTTAACTAAGAATGCTGGGGATCCTAGCTATTTGCCCAATAGATTCTCGATTTAAAATCCGCTTTCGCCAGTGGCTTCTTTGCTCTCTCCTGATGCTGCAGTTGGCGTGACCGGTCTTTCAATTGGTTCTTGGTTGGCAGCTCTCTGAGTTTGGCCGCCAGCGATTTGAGCGGAAATGATACGGTCGCCAGGCGCTATGCGATAGATGTTGTTGAGGCCGTCTACAACCCCCCCAAATACGGCATATTTGCCGTTTAGCTGCGACATTGGTTTTTTCAAAATGTAGAATTGGCAGCTGGCCGAATCAAGACTTTGGCCGCGTGCCATCGCTACAACTCCAGCGGAGTTGTGGTTGAGGTTGCGGTTGATTTCAAGGCGGAGGAAACGCTCTCTACCAGTATCAGGGTCGGTGTAATTGCCTTGGTCGTTGCCGTAGGGACAACCACCTTGGACTACCCAGCTTTCCACTCGGTGAAAAGACTTGCCGTCGTAATACCCTCGTGAAACAAGGTCAAGGAAATTGTTGGCCGTGTAGGGAACCATGTTGCGGAAGACTCTAATTACGATTCGCCCTTTTGTCGTCTGCAGAATCACAATGGGATCATTTTGGGCGAAAGCCTGCACCTGGCTTATTGTTGCTATGACCAGTGCGGCGATAAAGGTAAGGCTGAGGCGCCGGTATGAGGGTAACAACATGCTTGGCGCTTTGATTTGTCTTGCTAATAGTTGGGTAAAAGATTTCATCAGTTTTTCTGGTAATTTTTTCAGGGAGTTTGAAATTCTATATATAAGGTATGGAATAAGCAACTAATTAAGCAACTAATAGCCGGGAAAGTTATTTCACGCAATAGATATTTACCCAGCTCGGCAAGATTCAAAAAATAATTGGCATCAGAAATCGAAAGGTGGCTCACAAATGGCTTTATATGCGGATCTTCACAGGCACCTTGGTGGAGCCCTGCATCCTCGGATCATCTATAAGTTCTTGCGCCGGACTGACCATCCGATACTCAATTACTTTCCTGACTATGATGGCTTTTACAATTGGTTCACTCGACCTTGTCGCACTCTAGAAGAGTTCGTCAAAATTCACTCACTGGTAGAAGAACTGCAAAGCCTTGAGCATTTACCTTACTTCTGTTTGCGCTTGTGCCGAGGTGCCTATACTTTCGAGAATCTGCAGTATCTCGAACTGCGCTATAACCCTTATTTCAGAACAGACCACAAACTCACTCCGGCTAAGAGGCTGGCTCAGATGCATCTCATCGTTGAGGTGATCACTATGAACTTAAGGCCAGCCGACTATCCAATCATCGTGAAGCAGATTCTTTGTTTTGATAGACGCTTGCCACTCAAAATCAACGAGGCCATTCTCAAAGTTGCTCAAGACAATCTTGGACCTGTGGTCGGAGTCGATCTTGCTGGTCCGGAAATCAACACTGAAAAGACTGAAGAGTGGATCAAGCTCATGGCTCGGGCTCGCGCCTCTGGCTTGAAGACAACGTGCCACCTGGGAGAGACTGGTATCGACAATGTTGATCCTCGTTACTTCGCTACCCTCGATCGCATTGGTCACGGCATACACATTCCTTTGCAAAAACCGAGCATGTTAAAGGAGCTTTCCAAACGCCAGATCACTTTAGAGGTTTGTCCAACTAGCTACAAACAAACCGGAGTGCTCAAAGATTTTTCAGAACTGAAGACTGTGTTTAATCGCTGTAGGGAAGCTGGGGTGGCAATTGCGGTGTGTACAGACAACCCTGGAAGGAATCCATCGCCTTGTACTTTGCCCGGTGAGTACGAACGCTTGATCGACAATGATGTAATTGATTTCCGCCAATTGAAAGAAATTCAGGGTGAAGCTTTTAGATCTGCTTTCGGCTTTGCTGGTACTTCGCGTTTTCTCTAGGCCAGATTTACAAATCACGAACTCGATTGTGCAATTTCTCTCTGCCTTCGATTGTCTGCAATTGAGCTATAGTGCGGGCTATTGCCTGATTAGTGAAATCGCTCTCACGCTTGATAACTGGCCGTCACCGGGAGTGGTATCGAAGAAACTTTCTGCTAAATCGCTTCTTCGGTTGAGATCCTGAAACGATCGTTTTTTGAAAAAAATTGTGTTTGTCTAGTGCTCAATCTTTTTTTTGTGACAGTTCCGAAAAATATTTTTTCAATCAATTCGACTGCTTTGAAGTGGTACCACTCGCGCACTCGATGCTTGCAAAAGTGGCTTGAATAGACCGTTTTGAGTGGTGCTCTCGTTAGCAAATTAGTGTCGTTCTCTGCTCTCTGTGGCTGATGGTTAGCAACTGAGGGAAGATCTATATGTTGCAATTTATTCCATTCGAATGTAATCTATGACGCGTGTGGTGTGAAAGTAATTGAGTGTCATTTTGAAAAAAATGATGTCTCTACAAAAAAAGACGGTGGTAGTTAGCGTTTAGTCGAAACGATAAATGGACAAGCAAATTTGAGAAGCGATTGATACATCAATAAGAAGTAGCAGTTTCGAGTCACTTTAGTAGTTCATTAGATATCGTCTAGAGCAAGCGCTCAATATTAGGGATTCTTTTCCAGCTTGTGTCTGCGAAAGTTCCTGCCCACCAGATTGATTTCCAAGGGAGGAAAACTAAATGGCAACCAAGCCAACCAAGAAGAAGTCCACTAAGAGAGCAAAGATCTCTCCTGCTGCCGCTATGGCTGAAGAGTCAACCGGTACCGCAGCTAAGCCTAAGAAAGCCGCTGCTAAAAAAGTAACAAAGAAAGCTGCTCCTAAGAAAGCTGCTGCTAAAAAAGCTGCTCCTAAAAAAGCTGCTGTTAAGAAAGCTGTAGCTAAGAAAGCTGCTCCTAAAAAAGCTGCTGTTAAGAAAGCTGTAGCTAAGAAAGCTGCTCCTAAGAAGGCTGCTGCTAAGAAGACTGTAGCTAAGAAAGCTGCTCCTAAGAAAGCTGCTGCTAAGAAAACAGTTGCTAAAAAAGCTGCTCCTAAGAAAGCTGCTGCTAAGAAAACTGTAGCTAAGAAAGCTGCTCCTAAGAAAGCTGCTCCTAAGAAAGCTGCTGCTAAGAAAACTGTAGCTAAGAAAGCCGCTCCTAAGAAAGCTGCTGCTAAGAAAACAGTTGCTAAGAAAGCTGCTCCTAAAAAGACTGTAGCTAAGAAAGCCGCTCCTAAGAAAGCTGTTGCCAAAAAAGCTCCAGCCAAGAAAGCTGCTGCTAAAAAGCCAGCTAAGAAAGCTGCTCCTAAGCGCACCAAAGCCGCAGTTGCTCCAGCAACCACTGGCGACATGGGTGGCGCTTCCGCCTAAGCTCTTCTAGTAATAACTGGAAAAGTAGTTAAGAAAGGGTCTCGGTTTTCCGAGACCCTTTCTGCTTTTCTTTTAGCCCTTGGATATAGTCTGATAAAGCACAGCTAAGAATAGCTAAACCCTAGTATCGCTGGCAGTGCTAGGCCGTTTGAGGAAATCGCATGTCTGTAGCCAAATTAGATCCAGGCTGTTCGCTAGCTCGTGACCATCATCTAGTTCTACCAGTGCCGCGGCGGGGTTGAGCTGGGCAAATTGTCTGGCATGCTCTATCGGAACTGTTTGATCATCGATGCCATGGAAGACGATGGTGGGAATGTTGATTTCAAAATTGTCTGTCTTGTATTGCTCAAGATCTTTGGCGAAGGCAAAATGGAGGGGCAATTCTTTGTTTGCTGCATAGTGAAAGAACTGCCTGAAGCCGGTTTCTCTCCAGCTTTGCATGCCCTGCTCACCAATGATTTGCGGCCAACGTTTTGTAATACCGAAACCGGGAGCCAGAAGAACAATTGTCTGAAGTTTTGTCGGTGCTCTCTGCTGGCGAAGTTCTTGTTCTAGTAAGGCGGCTAATAAACCACCCATGCTTGAGCCTACGATTACGAGAGGACTCTCATCTAGGTCGTTTATCAGCTCCAAACCTAAATCAATTTGGGCCGAGAGTGAAAGTGCAGCAAAGCTCGGTACGTTTAAATCGGGCACCAAACAATGCCAACCATTTTGTTCTATCTTTTCTTTGAAGAAGCGAGCTTTTCGCGATTGTGGCGATGAAGCAAAGCCATGGAGATAGAGGAAATTCACGGTCACATTTAGCTACAGACTTTATGGTGTTGGCTTGACGAAGCCATACCAAGGATTTGAATTAATCAGTGAAATCAACTGAGTCTCTAAAAGACCTTTGTCGGATGCATCAGCTTTGGTGACCAAAATTTTGTCTTCAGTTGAGTACACAGCAAATACCCAGACCCGCTGATCTTGTTCTATGCAACAAATCCATTGGTGGAATGCTGGCGGTTGAATCAGATAGTACACAAAGGCGCTGACTTCACCCTGTTCGAAAAACTTACTGAGGTCGTTGCGCCAGGTAGTTTTGTCTAGCAAGTAAATTGTTTGCCGTACGGCACCGTTGTCTGAAACCTGAATAGCATTCTCAAGTTTCTCGAACTCAGACCAGGGAGTTGGCAGATAAATAAAAAGTGCGCTCTCTAACTGGCTACCAAAATCAATTGGTTTGAGGGTCCACTCGGGGGTTTGACTGGAGTGAACAAACGAATCGAAGGTGAATTTTTCTGACGGCACGCCGAGCTTGCTGGCCATGGCCGGTGTGCAAGCTTCTACTGTAGATTCGGGGAATCTTCCATTTGCTACCCAATCTTCAAACATTTGCTGAAAATATGAGTGGATGGTTGTCTGAGTCATCTCTGTTTACGCTACCGAATACTGTCAAAAATACTATCGATGTTTATTAAGCTTACTAGATATAACAGATCAGCGGAATAATAAGTTGATGATGCCAGGGTTTTCTATGGGCTGGGCGCGCTTCTGCATTTTTCTGTGAGGCTTTGGTGAATATTTGGCGTTTTCAAGTGGCGCTTGCCGTTAAGAATCGTTACAGCTTGAGATGCCGCCTCAGCTTGACTGTAAAGACTTTTACACAGTCATAACCTGCCTATTGGTCGTATTTAAACAATGTGGGTTAGCATGGCCCACATGTTGATGTACTTGCCCAGACAGTGTTTTGGGAGGTCTCAATGGTCAGTATCCAACTTCTGGAGGTCTAAATGCAGAAGACTCAATTAGCCGTAGCTCTCGTAGCTGTCCTCGGCCTTTCCTTGAACACAGCAGTTCGCGCTGCTGAAACTGAATCTACTGAAAAGAAAGAAACAGTAAAAACTGAAAAGAAAATCAAAGTAGCTAAGAAAGATAAAGAGTGCAAGAAAGAGTGCAAGGAAAAGGGCAAAGA
>JAUPUU010000066.1 GCA_030917395.1 Cyanobacteriota bacterium erpe_2018_sw_21hr_WHONDRS-SW48-000092_B_bin.40
CTAATGCCAAGTTGGCAACGTATTTATGATATTAGTGTGGCCTTAGCTCCAAGTGTTATCACTCGAGAGCAGACTGTCTATCCGCGCGAAATTAAGAGTATGTTTCAGGCGGGCAATCTTGAATTTAAGGACCTTTTACAGACTCTAGCACAGCCGCTTTCACGTGCTCGTCTGCTCTTGTCGATTAAGAAGCAGAGGCCGCAGGGTCTTGATGCTGCCTCAATTTTTGAGATGGATAAGAACCGCAGCCCGGATGAAAATTTGATGGTACTGCGTTTCCTTCCGCCTATTAATAGTTATGAATTAGAATGGCTGAAGTGGCAAACCACTAATTACAAAGAAGAGGGCGAAGATGGCTTAATCGATCCCCTCTCTCTCTATCTCTTGTACTCATGGGGATCGCCGATTGCAAGTAATATTTTAAATGGATTGAGTGACCGGCTCGATCCTAATTTGGTCGACACAGTGCCTGAATTAACGCGAGTGGCTGGCCGTCGGCGAGTAGAAGCAGATCCTAACAACCCTGTATGTCTTGCTGAAAAACGCTGGGCAATTATCACTGAGTATTTGCGTCCGTTGAAGAAGAATTCACAGCCTTCACTAATGTCTGAAAATTGGTCTCTGCAGCATGTACTTAGTGCATCGGCCGCCTTTGTTGATTCTTTTACTGCTTATGATCGACCCGCTAACGCAGCTAATAGCTCTACTAGTATTTCTTCTAGTATTTCCAATGCCCCAAAGAATGCTGCGGCTGCTAACAAAGTAGAGACCGCTGCAAAAGAGCCTGCCACTTTGTCTCGCAATGAGATGAATGATGCCCAGCGTATGTTTGCTCCCAAGCAAACTGTGAAGAAAGCTTCTAACTTCCACTATCTTGAGCCAATGCCTGAGCTCTTTGCCAAGTTAAGTTGGTTTACGCAAATTACTGCTAGCGAATTGACCCGACTTAAATGCTATCCCGAAGATATGCGCTCTCGTCAGAGTGATTTTGTTCGGCTGCTTGATCGCTTGACCAAAATTGCGGAACAAGAGCTGGCCGTGCAGCCTATTTCGACCACAGACTTTAAACTTTTGGCAAACATCGATCAAATTTTGGCTGTGATTTGCCCTCCTGAATCGGCCAGTGTTTACGTGCCAGGGGTTGGTGGGGGCGGGGCTAGTATTGGTCCTGGTGATAGTGGTCAGGTCTATGCAATCTTCAGTACAGATCAAGGGGCTTATCTCAGTCGAGGCACGACCTACAGTTACTTTGAAGCTGCTGGTGGACCTTTTAAACAGCAGCATTGGGACCGCAAACAGGGCTTTGGCTTCTTGCGACCACCAAGTTGGATCTCAAAAGTCGATATACTCTCTGATGCTAAGGCGGAAGGTTCAGATGTAAAGCCTGCTGCCAAGGCAGACGATAAGGCTGTGAAATTGCCCACGCAGCCAGCTACTAGATCTGCAGTTACTCCTGCAATTGTTAAACCGAGTGCTGCTCAAGGAAGTAAGTAATGAAAAAGAAAGCACTATTATGTGGTTTGGTTCTCACTGGCCTAGTTTCAGGTGCTGCTCCCAGTGAGGCGCAATCTCCTGTTGTGGTCAGCAGCCCTGCGGCCACGGGCAGCGCTACGTCTGCTGCCAAGCCCCTTCCTGAGAGCGACTTAAAGACCGAACTGCGCAATCTCCATGAAGATTTGCGGCGGATGGAAGGTGCCCTCCACGATCTTGATCGAGAGGCTGGTCGGCGGCAGGTCGTCGCCAATAGTTTGCTCAATAATGACGCATATATTGCAGACCCCTGGGAGACCTGCATGCCTTGTGCTCTTCCTAGCTTGATTCAGGATAGCACCACTCTTGGTGCATATTTGAAGCCGAGAGCTGCTTTCCTCAACCAATCACTTAGCTCACTTGATTCATTGTCTTCCGCTGTGCACGATCTCGCTGGGCGTCTTGCTCGGGATCCTGATATTTCAAGCAACGTTAAAGCAAAAGTTGATCTAGATGTATTGAGCGATGCGCTCAAAGACTTTGATGGAAAGCTGGTTGCCCTAAAGGCTCTCTGCAATGTTGAGGCACCGAATAATGCTCAGATATTGATGGCAGTAGGCACCCTTAAAGATTCGGTGAAAGGTATTGATACCGTTGGTGGTCGCATCTGGAAAGCCGAGAAGAAATAGCCAGATTATTTGAGCATGAGGGCAATGAACAAGTTAACTGCTGCTGCTCTTTTGCTGCTGTGTTTAGGCGCCATGCGGCCAGTAGAGGCCGCACAGCCAAAACCGGTCAAAGGCAATACTATTACTGTAGCCAACAGCCTCAGTAAGCACTGTCACGCCATCTATCTGGGTGGGAATGATAAGAGGCTGCTGGCAGTCGTTCTTGGTGACGAGATTCGTGTTACCAAATATCGCCATGAAAAAGGCAAGATGTCAGACTTGGCCTGGGACGAATGGTGCAAGTCGATTGTTCGAGGCGTGTTTGATTGCGTCAATCCACTTGACCTGGACGAGGGAAAAACACCGGCAGAAAAAGCAACAGCAGGAAAAACAACAGATATTTCGAGTTCTGCGCAGAGGCCCCCGGCTAAATTGGCTGACACCGCCGGCCAGGTTCTTCTTACTATTAGTGTTAATCCCTCTCAGCACTGTGATGTCTTGCTCAGATCAATGCAGTTGCCTAATTCAGCAGCGGTGTACAAGCAAACAGATCATTTGCCCCTAGAGGCAAAGAAGTTTTGGCAGTTTGTCGAGCCTTGTCTGCTGCAGCTCAACGGTTCGCCTTTGCTAAAGTTTCCCTCTCCAGTAAAAGCAGCTTCTTTTGACTTACTGATTAGTATTGATGAAAAGTACTGTCCGCGCTACAAAGTCTTTGGTACTAGCAATCTAATCGTGCGCCTTGCCAATGGCCGCGCTACTGCTGGTAAAGAGGCAACACCAGCTTGTGATGGTCATGTCACTTATTGCTACTAGTGCTCCTTCCTTAATAGAGGGCTTAAATAGAGGGCTTAGTGCTTCGGGTTTAATACTTTTGCTCGGTTTTGATTGCTCGAAGTTAGCTAAGAGCGATCTTATTTTGTTTTATTAAAATGACTATTAGTAGGCTGGTGGCTCTTTGTAGTCGTTTAATTGAAAAGATATATAGTGGCTCCCTTGTCAATGCATTGAAACCCTAATACCATGCTGGTCTAAGTGCATCTCCGTGTTTTATACCTGTTCAATTCGCGAGTCTCATTAATAGTTTCATGATCGATTTCAAAGGTATCACTCAGGACATCGTCGCTCCTGGTTCACAAAGCGCGCTAAGCCCAACATCAAGTTCTGCATCAAGCTCAGTACAGGTGGAGCTAAGGCAAGCAGTCGATTATTTCAAGTTGGCCATGGAGTATCTTACTCAGGGCCGCTTTGATGATGCTGAGCAGCTTTATCGCATGGCCTTGAATGTTTCTGAAACCGCAATGGGTATGGATAATCCCGCAATTATTGGCCATTTAGAAGAACTCTCCAACTTCTATATGAACCGCGCCAAATTCGTCGAAGCTGAGCCCTATCTGAAGCGCATTTATGCTTTGCGCATCAACAATAATCAGGTTGAAGAGACTTACTTTGTGGCATTGGCTGACACCGTTGATAAACTAGCCATTGTCTTTGAACGCACTGGTCGCTTAGGTGAGGCAGAGAAGCTCTATCTAACTTTGTTACGCAGCCAAGAAAAACTCAATGGCGGACAAGATGCAACAACTCTAGATGCATTGGGTCGCCTTGGTAATTTTTATCAGCGCACTGGCGTGCATGCTGCAGCCAGAGCAGTGTTTGAAGAGTTGCTTGAGATTCAGGTCAGTGTTTCTGGAGCTAACAGTTCTGAAGTTGCAGCCGTTCTTTCAAGCCTTTCTGTGGTTTACGGTAAGCTTGAGCTCCATATGGAACAAATCGCCGTACTAGAGCGCCAAGTGCAAGTACTTGATACTATTCATGGTGGCTGTGGATTGTCCTTGGCTAGCGCACTTTCGCGCTTGGCTGATGTTTTGTCCGGGGCTGTGCGCCTGACTGGTTGCAAAGATCTTTTGGAGCGGGCCGAGCTGGTTTACCGCCGCGCTCTTTCAATTTATGAAAAGCATTATGGTCCTTCCACTGCCACAGTAGAAAATTTGCGTGTGCGTCTAAAGAAATTGTCTTGCTAAGAGAATAACTTGCTGGCAATCACTTGCCTAACAGTTATCTTGTTTGAGTCTCTGTGCTGCTTTTGTCTTCAGTACTTTTTTCTTCGGCGCGTTTTTCTTCAGTGCGTTTTTCTTGCTCGATCAAGCCTTTTGAATAGACAGTTTTGCTAGGAGCTTTTTTCACGATCTGGGGTCTAGGTGCTGCATACATTTGATATCCAGCATTGTCGATAAAACCAAGTTGCAGCTTGCCGTCTACATCTTGATAGTACTGTTGCAAAATTCGATCGAAAGTCCAGCCGCGTTTGGCAAACATATTGGCGCCATGTTGGCTCAGACCGCGGGCACCATTGCCGGGGCCGCGATAGGTGAAGACCCAGTTGGCACCTTCATCGTGCACATCAAGAATACCGGCAGTAGCAAAATTGAGCATGCGAGCCAGTAAAATTCCGTCTACTTCGCGACTGTTTTTTACGCCCATAACTTGAATGTGCGTAGCGTTGCCCACCGCGTCCCAGCGCTTCACTGTGACACCAACAATACCTTTGATACCAGTGATTTTTTCCAGATAACTCTGTGATACCACACCTTTTTTGATGTTGAGATTTTCCATGTCATCGCCTACCCAGGCCCTGTAAAAACCTGGTTTGACCTTGTCGGCATTTTTAAGAATCAGGCCTTGGGTTTGCATCACGGCTCGGCAGGTTGAGTCTGCCTCAGCGGCTAGGCCCTTGTAAGCTTGGTCGCGAACATCGGGCACCATGTCAAAGCCTTCGCTTTTCCACTTTGAGCCTTTGCCCATGTGGGCATAGGCATAACTGCGCGCAGCTACGGCCTGGCATTTTAGGGCTTCTGGAGCCCAGCTAGAGGGCATTTCAGAAGGCACTACGCCCATGAGGTATTGCTCTAGGTCAAGCAGATTAACGGCTGTAACATAAGTAGGCATATTGATTATTTCTAGACAGCCGCGCCACCATCTGTTTACAGTCCAGACCCTGTAATCGGGGGCCGAAATATGACAGCGTTGATCGAATGGTAGAGCACAGCTGCGACCAGTGCCTAGTTCGGTGATCTTGCCTGGTGTTATGGTGTAGACCATGCGCGGTTCAAGGGCAAAAATTGGTGTGCCGTTGACGAAGACTGCACCGGCTTGCCAGATTGCCACCCTGATTGCGTGGTTCTTGGTGCTCAAACCAATGCGCACGGCGTGGGCCATTGGTGGGTAAGGCATGAAGTTGGGAATTAATTCAGCCTTGCTGCTCTTTGCATCTGCGCCGACATTAAGGTTGTTGGAGTTTAAAAAACATACCGAGGCAATTGCAACAAAGCTAAGAGCCCATCTCAGTTTCTTCCACCCAGAGTGGCCAAGACGGTTGTTAAGGTGATTATATTTCTGGGGCTTCAAGTGAGATACCGCTGAAGTCAATACGCTGAGGATAATACGACGATGATACTATGAAGGCTCCAACAATTTCCCTGTTGTCCCCCTCGAAGAATTGTCCCTTGAAGAAACTGCTAATAGTTGATGATGAAGTAGATATCGCCACCAGTATTCAGTACGTTCTGAATCAGGAAGGCTTTGCTACGCTGCTTGCCCACGATGGCATCAAGGCCATTCAGCTGTTTGAGCATGAAAAGCCAGATTTGGTTATTCTCGATTTAATGATGCCAGGGCTCGATGGTTACGAAGTGTGCCGCCGGGTCAGGGCTTTTGATAAGCGCACTCCGATTTTAATGTTGACCGCTCGTACCTCTGAAATTGACACTGTCGTCGGTCTAGAGCTCGGTGCCAACGACTATATCGCTAAGCCTGTGCGCTTGCGTGAACTGGTGGCTCGGGTCAAGGCCCATTTGCGTGAAGCACCGCAGGTACAAGAAGTAACCAAGGGCATTCGCCTGGGTGATCTTTTCATTGACACCGATAGCCGTACTGTCCTTGTCGGCGACAAGCCAATCGAACTGACCTTCAAAGAATTTGAATTGCTCTTTGCCATGGCCAGGCAGCCAAACCGCGTTTTCTCCCGTGATCAGCTCTTTGCTCAAGTCTGGGGCTCTGATTTCCTTGGCGAGAGTCGTACCGTTGATGTGCACATTAGATATTTGCGGGAAAAACTAGAGGCTAATCCTAGCCAACCCAAGCATATTCTTACCGTGCGTGGTGTGGGCTACCGTCTAGTCTGGGATTAGACCAACTATTTAATCTTCTATTTCATGGGAATTCTCCCACTGGCTTAAGGCAAATGGCCATTTGTCGTTTGCGCTTGCGTATTCTTCCCAGTGACATGTTCTGAGCCATTTCATAGACTAAGGCAGTAGGCAATGTCCTTGGCAAACACTTTTCTTTGGCGGAACAGGTAACAGATGAAATCTCATGCATTTCTAGTAGGCGTCAACGTTGCAGCTTCGATTCCTCTAGTGCTCGCCCCCCAGGCGATGGCTAGTGACAATATGAGCGGAACTGCCAGCTTCCTCAAGGCCGCTGTCGGTGACAAAGCCACAGCCCGTTCGCTATCTGGTGATTTCCAATCGGCCCCTGTGCTTGCCTCCAAGCGCCTTCCCATTAGACGCAGTCTCAGCTCAGCTAGTTTCTCTGAGCCCCAAGCTGTTAATTCACGCCTGGCCATGACACCGGTAGCTGGTGCCACTAAGCTGCGGCCTTTCGTTCCTGGCCGTAAGTTGCCTAGCCGTTCGCAATTGCAAGCTCAGATGCCGCAATTAGACAACAGTGCTCAGTCCATAAACAGTTCTAGCTTGGCCGGCTCAATCAATGAGTCGACTTTTGCGCCACAAACCAATAACTCTTATGATTCGGGCTATGGCAACACCGCCTACGCTCAACCTTCACAAGCAACTCAGAACAGTGCCAATCGCAGCCGCATGCGTCAAGCTGCTGACTTGGTTGCTGGTTTCCAGCGTAAACATGCCGCTCGTTCCTTGCCTGGTCAATCACCTGCGACCCCTGGTCAAGTTGGTTTCCCTTGCGCTCAGCAAGCCGTGGCTAATGTCAACGCACAACCAGCCAGAAATCAAAATGCTCCGAGTGAAGCAGAGTGGACTCAAATGGCCCGCGCTGCTGGCAACGCTAATTCCAGTACTGACAATGATGCCGAAATGGCCAGCCTGGCTCAAGACTTTGCTGCTAGCCAACGCTCCCAAGCTCCTAGCGGTAGCGCTGGCCCTGCTCCATTCCCGCTCAGCCTTATTCCTGAAGCCTCATTGAAGCAATTGATGGGCAGTACAGCCAAAACTGCACCAGCCGCTGCTGTTAGCCATGCTGGTCGTCCTCAACCAGCCATGACTCCTAGTTACTTTGGCTCGTGGCGTCAGGGTCAGACTCCTGTGGCCCATGGACGCGGCGGCAATCTCCAGCCTTCTGGTTTCCATACCTATTTACCTGCTGGTTCAGCTGGTGGCAAAACCACAACTAGTAGCGCTGCTTTCAAGTCTTATGCGCCAATGACCTACAAGGCCAGCCGCAGAGTTGCTCCTAAAATCGCTGCTGCCGTGAAGAAAGTCGCTCCAGTGGCAGCCGCTCCATATGTTGCTACTTATGGCACCTATCACTCACCAGCTCTCTAAGCTGCTGAACACTTGCAATCAATTAAAGAGGTGCTCTGCGCCTCTTTTGCTTTTGTGCTGTCCAGAAAAATCCTTTCGTGGATATATATTTGAACAAGTACAATAGGTCTACCTGTTGGCTGTTATGCCAAAGCACTTCTGTCGAGGTTTCGATGACTGACCCACACCGCGAGAAAAAACGTCGCGGACGACATGTTGCCAGTGAAGCTACTCTCAAAGAAATTGAAGAGTTATCGACTTTTGCCTATGACAAGCTCGTGCATGGAGATTCGAGCGAGGCCAAAGTGCTTTTGCTGAAGGCTCTTGAGCTAAGCGCCAAGACGGCTTATGCGGAAAAATCGCAAGCAGTAGTACTGACTTATCTTGGCCAAACAGAACGCATGATGGGTGAGCATACTTCGTCTATTGGTCACCTTAATCAGGCCATAGAGTTATGTCGTCAGACCAATATGCTTGAATGTGAGCTTCAGGCGCGGCTCTTTCTGGCAGAACAGTTGACTGCTAATGGCGATTTCACTGCGGCCCAGGGGCAATTTGAACTGGCCTACAATACTGCATCATTTTTGCAAGATCGACCATCGATGGAGCTTGCCGCTGGTAATTTAGGGTCGGTGACTATGACTCGCTGTCATCTAGAGGCCGCCACTGATTGGTTTAATACAGCTCTAGAGCTGGCTGCGCACACTGAGTCCGGTGAGAAGAGTGTCTGGCTGGGTAGCCTTGGTTTAGCCCTGAGCGAACTAGGTCAGTTTGAACAAGCGATTAGTTACTATCGGCGAGCATACTTAGAAGCCGAGATGATTGAAGATGTTCTGACTATGTCGATTTGCCGTGGCTCAGAAGGCAATATTCGCTTTGAGCAATCAAGTTTTGAGCAAGCCCTAGCTCTATATAAAGAAGCGCAGATTCTCGCTGCTAAGGTTCAGGACCGTCGTCGTGAGGGCATCTGGCTAGGTAATCAGGGTGTCTCTTTGGCGCGCTTAAATAAGTGCGAAGAGGCCATTGAGCTATTAGAAAAGGCCTTGTTTGTTGCCCGGGAGCTTGATGATCAAGCTACTGCGGCTGCTCACCTTGATAGTCTTGGTGATTGCTATAAAGAACTTTCTGACTTTGAGAGGGCTGATCAGTTCTATAGCGAGGCCCTGACCCTCAGTCGCTCTATTAATGATCGTCTTGGTGAGCGCATTTATCTTGGTAATTTAGGCAAGCTTAAAGCCGCAAGCGGCCAGCTTGCGCCAGCTTTTGAATTTTTCCGCCAGGCCATTGAATTGTTTGATGAGCAGCGCGGCATGATTAAAGCCGATGATCTCAAAACCAGCTTTGCCAATCGCGGTCAGGAGCTTTATCGCGACATGGTGTCGACCTGTCTGCAGTTGAATAAACGAGTTGAAGCCCTTGAGTATGTGGGAAGAGCTAAGTCTCGAGCGCTACTTGATTTGCTCAGCAATTCGCCCATTGATGTCAATCAACTGGTGGATGACGAAGACTCATCTGGGCTTACTCGCGGCATTAAAGAGTTGATTAGTCGAGAAGCCGATTTGCGT
Organism: Cyanobacteriota bacterium erpe_2018_sw_21hr_WHONDRS-SW48-000092_B_bin.40; assembly: GCA_030917395.1. Classification (GTDB taxonomy): domain Bacteria; phylum Cyanobacteriota; class Vampirovibrionia; order Obscuribacterales; family Obscuribacteraceae. The sequence goes on from JAUPUU010000066.1 coordinate 9,262, forward strand.
GCTCAAATTGCCCATTTAGAAAGACAATTTTTCCACGGTCATGATTCTGATTATTCAAACCCTGGTTCGGCTAATGATGCCGAACACGATAGCGACGGTGATTCTAGCGGTTCTAGCGCGGCCCGATTGCGCGGTTCAGCTGCACCACAAGAAGACACGCGTAAGCTCTATCTCGAATGGCGTGAGGTTCTCAACCAGCTGCGTCGACGCCACCCTAACTACGCTAATTTAGTTAGTGCCACTACCCTGAACTATTCTGAAATCCAGGCTCTCTGGCAGACTAGTAAGCTCAATGCCGATACTTGTGTGATTGAATTTTTCTTCCCTCAAGATTACCTTTTGGTGGCATGTGTGCAGAAGGAAAATGGCGATGCTAAAGCGGCGCTGACTACTCATGTGGTCATGGACCCGCAAAGTCTGGAATTGATTCGCGAAGACATTGCTACCTTCTTTGAGATGAGCTCCACTGAAGGCTGGGAAGTACCTGTTAGCCTTTGTCGCCGCCTCTACCAAAGCCTGCTTGGACCGGTATTGGAGAAGCTTGATCCTGGCATTGAGCGGCTATTGCTAATCCCTCACGGCAGTCTCTATCATCTGCCGTTTTCTGCTCTTCATGATCAAAATGGCTATGTCTGCGAGCGCTTTGCTGTCTCTTATGTACCGACCGTGTCGCTTATTCCCATCTTAGCTTCGGCGCAGAATCGCAAGTCAGAGACTGACGAAGTTAGTGGTGATGCCCGTTATTTAGTTACGGCCATAAGCGATTATTCTGCCACCAGAGAGGGTGGCATGGTCTTTAGTTCGCGTTTGCGCTCTTCGGCCGGATTAGAAGACCTGGCCTATACAATGGAAGAAGCCAATTCAATTCTTTCTCTTGGTCAAAGCAGCAGTGTTAGTAGCGCTGCCAGTACTCTTTTAACCAACGAAGAGGTGAAACGATCATTGCCTGAAATGTTTGGCGATTTTGATGTGGTTCACTTTGCCGGCCATGCCATCTTCAATCACGATGAGCCGATGGCTTCGGGATTGGTCTTGTCTGATGGCAGTATCTTGTCGGCGGCCTCAATTTTGGAAGGTAATGCCCTGCGCACAGAGAGGGGGCGACTATTGGTTCTTTCCGCTTGTCAAACTGGCGTCAACGTTGTTACTGAAGGCGGCGAAATTCTTGGTTTAGCCAGAGCGCTCATGTATGCCGGCATGCCAAATTTGGTGCTTTCTTTGTGGGAAGTAGCCGATCGTTCAACGGCCGAACTAATGCAAGATTTTCATACCTGTTGGCAATCCGGTAAAATCTCTGTAGCCCAAGCTCTGCGGCAGGCTCAGCTAAAAGCAATTGCGGCAAAACAACCCGTGCACGCCTGGGCACCCTTCATACATTTTGGAATTGAATGAGGTTATACTGGATCTTCTCCAACCAGTTGTAAATCTATGATCAATTTCAGAATCTCATCAATCGTGCTCGCCGCTTTTATCTCTTTTGCTTCCTTGCCAGCTCTGGCCGATCCCCTTGGTAAGGCCCCCGAGTCTAAAGCAGAAGTTAAAGCCGAATCTAAGAAAGACACTTTAAAAGGCAGCCAGTCTGCTGATGGCAGAGACAGTAAATTGTCTGCTCACCCCAGCTTGCCAGGCTCAGAGATCAATCGCCATGATCCCCTTGCCATTTACCGTGAAGCCGGCATTGATAGAGAGCAAGAGAAGAAAATTCGGCAGCTGGCTAAAGAATTTGAAGACGGTCAACGTGTGCGCCTTGCTCTCATGGCCAATCTGCTAAAAGATATGCGTAACTTGCAGATGCAACCTGATCCAAATGAGAAAACAGCCTTAGCTAAGCAAGATGAAATCAACAAAGTACAAGCTGAGATGGGCACAGAGAGAACCAAGCTAGTTCTCAAAATTCGCAATGTTTTAGACTTTGAACAGAAGCAAAGATTGGTTCAGAACATGAAGCCGGTCGCTCATAATCAGACACCCTAATTTAGGGCTTGTGAGCCATAAAGTGCATAGTGGCAAAGTTTTTGCTGAAGTCGATTCTGGTGATTGATCCGGTTGGAATGGAAAGACGCCAGAAGTTTCTAATCGGCATGCCCAGTGCATAGACGATTATTGAGCGAATGATGCCCGAGTGGGTAACCATGGCAATTGTCTTGCCCTCAAATTCACTATTGGCAATTAATTCAATCAGGCTTTCTCTGATGCGTTCGCTCAATTGCACAATAGATTCGCCGTTCGGTGGAGCATTTTCTATTGGGTCTGCGCACCAGCTGTGATACTGATCGGGGTCATTTTTCTTAATATCAAGATAAGTTCGGCCTTCCCAGTCTCCTACCTGCCATTCTTCAAAGCCTTTGATAGTCTGGGCCTTAAGCCCCGTTTCTAGTTCTACGGGCTGGCTTGATTGGCTTACTCGCACTGCTGCCCCACAAAGCAAAATTTGCGGCTTGACCGCAGCGACATATTTGGCCGCCGCTTGTGCTTGAGAGATTCCTTTCTCACTAATTTCTATTTTGGGATCGCTATATAGAAGGCCTAATTCAGTGGCTCTTGTGTGGCCATGGCGCACGAGGTAGAGCGATGTAATTGCTTCAAGAGGATGTAGTTCTTCGCTCAATTGGTGCCGGCCTCTAGTAGTTCGTCTCTATTTGTTGGTGGTGTCATTCCGTATATTTGGCAGATGGCAAAGAGCTTTTCTACCTGCCCTTGAGAAAGAGTTTTTTCTCCTCCAAGTAATTGCGCGATAAGAAGGGTTTTGGCCTGATGTTCAAGGGTTTCTAGACGGTAGAACGCTTGAAAAATATCGCTGCCAAATGTAAGGGCACCATGATGGGAGAGCAGAATGGTATCAGTATGCTCTAGGTGCTCAGCGATACTTTGCGGTACCTCATCGGTACTTGGTGTTGCATATGGTGCTTCAGCAATTTTGCCTAGAGTCAATATTGCTTCCGGTAGCACACAGCGGTTGAGAGTTTTACCCGCCACCGTAAAGGCTACTGCCGTGGTCGGGTGGGTATGGGCAACGGCCATAACGTCTGCTCTTTTCTGATAGACAATCAAGTGCATTTTCAGTTCGCTTGAGGGTCGCTTGCCTTGATTTTGAGGCGAATCGAGAGCGACGCCGTCAAGATTTGTTAATACCAGGTCAGATGGGCTTAATAATCCTTTGCAGGTGCCAGCCGGGGTTGTCAGCAGGGTGTGATCATCCAGCCGAAGGCTGAAATTACCTTCGGTGCCGCATATATAGCCACGCTCGTAGGCCAAGTGGCAAACTTTAACTAGTTCTGAGCTGGCTCTTTCTAAATTTCTTGGCTGCAAGATTTCTGCTCTTCGTTAGAATTAGACCATGACATCTAGCAATGCATCCATTGATTGCCAAGGATGAGTATTATATACGTGCTACGGCACACTGCTGTTAAGCCGCTAGCAGATTGGGATGTTTAATGCGTTGTCCTGAATGCACAGTTAGAAATTCTGTCGCCGCTGTCCAATGTAAGGAATGCGGAGCCAAGTTGGCGCGAAAAAATAGCACCAACTTAGTTAAGTACGCTTTGATCGGTGCCGCCGGTCTGGCCGTGCTGGGAATTGGCGCTGCTTCGGTTTCGTTCGTTGGAAGTTTGTTTGATTCTGACGGTAATCTGCAAAAAGTATCAAGGCGCGTGGCTCAAGGACCAAAGTCTAAAGAAGACGCCGATCATTTGAAGAGTGAACTAGAAAATAGTGTGAAACGTTTTCTAGAGAAAAACACTGCGCTTTCGTCGGCTGAAATTACAGGCAAAATGCAGAAGATTTTTCCTACTTCGGCTTATGAAATTCACGTCTTTGATTTGCCAAATGCACTTAAGCTGGTCGAAGTCGATACTGTTTTGCAGTCTTGCAATTATTTGATGTCGGGCAAAGAAGTCGCTGTGCTGCGCAAGTTCGATGTCTTTGACGAGGCCAAAATAATTGGTCGGCAGGGTGGCGAAACTCTCTTATTGCTTGGGCACCAGAATGCTCAGGCAGGGCGAAAGCCTCAGGTGAAAGTAATAGAGTTGAGCAATGGCGCCATAAAAGAGCGAACAGACAAAGCTGTGCCCTTCTTTACTGGAGAAGGCTCGGCTAAATTTGCCGCCAACGGCCAAGACATTGACATGGAATTGGCATTGTCATCTCGTGCTGCTGAAGAAGAGCTGTTCACACCGTCAAGTCTGCGGGCCTTGGGTCTGCCTGACGAACAGTTGAAACTCAAACTGCTCTACAAAAATGGCAATTACGAATTGCTTGATGATAATGGCCGTGGTCAGATGGCAGCCTTACGTGCAGCGGCCTTTACCGTAGCTGATCAGGCACAGAAAAGTCGCTTCCGTAAATATTTGACCAACCCCACGGCAGCCAGTATAGCTAGCGTTGGTGCCTTAAAAGTTTGTCCGCCTTTGTTTGAGTTGAAGCGCAAGGGCAAAGACAGTGTGACAGTGCCTGAAGTTGCTGCAGCTGCACCAGCTGAGTCAGATGGTGGCTCATCAAATCGTAGTAGCAGTCGTAGTCGTAGGCGCCAGCGTGAGGCGGCTAGACGGGCTCAGCAAGCGGCAAATAGTCAAGTGACTGTTAGCTCTGGCAGCAGCTACTTTATGGGTAATGCTGAAGACGCTTTTGAAGTAGTGTTGGCCCGCGGTAGCAGCGGAATTTATCAAGCAGCGCAGTTGCGCCGGGTAAAAGTTCAGGGTCATGGTGCCGATAGTGACAGCACTTCAGTAGCATCAACTTATGAGAATAAGACCTCATCATTGGTAGACAAGCTGCTTTCTAGTCCTGATTCAGGTCAGAATTCAAGCCCTGACTCAGGCTCAGAGAAAAATTCGAGTGCTCCTGTTGACGTTGCACCTTTGGCTGTGCCAAACAACAAGGTAATAGAGAAAACAGCCGCCTCAAAGGTTGTTGAAAAAGAAGCGGTGGCTGAAAAAGGTACTGTTACAAGTACTTTGACCAGCAACACTGTCAAAGTAAGACGCGGTGCCGGCACTCACTACCGCACGGTTGCTGAAATTTCCCGTGGAGCTGATGTAGAAATTATTGGCAAGCAAGAGGGTTGGTACAAAGTTCGTATCAACGGTAAAGAAGGCTTCATCTATGCCGGCTTTATTAATTGCAAAACCGGCGATGCTTACACAACGGCCACTGTTAAGAGTGGCAAAGCCGTAACAGATGCCAGGAACCGCACAGTCAATCTGCAGGCGGGAGACCGGTTGGTGGTGCTCGGTGGCATTAATAACAATAAATACAAGGTGCAGTTGGCCAATGGTCGCACCGGTTTTGTCGACAAAGATGCGCTTGATGTGGGCGGGGAAAGCCCTCCGGCATTTGTACCATAACTTATTAAGTACTTTACGTATTAGAGAACTGCGTCGGGCAGTGTGATATATTTGAAAGCCGGGACGTAGCGCAGCTTGGTAGCGCGGTTGCTTTGGGAGCAATAGGTCGCAGGTTCAAATCCTGTCGTCCCGAGGTTTTTCTAATTGAATATCTCAAGCTATAACAGCAGCCAGCGGCACACTGTTATTAGTTTTGTTATTGGCGGCGCTTTTCGTAGATGCAGCTTATGCCTTCGGCGGGATAGGCCGATGCTAATTTGACTTCGCGTACAAGCTTGAAGCCAGCCTTTTCAAGTGCTCGTCGTGAGGCAATATTCTCTTTGTGCGGGCTTGCCACCACCGTAGTCAAATTAGGAAATAGAGTCAGAGCCATTCTTGTCATCATCTTTATGGCCTGTGTGCCAATTCCTTTGCCGGTTAGCTCTGGCGTTGCAATCAGGTAATCAATGCCAATGGCATTGTCTATGCCGATTTCGTTGTCGCAGTCGGGATAGTCGCTATGGCGATAGCACTGAATCATTCCGGCTGGCTTATGGTCGACTTGAATAATGAAAACACGTGTTAGGGCATCGGCAAGTAGACGTGACTGATACTTGAGCCTGTTTGTCTTTGCTGACTCAACGCCCCACCAGGCTTTGACGTGCGGAGCATCGAGCCAGTCGAGAAGAGGCTCAATGTCTTCAGCTTTTATTGGTCTAATAGTTGTCTGAGAATAGTTGCTCAAGGTTTTGCATTTAGTTTGTTTAGTGCTTCTGCCGCGGTGTGATCGTAGAGCATCTCAAGAGATTGATTGCTGCCCCGTAGACCAACCACAACTTTTTTTCCCCACTCGACATAGGCAACTCGTCTCTCTAAGCTCCAGTCTGGAGGCGGAGAATGACCCATATCGCGAACGTTGCTAATTTTGTCTGCCAATTTAATGAGTTTTGCTTTTGTGCTTATATGAGGCGCATGGTCTATTTGCTTCTGCTTGCGTTCTTCTTTGGCTAATGTCTTGTCATCGCTACATTCCATTACTAGCGCTGCAACTTCTTCGCCAAATAAGTCGTAGAGACAATCTCTTGTAGTATCTGTGTCTTCTACCGTGTCGTGCAATAGAGCGGCTGCCAGGGTTGCACCGTCAGTAATACCGCCAACTTCATGCAGCAAGCGGGCTACTTCAATCGGGTGATTGATATAAGGCGTACCCTCTTGGTCTTTGCGTCTTTGATCTCTGTGTTTCTCAGAGGCAAAGGACAATGCTGCGATTATTAAGCTTAGATCTGAAACTTGATTGTTCATGGCCTGCCGCTTTTCAGTTAGTTCTTGACTGCTCTTCATATTTTACTAAATTAGGCTAGCAGCAAATGTGCTAAAAATAGAATCAGAGCACCAAGGGGAAACATAGAGTGAAAGAGTCTTTTATGTGGTTTGTAATAGCGGCCGTGCTTGTCACACCCTTTTTGCCGACTTTTCTTAAGGGCAAATGCCCAAGTTGTAATAAGCGTAAGCTTGATTCTTATGAGCCTGAGTCTATAGAAACTAAGCCTGGCACCTACATTACTTATTTCGTGTGTCAGAACTGTCAGACGCGTTTTCGCCGCGACAAGAGTGGCCCACTAGAAGCAATGCCAGCTGATTCTCCGGCCGCTGATGTGGCTGCCAGTCAGTCTGTTTAGATTGCACCGGCTCTATTGCGGTCTGTTTGTTCAATCTCTTTGCTCAGTTTCTTCTTTAGTTGCTTCTGTCAATTTGCTCTTGCTTTTGCGTATGCTCTAGATATGCAAACGGTCGCTGGTCTGGGCTTTGAGTGTAAATTGCTTGAATTTGCTTGGCTTTGAGAGTACTTTTAAGGCTCAATCTGTCGATGAAAGATTGCATTTTGAGGGATGGATAGACCAGGCATGGCTAAGAAGTTCTCATTGAAGTCGCTTCTGCCTCAATCTCGGCTCCCAATGTGGCCACTTCTGGCCGTCTCTTGCGCCATATTTATTGGGGCGCCAGCTAGTGCTGCAGCAGATAGTGAAGATGTTTTTGATGCAATTACCTCAGGATTGTCGCCAGGAGCACTGCGACCCGGGCCTTCAGACCGGCCGAATCATCCGGTCAATCGAGTGCCGGTCAGCCTTACGGCAGCTTTCTCGACCTCCTATACGCAGAATCCATCGGTTGTAGCGGCGCTAAAAAATCTTGATATTGCTAAGGCTCAAGTGCGAACAGCTGGAGCCCGGCCCAATCCTCAGTTTGCCATGCAATATGGTTTTGGTAATCCTTATACAGAGGCTATCGCTGGCAATACCCAACAAATTGGGGCTAACCAGCTTGTTGAAATGGGCGGCAAGCGTGCTTCACGCCTGCGTTATGCTAGAGCCAATTATGTTCTAAGTGAATATCAGTTGGCTGACCTGCGCTATGACGTGCGCTCAGCTGTGCGCAAAGGTTACGCTGAGCTTGCCGCTGCTGAAGCTAATATCGAATTAGTGGAAAACCAAAGAGCTTTAGTACAGCGCCTGAGTCGTTTGGCCGAAACAAAATACAGCGCGAGAAAGTGTGAAGAAGTAGAGGTTTTGCAGGCAAAACTGGCAGTAGATCAGTTTGAAACTCTTCGAAATAGCTCTTATGCTCGCTTGCGTCAGGCTTCCATTGAACTCGATTATTTATTAGGTTATAACCCAGATCTAGATTTAGATGTCGAAGACAACGGTCTTTTTAAGCTTTCTACAAAGCGCACCGAATTAGTGCCGCCTCCAGATCAGCCCATGCCAGACTTGCAGTATTTGTTAGACCAGGCTTTCGCTGACCGGGCCGACCTTAAATCGGCGAGACAACAAGTTGTTACTACTACTAGTGCAATTAAGCTGGCTAAAGCTCAGGCAATACCCGATGTTCTGGTTGGTTCTGGTTATGTCTTTAGTACTTACAAAAAGTCGGCACATGTGAGGCAACAAGATGGTGCCTATTTAAACATCAACGTCGATTTGCCTATTTTCTATCGCCACCAGGGTGAAATAGCAGCGGCTAAGGCGGCTAATAAACAAGCCCAAGATCAAGCTGCCGCAATGGTTTCGCGGGTTGAAGTTGATGTGCGCGCAGCCTATGCCAAGCTTGCAGCGGCCCGAGTTAATATTGCCCAGTATCAAAAGAATCTAATTCCGCTGGCACTAAATGTAGTGCGCAAAGCCCAGGATAGTTATGAGAAAGACAAAAGCGATCTTGGCAGTGCAATCGTCGCGCAACAGCAGTTTCAAAATACATTCTCCAGTTATTTTGATACTGTCGTGAGTTATCAAAATTCTTGGGCTGATCTTGAAACTGCTATTGGCAAAAAGATTGACTTTTGATTGGTCGCGTTAGTTTTTCTTGTTAGGAATAACTGAGTCGAAGCTCTCTTTTGGCCCTAGTTGCTGATTTGGTGTAAGCTGATCTATTCTGTTGCTAGGCAAAATATGTATGATACTCGGTTTGTCAAAGCTGGGTGTATGGAAAAGAGGCTTATCGAAACTTGGCTTGAATCTTGGTGGCTCGGGCCGCTCAATTCCAACAATCGGGCCGCAGGCAATGTAGCCATCTTCATCGCGAATGCAGACATCCGGCTGCACTCTTTTCGGTAGAAGGTTTTTAAAATCTTCTTTGGTTATTTGGCCGTGAATAGACTGGCCTAAACGTGCGTGATTATCAACGGTATCGGAGCTTTTGACATTATTTTCGATTTCAAAGTTTGACATGGTAATCCCCTTTTTTGAGATTCGGTGCTGTATTGGGGTGAATAGTTGAACTATAGGGATTAACTGTGACTCATCGGTGACCATGGGTCCAATTTCTGTTTTTTTTGCAGAAAGGAGAGAAGAGCATGCTCTTTTCTCCTTTCCATTAGTGCTATTGATATGGACTTTTATTTTTGAAAGTGTTTTGGTGTTTCTAATTTATTTGGATATTTATCGATTGGAGATTCGTCTGGCACGTAGGGAAGTAGCCGGGGGTCGCAGGGACTAGGATACTTACTGCTAGGAGGTTCTTTAGGCACGTAGGGCAAGCGTGGAATTTCATAGAACCCTGGACATTTACTTTTGGGAGGGTCCAGAGGCTCTATTGGCTTGGGCAATATCTCAAATGGTTTTTCTTCTGGGCGCGGAGTTCCTACGATTGGACTGCAAGCAATATAGCCATCCTTATCGATAATGCAGACATCTTTGGGTTTCGTCGCCGCTATGACCGTTGCAATGTCTTTTAAGGTCATATTAGACTGAACTGACTCGCTAAGAGATGAGTCTGCCGCTGCGCTATCGGAGCTATTACTATGGAAATTCTCTGGCGCAAATTTAGTCATTTGGTAATCCCCTTTTTGAGAGTGTGCAATGTATTGGGGTGATTACATACAATATAATTTGGATTTGTTACGCCTTAGTGACTAGCTTTGATTCTTGCTCTGATTGCTGGTAGTGCCTTCTCGGCTGCCTCTTCACCAGATCTGATTGCTTCGATAAGATCAGCGCGGTTGAAGTTATGGAGATTCAGCTTATCTGCATTTGGTTCGATAGAAATGTCTGCTTGACCAGCGGGCTTGTCTTCTATTTCGGCCATGAGAATACCGATTAGTTGGTCTCCGTAACTTGAAAATGTATTGAATTTGCTTTTGTCATTACCCTTCAAAAAAGAATGTAACTTTACTGCCACCACAATTTGCGCTCCTACCGCTGTCGCCGGTTCTGTTGGTAGATTGTTTCTTAAACCGCCATCTACGAAAAGCTTTCCGTCAGTTACTACTGGCCTGTAAAGCAAGGGGACGCTACAACTAGCCTGCACTGCTTTGGCAATATTGCCCTTGTCTAGCCAAACCGGTCTGGTATCACCTAGGTTAACCGTCAGAGCGGCGAATGGCGTCTTTAGTTGTTCAATGTTTTCGATTCCTTGCGGCAAGTTGCGCTCAATAAATTTGGCAATAGAATTGCCGCTGTATAGGCCGATTGGCGGCTTGAGAAAGATTAGGCGCTTAAGCATGTAGGGCGGCACGCCAAGAGCGGCTTTGAGCTTGAATGGAATAGGATAGAAAGCTTTTTTAAGTTGATTGCTTAGAACCAGTTCTTCGATAACTGTAGCCGGAATGCCTGCACAGTAAAGGCTTCCTACTAGCGCACCGACACTGCTGCCCACAAGAAAATCAACATGTATCTTTTCTTTCTCGAATACTTTTAAGACACCGATGTGTGCGGCGCCTCTGGCACCACCACCCGCTAAAATTAGAGCTAGCCTTGGGTTTTTGACTTCATTGAGTAAATTTCCGGTCTCAACAGGCAAAGTTGGTTGGTAGATAGACTGGCCTTCGCCAGACGAAGGCGCAGTGTCAACGGCAACTGTGGGAGCCGTGGCCTTTGTTGGCTCGGCGGCCGTAGTGCCCGTGGTCGGCTGAGCTAACACCGGCAGACAATGGCAACATAAGAGCCAACTATTTGAGACAATTGCCAGGGCTGTTAGATAAATTTTGATTTTATTTGTCATAGGTTGGCACAAACATCCTCTTATGACATTTTTCTGCTAGATTCATTCTTGTTTCGTCTAGACCTGCTCGCCTCTGCTTTGTTCCATTGTTTATGTCTACTTATAAGGATTCCCCATGCCTGAGCCTGAAGCCAGTAACCCTGATAGCGATTTGAGCCCTGCGCAGATTGCCCAGGTGCTACGTTTGAAGGCCTTAGCTGATCAATGCTTTGGTCCGGTTGTAGTGGTGAGCCGTGGCCAGCGACATTCGTTTGTTGATCGCATCTCTGCTTTCCATGAAGGTCAAAAATTATTGGCTAAAGATCGAGTTTTGGCCTATGTTTTGCTTGAATATCTCAACGCATCTATTGCTGCCAGCAAACTACCCGTGGTGCTTGCTGACGGAACAACTTTTGAAGATGACGGTGCGGCTATTAACTTTATTGGTCAGTCTGAGCCGCCAATTGAGCTTGAGACTGAGATTCTAGAGCTTGTTCAGGCCAAGCAAAAGAATGCGCGACTTTATCAGTATGGTGTCTCTATTTTTAGAGGTACGGCCGCACCTAAGAACTTCTCTCAGGCTAAAGATTTGTGGCGTAAGCGGGCTGAGCTTGGCGATCTTGATTCGCAGTTTGCTATCGGTGACATTCTCTTTAACGATAAAGAGTACGATGAAGCTGTGAAGTGGCTAGAGATGGCTGCTGGTGTTGGTCATACCGATGCCACTTTTGCCTTAGGGCTCTGCTATTTAGATGGTCTGGGTGTTGAACAGAATCTTGAGAGAGCTTCGGGCTGCGCTTTACTGGCCGCAGAGAAGGGCCACGCACATGCCCAATATACTATCGGCATCACTGAAAAGGATCCGCTGGAAAAGAGACGCTGGCTAGAAAAGAGCGCTGCTCAAGGTTTCGCTCCGGCCAAGAAAGCTCTGGCTGAGATATAGGCTCGGTTGTTTATATAGCCCAGATGAGTATAAATCGATGAGTCATTGCTGACTGGTTTCTTTCATTGTCTTAACTAGTCTAATAGTGCCGTCTGTTTCAACACAGAAGATCCAGTTGGCCGTGGCGATATATTCGGGCAATTGTGGCTGGCGCAAGAGCACGTGAAAGACGTCTGTGTCTTCTGGTTCGTCGTCTAGAATTGCTGAATGACAGCCCCCTTGAAGATGGGCATCGTTAGGCAAATCGCCGCGCTTGGGCCAGGACAGCACTGAGCGATGCATCTGCCTTGTTTGAAGGATTTTATGGTCGCTGTTCGATACCAGGTAGCGCACGTCACCGCCGAGCAGAAATACGCCAGGTTCAGTGGTGCCAGGAAATTGGTAAACCCAGTAGGTGTTTTTGTCGTCTTGGTTGGGAATGGCTGCATAGTTCATCAGCGGCCCCGTACTTTTCAATTTTGATTGGCAGGCGCTCAGGGCTTTGGCCCGTCTGAAAAACTCAGCTTTATCGAGTTTGAAGATATCGTATGACTTTACATCGGCAGGTTTGTCTGGTTTGAGTGTAACTTCGTAGGCAACGAGAAAACTTTCGCCATCATCGCCCATCGTGCCGAAAGCGACATGCCAAATATCGTGCTCGGGATAAGCTACAAAGAGTTTGAAGCTAGCCGCATTCTTGACCTGCGCCAGCAGGGCGTCGGTTGCCTGTGAGCAAGCTTTGTCGTATTCGTAGAGGTCTTTGCCTCTCTTTGTAATTGAACCGAGAACCAGCGCGTTGGGTGGCTTAATTGTTCCAGCGGGTGCCGGCACCTCTGGCTGACCTTGAGCGCTCACCGGGGGCGCAAAAGGCAAAGTCTGGGCTTGTCCAAATGCTATGCAGAAGAGCGATGCCAGCAACTTGGTGGATGTTCCTGCTAGTTTCTTCATCGATTTTCCTATGGATGCCTTTGTAGACAGTGTAGTGCAGAAGGTATAGAGATGCGTATTGATATTTAATCTAATAGCATGAACTTTTTTGTTTGGCTGAACGTATGTAATTGTATGGACACACAAAGGAAACGCTTCATTGTTAGGTGGTTTTGTCTTCGGCTATTAGCTCTAGCGTTGCTTTGCTGCGCTAATTTTGTGTTGTTCAGTCAAGGTGCCATGGCTCAGGAGGGAAATCTGCCGACAAACCTTCCCTCAAACCTTCGCTCAAATCTTTCCTCAGACCTTCCAACGAGGCTTCCTCGTCCCGGTCGTGGTCGTGATCGGTACGCGCGAGTAGATGCTCTGCATAGTGAAGAAGCTAGCTCTCCGCTAAGTCTTCCGACAAGTCTTCATACGAGAACTCCTACGACTCTTCCTTCAGACGGTCGTCCGTTTGCTCTCGGTGTTGAGCATAAGCAGGTGGTTCCTGATAGTCTGAATGGCTCTTCTGCCGTCGACTCTACTGTTCCTCTTAAATCTCAACAGGGTCTTTTCGATAAGCCAGTAACTTCTATGTTTGCCTTGCAAGACTCTCGCAATCTATTAAATAACCCTGTTCTGAACGCTAATCTGCAAAACCGTTCGGCGGAGATGCCAGTTCTTTCAGTGCAACTGCTTTCAAACTTTGATTTGGAGCTAATTGTCGACTCTTCTTTGTCGATGCGTCGGCGCGACTGCCCTAATTTCTTGTCGCGTTGGGAATGGTGCGGCATGCAGACAAAAGAGCTATCTAGGGATTTGGCTCCTTTCGTTGTTAAAGGTCTTACACTGACTGAGTTTGCATCTGACTATCAGGTTTATCCAAACTCTAAGCCAGAGCGCATTAATCAGTTGTTTGAAAACCCTGACTTTATGTGGGGCACGAAATTAGCTGAACCTTTGCAAGATAGGCTGAGCAACTTCTTTGCCAGACGACGTCCGGGCTCTAAGCCCATGTTAATTGCGGTGATAACCGATGGTGTGCCCGCCCCCAGGTATGAGCCGATGTTGGTGATTCAAACTTTGATCAACGCCACAAAGAAAATGCGTGATGCCAGTGAAGTTACTGTGGTGTTTTTCCAGATTGGCGGTTCTGACGAAAAAGGTAGACGCTTCTTAAGTGAGCTTGATTACAATTTGGTCAAATATGGTGCCCGGTTTGACATTGTTCGCACAGTATCTTTTGAGCATCTGCAAAAAGTAGGCTTGTCGCAGGCCCTGGTGCAAACAGTACAAGACTTTGCCGTTCAGAGTAAGAGTCGGGAGCGGGCTGGCAAAAATGACGATTAGAGTGGTCCTGGAACTCTAACAATAGTGGTTTAGTTGGCATTGCAAGTAAAGTGAGAGAGCCGCTGGTCATGGTGATGCCGCCTGTATCTTAGTTTTTGGATCTTGTGTTTTGTCGTGCTTTGAGCCATTATTGTGATTCGTTCAAGATTGGGGTTGAATCACTTCTGTGTATCTCAATGATTACTTTGGCGGTAAACCCTATGCGGTTTCATTAGTGTTTGTTTTGTTGGCTGTTTGCTTTGCATTTCTCTATCGCAGTGAACAACTAGTTATTGTGAATAATCAAAATTCTGTTTCGATGCACGTTAGACTCTATGATAGAACTGAGATTCTGTCTGATTTTGTGGTCGCTCCCATGTCTAGGTTCGTTTATAAGAGTAGGTCATGCGGTGATGGTGGTTTATCTCTGCTGAGCTGGGTACTGCCAGCAAATAGAGAAATTCGATCAGAGCAATACTATGTCTGCAATGATTGGAATACAAGAATTGAATTTACTTTGAAAGGTGAAGCGGTAGCCCTAGAGAGCTATTCGGTTAAATAGACTACTCACTTTATGCTTTGTTCAGACCTGCGTTTTCAATTCGTTTAAGGCAGCCAGTTCAGCGCCATAATCCGATTGCAGCGCTTCTGGTAGCTTGCCGATTCTCTCTATCAACGTTCCGATGGTACTCGGTGACTGGCCCCCAGGATGTTTTTTCGCTATTTCAATTATTTGACGAATGTATTTGCGCGCCTGGTCATGATCTGCTTGTTTAATGCTGACCTTAAGGAGCGCCTCCAGTGGCATAACTACTGCAGAGTGGTCTTCGCTTAGATCTTGATTTAGTATTTGAAATGAATTTTGGGCGGTCTCTTCGCATTCGCTCAGCAGGTTCAAATCAAAATACACGTGGCTTGTGGACGCGAGGCAAATTCCGGCTGCAAAAGCTCCTAGATCTGCAAAAACACAAAGGTTCATAGCTCTAGTGTATTCAAGGAGGGCTTTGTCTGGCTGCCCGGCTCTGGCATAAGTTGAACCTAAGGCAGTCAAAGTCTCGAATCTATCTCGTGCATCGCCGCTTTTTTCTGCAACTTCATTGGCTTTCATTAGCGTTTTTAGGCCTTGTTGATAGTCACCGGCCCCAATTAGACTGGCGGAGGTATTTAGTAATTGCTTCAGTTTTTGTGACACCACTTCACCGCCTATTTCTGATTTGTAAGAGCTAATGCCATTGGTTGCGTATGTTATTTTATCGAGCTTTCTGGCAATATCAATGCTTATTGCCAATTGAAAGATACTTGCAAAGTTAGGCGTCATGTTCTTGAGGCACTGCCCGACTGGTCTGTAAGCTAACTAATTCGGAGGCGGTAAACTTCTTTATGCCGCCTAGACTGCTCAGTTTATGCAAGAATTAGATCAAGTCCTTTTGGAGCTGGGCGGAAATTGCAGACACTTAATTCAAGAATCCGGTTGTGTGTTTTTCCTACCCTTTTGATAGTCGCATTTTGTAGTAGTGCTGCTGTCGCCAAGAACGCACTCAACTTTTCTAGAAGCCTCCAACAGCTACCTTCACCAGACAGGCTGTATGTAGTTCATAATTTGGTTGCTTCTGAAAACAAGGGCTCAGACCTGTTGTATGTGGCAACGCCAGATGAGCTGCTTATTACCAGTAAGGCCGGTGAAAGAAAGAGAAGAACACTTCTCAAGTATCATAGAAATGTCGATGTCTTTTGGGCTCCCGATAGCAAAGCGTTTGTTGTTAATGACTGGAAGAATAACAGCTGTTGCGATGCAGTCTTATATAAAGTGAGCAGCATGCAAAAACCGATTTCTCTAAAACAAAACCTTTTTGCATCGGGCATTTCAGCAGATGAACGAGCACTGATTTTTAATAAAGACCATAGCTATCTTTTTGTTGATCGATGGGATAAACCAGCTGAGATGGTCGTCAAAGCTTCTGGGCACTATTTCTTGAAGACTAAGACCGTGTCCTATACATTTCTGTATCTCTGGGATTTGAAGTTAAATAAATGGAAATTGCTCAAGAAGGATTCGACAGAAAATCTTGAAAGAGATGTTTCAAATATGGCACAGTTTGGAGCTTAGCCGCTTCCGAATAGATGTTGCTGATAGTTCATGCAATGTTTTGACGATCGTCCGAATGGCTCAAAATACTTACTGCCATTAGACCTTTTGCAAAACTACTCCTTACCTTGAAAAACTTTGATCAGAGCATCTGCCAACTCGTCCATAAAATAGTAGTCTTGAGCACCACAGTAGCGTTTGACTGTTCCGCCGAACTGGCTTTTGAAATTGGAGAAGCGGCCATAGGGATGGCTTGGTGAGCAGAATTGATCAAAACCGTAGAAGTCATATTGCGTGCAGCCAGACGCTTTTGCTCGCTGAATAGCTTCCCACTGTAGAGCGTAACCGCTCATCAAGTTGCGCTTGGTGTTGGTGATGCCACCATATAAATAAGTGCTGGTTTTGCCGAAAGTAATTTGCACTAGACCGCCTAAAATTTCGCCCTCGTGCTCTGCTATAAGAAGCTCTGCCAGCTTGTTTGATAGCAGTGAATTAGCTAGCTCGACAAAGAATGCCGCTGGTTCAGCTTGAAAGTGATCGCGTCTGGCTGTGATATTTAGAATCGGGTAAAAGCTATCGATTATTTCACTTCGGGTGCCACTGCGCACGGTGACACCTTTGCGCTGAGAGAGGCGAATGTTATAGCGGCCTTTGGGTTTCATTTGGGCCATAATCTCTTCAAGCGAACAAGTTAAATCAAGGCAGAGAGTCTCTTTCGGCAGGAGGTCTATGGGCGAGCGGCCAAATTCCAAGAGCAAATCTGGGGGTGATGGCGGTAGAAGCGGTTCTATTCTTAAGCCAATTAGCCCCTCTTCTTTTGCCAGGCGTTCACAGGTGCTGATGAGCAGACCAAGGCATTGCCGGGCCAGTTCTTTATTTTCCCAGGGTAGTATCGGTCCGTGGGGGGCGACTAAGAATCCGGGATTGCTATCGGCTGCATAGTAGAGCAAGCAGCCGGCCACGAGGTTCTCACCCTGGAAGATTCCTAGGCGATAATGTTTCAACCCTTGGGCGTGCTTGAACTGCGCCCACTCTATGCTTTGCATAAAGCCGCTGGCTGGATTTTCTGCCACCAAGTTATTCCATTGCCTCGAGCTAGGGTTTTCTAGCTCGAGGCCTTCTAGAAGGCGCAGCTCAAGGCTTTCCATCTAGCTAGCTTTGGAAATTGGCTAGAAGCTTATTGATAGCCGCGGTCTCTGCCGGCATGGCGTTGAGCTCAGCTTGCACCGAATCAACTCGTTTTTGCGCTCTGTTGATTTGATTACCAAGTCGTCTTATTGCTTCTGCTCTCGGTATTTGCTTCGTGCCGAACTGCACCATATCTTGGCCCTGGTCTTGCCCTTGGTCTTGGCTCTGGTTTTGACCTTGGCCTTGATTTTGGCTTTGCAGATTGTTTAAGCGCGTCGTCATTTTTTGTACATGACCCTGAGCTTCTTGCAATTCTTGATTGAGACTATCTATGTTTGAGCTACTATCTTTGGCCAGGCTGGCTAAGTAAGTGCCTATGATTGGTGTCAATTCCTTTGGATATGGTTCGTTTAATTTGGTCACGCCTAGGTCTTTGTACCAGTGGTGTCCGTCTGTATAAACAAGCTCACCATCGGCCTTTTTCATGATTACAAACTTGCCGCTGGCATCGCCCCAGGCACTGCTAAACAGTTCAAAGGCACCGGCTACTGGTGGCTCTTGTGGCTCGGGTGGCCGCTCTTGTGGGTCAACAAAGTTTTGCTCGGCTTTTTCTAAAAGCATTGCTGTGTTCTGCATGTTTTGTACTTCGGAGGCATCTCTTTGACCGTTAAAGCCATTGTCTGGATCGTTGCCACCATCGTTTGAGTTGTTGTTATCAGAACTATTATCGCCTGATGAGCTATTTGCGCTCTGTGAGGCGCGTCTCAAGCCTGTGGCTTGTTGTTTTAGTTCAGATGAAATGTGCCAGATTAAAGTGGGATTGTTATACAGTGAAATTATTGTTTTGCCACTTTGCTGATCAATTAGATCTGAGCTATTCGATGTTACTCGCAAATAAGCGCTGTCTGTAATTGGCATTACAGTTACGCCGCTGGGTAATACGTCAACGTCTGGGCCAAGTCGGTATGCTGATTGCAGCAAGTTGCTGCTCACTGACTTGGTGGCATTATCACTATTGCTGTTGGCCGAAGATTCATAACTTGATGGTGCCGAGGTATTGTAGTTTTGAATGTTGCGGCTGGAATTGTCGTAATTATTATTGTAGTTGTACTGTCTGGCAGGATATTGATTACCCTGGCTGTCGACAGATTGATTGTTGCTGCCAAAATTTAGATTGATAAACCCGGGACCAGTGGCGTAGTTGAGGGGGTTATACCAGCCCCATCCACCGCCCCAGCCACCCCAGCCGCCGCCCCAACCGCCACCCCAACCATGGTATCCCCAGTGGTTCCAGTGATCGGCTCGAGCCCAACCGCCCCAGTGACCGCGGTCGCGTCCCCAGCCGCCGTTCCAGCCGCGGTTGCCGCGATCAAAACCACGGCCACCTCGGTCTCCCCTATCTCCTCTATCACCGCCTCTATCGCCACGGCCACCGTCACGTCCGCCACCGCCTTCGCGTCCGCCACCGCCTTCGCGTCCGCCACCACCTTCGTGGCCTCCACCGTGTCCGCCACCGCCTTTGCCGTAGGCTGAGTCAGGGAAGATAAAATTCGCCAGTATGACCACAACTGCAAGCGTGGTTATGACGCGTTTGCCGAGATTGAGTAGTGATTCCCAATCTCCGCTCCAGTCGACGAGCTTTTCTTTCAGTAAATTGAGTTCGCTGACAATACGAAGGGGTAGTTCTGAAGCGCGTCTGAGCAGGGTGTCTACTAAAGTCTTCAGGTCTAGGGCTTCTAAGAATGTACCGGGATCGACGACAAAGCGAGAAAGCAAAAGTCTTGTCTTTTGCGGCTGCAGGCCCGGCATTAAGGAGATTACGTCTTCGAATAATTCTTGTTCTTTGGCCTTAGTCTCGGCGCTAGCGGCAATTAACGGCATGCTTTCATAGTCTGCCGTTAAGGCATTCCACATAGCATTGCTGGCCGCTTCTGCCTGCAAGTTTGCCAGGGTGAGGGGCCTGTCTGTTTCTAAATAAGAGAGGAAAATTGAGCAACCGTTCTGTTCTGGTTGTGAAAGGGCTTGCAGCGTTTCAAAATTGGCTGGGAATAAGAAGAGATTTTCAAAACCAGCCAGTGCTGGTGCTTCTATGGGCGATTGGCTTGAGGTGGCCAGTAAGAATCCCCAGTCTGGGCCATAGCCAAGCTCACTGAAGGAAGGGATGCTAACGCGGTAGGGCCGGCTCTCAAGGCCAGCAGCCCGCATACTGTTGAAGATGCTCCAGTAGGCGTTTGGAGTGTTCGATGGCGATACGCCGTTAGTAGCAAGAACTGCGCCGGGCGCCATTATTGCTGCCATCGAGCGGTACCATTCTACGCTGTGGAACTTGGCTCCGGCTGGGTCGCTAGCCACTGTCAGGTCAATGACGATCAGGTCATATTGTTTCTTTTGCTGCTGGCATTCGGCCACAAATTGCCAGGCGTCGGCTACATGAACCGTGGTGCGCTTGTCTGTCAGGCTGTTGCCATTAAGCTGCGATAGCTCGCCCTTGGCTAAACTCAAGACTTCTGGGTCGTAGTCAACTAAATCAATGGTGCCCAGTCTTGGTGACTGCAGTAATTCGCGTGCAGTCAAGCCATCGCCGCCGCCAATAATCAGGGCCTTCAAAGTCTTCGAAGTGATTAAATCTGCGCCATTTGCCACTCGCATTTCAGCCACTTGCAAGGCCGGTTTTGCTAGCCCTTCGTGATAAATTCTTTCGTCGCGCTGGTCAAACTGTAGATCTCCGTCGATGAAGAGGGCAAGAGAGCCGTCTGGTCGGCGATTGAGGAAAGTTGACATGCGTTTCAATTTCTCGCTTAGGGATAGCTTATTAATTTAGCCCAATGACATGTATGCAACATTAAAGAGGCGCTTTTAATACTGCTCGGGCGTTCAGGGGCTATACTTCCCTTGACGACTTCTGCTTCGGCCCGTATAGCGTCTTTACCCTCTACTTGGGTGTCCCATGAGTTCCCTTCTGAAAATGTTGCTTTGCAGCTTATTGGCCTTGCCGGTGCTTCCGGTTTGGGCTGGGGATGGCGACTCTGCTGAGGCTGTCGCTAAGGAGCCGACCCCTCCTGTGGCCTTGGCAGTCAAGAAGAACTCGTCCAAGAGCAAGTCTGCTGCGGCCAAAGAAAAAAAGCCGTTTTACTTAAATCCGTTCAAGCGCATTGCCCACGACAGTAAGGTTATTTTGGCACCCCTTATTGAAAATGTCGGGGTGCCACTTAAGGCGACAGAAGATAACTTGAAAGCCTTGCAGAGCCCGCTGCGCAATCTGGAAGAACCACTTAGTGGTATCAAGACTTCGGTTGGTGAGCTGAGAGAACCGCTTGAAGATTTGAAAAAACCCATGGTCGAAGTCAAGCAACCGATCGTTGAATTGCGCAAGCCAATCGCTGCATTGAAGCAGCCTCTCACCGATTTACGCCAACCTATAACTGAGCTGTCTAAGCCAATTCGCGAACTAAATGCGCCGATTGATCATTTGCAGCGCAGTATGAATTCTTTGCCCAAGCCAATTGAGAGTTTAGCTGAGCCCTTAGGTCAGTTGAAAAAGCCGCTTGATGGTATTGCCGCACCGTTAAACAATCTTGAGCCTAGTGTGCGTAATCTAGCTCCTCCTGTGACTGAGCTTTCTGGTTCGGTAGACGTCTTGCAGGCGCAAGTGGCATCACTTGCTGGTGAGATGAAGGTACTGCGCCAGTCACTACTGAACATTTGCGTTTATATCAGCTTGGCCATTGTATTAGGCTGTGGAATGATTTCAGGCACTTTGATCTGGCTCATTACCCACTTTGCCCGCAGCTATGATTTAACTCCCACGCAGGCCGGTCGCTTTGTTGTCAGAGCCGATGAAGTGACCCATAAGTAGTTTTCTCTTTTGTTCTTGAGCTTAAACGCTGTCGGTGAGCCGAGCTACTTGAGATGGTTTGTGGCTTTGTGATTTAGCTTTGTCGTGATTGACATGCTTTGAGCTTTTTACCCCCACCTTGGTCTGCGAGTGAGCCGCACTATCTTTGGTGCCTTTCTTGGCGGATGCAATTACTGGTTTAGATTTGTTAGCGCTGCTTGAGGTCATCACCTGGTCTGACTCTGCTGATTCGGGTCGCGAGATTGATTCGCCCATGTAGATGTGTTTGAAGTCACTGCGAAGCCCTGACACTGCTTTGAGCAAATCATGATTACTGTGTAGCGCTACGTGGACAGCAACGAAACCGCCGATGAGGAGAATACCGACAAGACCAAGGCAGTTAGAGACAATGTCATTTCTTTCGTCTAGTAGCCACCAGTCGCCTGCTTTGGGCATTTTACCGGTGAATTGATCGCAAACGTCATTACCAATGGTCAAAATCAAACCAAAGAATGCCACAACAATTGAAAGTACAAGACAGCTATCTGGCCAATTGCTAAATAGTGCAGCGAGGCCAAAAAGTAGGGCACCAGTAACAAGCAGGGTTCCTAAACAAAAGTATTGGCGATATCTACCTCTCGCCAGTCTGTCACCAATAACGGCACCAATTCCCCCGGCAATAATAAACAGGACAGTTAGGTAAAGTTGAGACATAACCAACTCCGTGTGCTAATGCACCGATTATATCTTTCCCCTTGACAACGCCTCGGGAATTAAGCTGGTATTTAGAATTGGCTGTTTTCAGTGTGGTGCAATCAGTTAAAGTACGCACTATAAAAGTATGGCTATGTTTGAAGGCGCCTCTGCCAGAGGAAGTTTTGAGAATGAATATTTATTGTTCAATGAACATTGATTGTTCCAGGTTTTCGCGGCAAATATTGGCATTTTCACTATTTGCTTCGATTGCTTTTGCCTCTGTGCCAGCCGCATCGGCATTTATGACTTTTCCTGCTAATAACAATATTCACCGAGCCATTTTAGAGGAAGGCTTGAAGCCCTTTAAGCTCAGCAAAGCCAGCCTGGGATTTATGGCAAAGGGAATGGATAGTCAGGATAATCCCTTCTCTAATAAGTGGAAAATAGCTGAGCACCATGCTTGCGACAACAATATTAAAGTTGCCTTTCGCTACATAGATGAGCAGACTGCTAAGGCTGTTGAACTGGCCGGTTCTGCCGATAAAGACTCGGATGCTTGCCGTCAGTCTCTATATGCTCTTGGTGAGGCTATGCATACAGTTCACGATTTTTACTC
Source organism: Cyanobacteriota bacterium erpe_2018_sw_21hr_WHONDRS-SW48-000092_B_bin.40 (assembly GCA_030917395.1). Classification (GTDB taxonomy): domain Bacteria; phylum Cyanobacteriota; class Vampirovibrionia; order Obscuribacterales; family Obscuribacteraceae. The sequence goes on from JAUPUU010000066.1 coordinate 31,579, forward strand.
TCACGCTAATTATGTGGAGTGGCTGCTGTCTCAAAACAAGCCACTGGAGCCAATTGATCGTAGTGCTGATGGCCAGATTCCAGAGCCCATTCGCACATGTTTCTATTTCTATGAAAGTAGCCTCAAGCAAGAACCGTTTCTCAGTCACAAAGAAAATGTTCGCCGTTTGCAGGCCCTGCACCCTGAGCTTACTTTTCGCAGTGAAGCTGAATATGTTGCTCGCAAGCAATCAGAAGATCTGCAATCTGCATTAGACTACGCTTTGAAGTCAGGTCAACTGCTGCACATGGAGCTGAATAAAGATAGCTCAAAGCAGCTGGAGGGGCAGGTAATGATAGGCCGCGAAGGTAAGAATCTTTTTGATCTGGCGCGCGAGCTCGCTGTTCAAGATACGACTAAACATTGGAAAACTTTTGAGCAATTAGTTAGAGCTAAATATGGTGATCGGGCTTCAGCTATAATTGCCGCTCTGGAGAATGCTTCTTGAAACAATCGGCCACTTTAATTTCTCAATCTGCTCTAACCATTCTTGCTGTTCCGGGTGCATTTAGTAAAGTTGTAGATGGCCCGTGTGATTCCAACAAGGGCAAAGTTACCCTTGTACATGGTGCAATTGTTGGTGATAAGCCGGTCAAGGTTGCGGGCAATTGGATTCAAGACTCGGACAAGAACAGGTGACCCCCTGAATAATGTGGCGCTAGTTTAGTTGCGCGAATATATTTCTAGATATTCTTTGTGGTTGGCGTCCCAACTACCAGTCAGCCCAGCATGCAAGAGTTTCCATTCTTTGGCAATCTTCTTATAAAATGCCTTGCTAGCGCAGCAAGTCTTTTCACCAATCACTATGATCTTCTGCCCTTTATAATCAGTCAGGGCTTTGAAAGCCATGGTGTTTTGCGGCGGCCAACACATCAGCAGGGTGTAGTCTGTGTAGTCGACCACCGAACTACTGTCACCTTTTTCAATGCGTGTCCAGCTCTTGCCGTTGGTGGTGGGTAGACCAACAATACTGGTACTGAAGAACCAATTTTTACCCTCTTCTACAGGGAAGGCATCGAGGGCTATGGTTTCTACTCCCATTTGCTGTAAGAGCCAGGCGTTGTAGCCGTTGCCAGCACCGAGTTCGACCAAGGGGCCATGGGCGGCAATGAGATCGAGAATCTCTCTTGAGAGTACTGAGTAGGAATACTTTTCTCGTAACGACTCAAAGAAAATCTCTTCAACAGCCTTAGCGTTATAAAAAGGTAGAAGGGAATGCATTTTTATCGATGCTTTCTTAATTTGGTCCAAATCAGCCAGATTGGCCAATTCCACTATTTGTTTAGCCGACTCTTTGGGGGTGGCTGAGCGCAGCTCAACTAGTTTGGAATAGAAATCCCAATAAGGGTGTTGCAGATCTTCAGGCATTTATTTGCCTTTTCCTTTGACATTACCTGTTACTTTTGAAACACCAAGACTGGGGTTGGCCAGCTTGCCGCCTGACAATAAGGCTTTATGCTGCGTGTTTAGCAGAGATAATTCTGTTTTCAATGACTCAAATTCGCCAGCTAAGTTGCGCTCTGCTTCAACTACCTTGCTGCGCTTTAAAAGCTCGGCGTCAGCATTGGCATTCTCGCGGTTTGCGTTGGCCAGGCGGCCTTCGGCGTTTGATAGGTCCAGCTCTGCTCGCGCCAGTCTTTCTTGATCTGCTTGCATCTGATGGGAAAGCTTGGCATTCTCTGCCTCAGAAATCATCATGCCAGGGCAAAGATGTGGTGGCGGGATTGGTGGCAAGTGATATTGATCGACGTGCATCGTATATTTTTTTGCGTGCTCTTTGTAGAGACGCTCTGTTTCTTTGCAGTGGCCAATATCGCGTTCGACTTGTTCAAGATGAGCTTTGTAGCTGTTGACATGATCTCTGAAAGCATTGAGGTCGCTTTTGTATTGATCAAGATTGGCTGCTGACATTTTTGTCAGTTTATTGGCACCACCGGTGAGGCCACGAGCATTGCGAATAGCATCGCGCATATTCACCGTAGATTGTGAGGCATTGAGCCTGAAATCTTTGCCCTCGGCAATTAGCTCCCTGGCAGATTCGACTCTTCCTGGTTGGGTGCAGAGCTCGTCTGGAATCGTCTTTACATTGTTTTTGCTGGCACTGGCGGCTGGGGCCAATACTGTGCCAAAGGCTACAAATGAGGAGACTAGAGTAGCAAGGGCCACTCGACTCAGTCTGATTGATTTGCTTTCCATCTTATTTTCCTGGATGTTACCGGAGTTTGTGCGCTTTAGCGGCCAACTCGACTGGAGCATCATCGGCCACTGGTTCGTCGTTCCAGCTCGGTGTGTCGCTGCCATAATAGCGTACATAAAGGTTTGTACCCAGGGCGCGCAACTTGGCATTGCCTGGTCTGGCTGGCTGCATCATTTGGGCTTTAAGATCGGCGGCACTTTGGGCGACAAAGGCGGCTTTGCGCGCAGCCTCTGCCCGAATCTTGGTGGCCTGCACCGCAGCATCATTGCGAACATAATTGTTTCTGATATTGGCTAGGTTAGACTGCTCTGTGTCGTCGTAACCCTGATAGCCACGTCTGCCAAGCAGGTTGACGCTGGTGTGATTGTCTTGGGCAATGCGGCGCAGTTGAATGTTGGCTAAATCGGTGCGCCAGCGCGACCATCTTTGCCCTTCAGCAGCATGAATATTGCTCAAGTCGTTAGACTGTTTGTTGATGAGTTTGATGGTGCGCTCCACAATTAGTGGAGAATCTAATGGTTGCGTGCGTAAGTAAGCATCGCGCTTGGCCAAGCCCATCAGTTTTGCTTTGCCATAGCGTCCGTACTGACCAAAGGGATCTACTTCAAAACCTGCTCTGTACGCTTCTTTGGCGCCTTCATAGTCTTTGAGCTTGACTAAGATATCGCCCAGGTAGGCGTAAGCCGGCGAGTAGCGAGGATTGATGTTAATAACTTTGAGGAAGCCGTCAGCGGCGGCGTGAAAGCGTTTTTGTTTCAACTCTTGGGCGGCCAGCGCATAGGCTTTGTTGAAAGTCAGCTTTTCAGGCTTGCCTTTCTTAGATTTATCAGCCTTCATCGCGGCCAGGGCGGCTTGTTCTGCGGCTAGTGCTTTGGCCTGATCGTCGGCTTTTTTCTGCGCCAGGGCGGCTACTACTTGCTCGATTTTGGCAATTCGACTGTTGCAGTCTTTGCTCTCGTTTGCCTGGCCAAATACTAAATATTCCAGGCGGCGAAGTCGTCTGTCTGCGTTCTCACTAGTAAAGCCGTGGCCAAAATAGTGGGTCTCGAGAGTACTGAGCCTGGCGCCATCGTCTAAAGTGACGCCTGAAGTTGCATTTGCATTGTTGCCGACTGAGTTTTCTGAACTTACCGGGCTAACCGGCGTCAGGGCTGCAATTGAGGTATTGGCCGGTGGAGGAACCGTTGAAACGCTTTCGGCACAAGCGGCACTGCCACTGAGAATGGTCAGTGAAATGCCGGCTGCTAGAGTGGCGCAAAGGCGTGTATAAGTCTTCATCTGAACTACTAATGGGGATGACCTATTATACATGCAAACCGCCGTTGTCAAGCGACTTAATTTTAGAGCTTATGCTCCTTAAGCCACTGTGCCAATAGGGCCACGCGCTCATTTTCGGGGTCTAGGCTGTGGGCGACTTTATAGCTCTTTAGCGCCGCTTGTTTATGACCTTGCTGTATCTGAAAACTAGCGAGGTTGCACCAGCTAGTCACATCTTTAGGGTTTTTCTCCAGTAATGCTCTGGTTGTTGACTCAGCATCGCTTGTCAATCCTAGCTCTGAGTATAGTGTGGAAAGATTTTGGTAGGGCCATTCGAAGCCGGGATACTCCTTGATGCATTCTTCCAGCAGGGCCTGGGCTTCAGCAGTATGGCCAAGATGGCAGAGATTCCAGGCCCGGTTGTTGAGTTCTAAAGCCTCTAGCGGCGGGTCGATCAGGGGTAACTCGGTGGCAATGGTTCGTCGAGCTTTCCGCGCCAGGCTGCTGCTAGGCTTTTGCGAAATCACCAATTGCAGAGCTTTGCGGGCTGCATCAGGCCAGCCCATGTCGAGCATCTGTGTGCCTAAAACCCAATACTGCGCGGCTGTTAGCCCTGTTGGCACAATCTTTTGGGGGCATTCTGTGCGCTTGAGAAGAAGGCTCAAAGTTTTGTCGCCACGTTTAATTTTCAGTTCTGACGTTTCATCAGCATGCCCCTGCAAGAGAAACAGCGTGTCAGCAGCGTCAAGGTTGCTCACATCTATATTGTCAATCGATTTAATTACGTCTTGCTCGGCCAACCCGGCAGCACCTGCGGGAGAATATTTTCTTACCCTGAGCACGAGATTGCGGTTAAGCTCAGCTCCGAAATAGCCCACTGCTTTTGCTGCTGCCTTTTGGCTTGAAGTGGCCACGGGCGCACTGTGGAGGCTGGTGTTTTCTCTGTTCTCACGATTCTCTGTAATTTCAGTGCATTGACCCGGGCTTGCCGCTGATAAATTAATGGGGCCAGCCAGAGCCACTGCTATAGATAGCAGCGCTGCACCCTTGAGATATTTGCCCATCTTTGTGACAACTGCCATATCAACCTCTTTGTTCTTCTGCGATCACGAGCAGTCTAAGCACTGAATGGGAGTATTTCGTGAAGATCGCATATCCTCTATAAATACCGGTAAATACTTGCAATCCCTGTTGTGAGGTTCGATAATTTTTCTACTTACTAGCGAGTGTTGTCTTTTGCCTTTCCAAAATAGAGACCGAAGGAGTAATTTCCTTTATCTGCCTTGTTTAACTGGTTTGCTCAGTGTTTCTCTGGCAATTAGCTGTTTGCTACCGTCACCCGCGCTGGCAAAAGATAAGACCAAATCGACTGCCGGTCACGCAGCCAAGCGTCAAGATTCTTCTGTTAAGGTAGTGCAAAACCCTTTATTGGCCGCCATGCGCGCTGAGCTCGACCGCTCATTTGCCAATTTGAAGAGTGCTGGTGAGGCTCCGCTCTATTTCCTTTCCTACTCTGTCTACGACGTCGAATCGCTTAACGTCCAGGCTGACTATGGTGCACTATATTCGCAAGAGAGCAATGATCGCTCTCGCAGTCTTGATATTGACCTGCGGGTGGGCAGCCCTAAAGTTGATAGCAGCCATAAACTGAGAGATAACGACCTTGGTCTTGACTCTATGGATCTTGGCTCTTCTGGCCCTGCTTTTCCCCTTACTGATGACCAGGCCGCAATTCGCACGGCCCTTTGGTTGCGCACTGACTCTGCATTTAAAAAGGCCCAAAAGAAGTTTCGCAAAGTTGTCACTAATAAGGGTGTGAAAGTTGAAGAAGATGATACTTCTGATGATTTCTCTTTAGAGAAAGCCCATTCTGAGACCTTGCCCTCAACTGCTTTCGCTCCTGATAGAAGCGCCTGGGAAGAGCGCGTACGTCGTTTGTCGGCGCTGTATAAACTCTATCCGGCTGTGCAAGACTCAAATATTTCTTTCTCAGCTTCTAAGACCAAGCACTATTTGGTCAACAGTGAAGGCACCAATATTGTTGATGAGCGCATTCAATATCGAATAGCTTCAACTGTAACTACCACCGCTAGCGATGGTATGAAAATATGGCTCTACGATGGCATCGAAGCGAGTTCTCCGGCTGAGATTCCTGATGATGCTGCTTTAGAGAAAATGGTGCGCAAGCTAGCTGAAGATTTGACTCGCTTGAAGACTGCCCAGCGAGCGGAGCCTTACGCTGGTCCGGCAATTTTAAGAGCGAAAGCCGCTGGTGTATTCTTCCATGAGATTTTTGGCCACAGAATAGAAGGCCACAGGCAAAAGGACGAATCAGAAGGTCGCACTTTCACCAAGAAGGTTGGTCAGCTGATTATGCCACCATTTATTTCTGTGATGGATGACCCTACTCGTCAGCGCTTCGGTACTAAGCCTTTGAATGGTTACTACAAATATGACGATGAAGGCGTGCCCGCCGAAAAAGTAATATTGGTTGACCAGGGCATATTGAAAAACTTCTTGATGGCGCGCTCACCTATTAATGGATTTAGTCGCTCTAACGGTCATGGACGCTCATCAAGAGGGCATGCCGTAGTTGCTCGTCAAGGTAATTTGATTGTTGATTCTTCAAAGCGTGTGCCTATGGCTGAGCTGCGACAAATGCTGGTGGCTGAAGCGAAGAAGCAAGGAAAACCTTATGGTTTGCTCTTTGATGAGATTGCCGGCGGCTTTACTATGACTCAGACATTTATGCCGCAGTCATTTAAATTGTTACCCTTACGAGTCTGGAAAGTATTTACTGATGGCCGCCCGGATGAACTTTTGCGCGGTGTCGACTTGGTTGGAACTCCACTCTCTTCGTTAGAGCGCATTGTTTGTGCTGGGGATGATGATGATACTTTTAATGGCACCTGTGGTGCCGAATCTGGCTGGGTACCAGTATCTGCAACTTCTCCCAGCTTGTTAGTGGGCAATATTGAAGTGGAGTTGCAATCGAAGGCTCAAGAGAAGCCGCCACTCTTACCCGCCCCCCTCTTTGATAAGGAGGAGGCAAAGTAATGAGATTCGCAAAGCAAACTAAGTTCTCTCTGCAAGCCAAGTCATTGTTGCTGGCAATTACCTTAGGGCTTTCAACTTTCGCCATTGCTCCGCCAAGTGCTTATGGAGCTGAGGATGATGTTGTCGCTCGGGCCTTAAAAGACGAGATGAAACGTAGTATCAATCGGCTTCGTCTCGATCAATACAAGGGCCCGTATTTTGGTTCTTATTGTCTTGATCAGTTCGATACAGCCCATGTTGCTGCTTCGTTTGGTGCCATCACCTCAGACTACCGCACTCGTACTCGCACACTTTCTGTGGTGATGCGTGAGGGCGACTATACTCTCGATAGCTCAGGCATGGGCGGGGGTGCGCTTTCTTCGCTATTTGGCCATCTACCCAGTGGTAGCGCAATTACTTGTGACGATAACTATGATGCTATTCGCCATGAAGCTTGGCTAAAAACAGATGAGGCTTACAAAAAAGCCATAGAAGATCTCTCCGCTAAGAAAGCCTACTTGCTTGAAAACAATGTCAAAGACTTACCTGAGTCGATGTCAAAAGAAGAGCCTGTGGTAATAGTTGGCGAGCCCTGTCGACTATCTGGTGACAATAAAAAAGTAAGCGATCTTGTTGCTCATTTGTCTTCAATATTCCGCAAATATCCGCAAGTGCAAAAGTCATTTGTCAAGCTCGACGAAGACGCCGTTACCCGCTGGTTCGTCAATAGCGAAGGCTTTTATCATCGATTGCCCCATACAGAGTGTCGCCTGGTAATTGCTGCCAGCGGCCAATGCGCCGACGGTTCGATCATAGCTGATGCTCAGTCAGTCACTGCTCTGAACGGCAATGAATTGCCTGCGGTGGCTGAGCTAGAAGCGCAAGTAAATAAGTTGGCCGAGCGGGTGACTAAGTTGGTTAGTGCTCCAGAAATTGAGGAGTACCATGGCCCGATTTTGTTTGAGGGTGAAGCCGCCGCATCATTCTTTGCCGATGTCTTGCAGCCCAATCTGGGCTACAAACCAGCACCATTAAGCAAGTTTGGCGGTATGGATGGGCAAAGCGCTAATCCTTTCGCTGAGAAAATTGGCACGAGGGTGCTGCCTGCCTTTATATCGGTGGTAGATGATCCGCTAAGTAAGAAGTTTGGTAATACCAACATTCTCACCACTTATCTGGTTGATGATGATGGTGTCAAAGCTGAGAGAATCACTCTTGTTGATAAAGGCATTCTGAAGACTTTTGCCATGAGTCGGGTGCCATCCAAGACCATCAAACACAGCAATGGCCATGGTAATGCTGGCAGTGGTGCCGCTCAAAACCTCTATATCAAATCTGATGTGAAGTTGACAGCAGCGCAGTTGAAAGAGCGTTTGATTGTGCTGGGCAAAGAAGAAGGGTTGAAAGAAGTTCTGATTGTTCGTCGTTTGGCCAACTCAATAAGTGGTGCCCTTTCGCCGCAGTCACTTTTGTCGAGCATGCTTGGTCTGTTTGGCAAGTCAACTGAGGTGAAACTATCTGGCCCGGTCGAGATAGTGCGTGTTTCTGTTGCCGATGGCCATGAAGAATTGGTTCGCGGTGGGCAGTTTGCTAACTTAAATATGCGCGTTTTGCGTGACATTGAAGCCACTGCTGATGATGCTCAGGCCTATGCGGCGAGTACTGCCGCTTCTGGTGCTATGGGGGCGCTCTCAGGGGGTTCGTCTTGCACCATTGTCACACCATCGATATTAGTGAAAGAAGTAGAGTTGCAGAAGCCATCGAAGCAAACAGATTTGCTGCCGATACTGAAAAATCCATATTTTGAGCAGAAGTAGTGCTGAATTCTCGCCGAGATTCTCTACTATTTGGCACTGCTGTTGAGGCAGAGAGAAGGTGCATTGTGACTTCTCTAAAGACAAGCAATTTCGCAACTATAGTAGCGGTATTGGTCTTTGCTTTTATCTCTCTTGGTCAGCTTCCATGTTGTGGCGCTGAAGGTGACAAGTCGGATCTGAATTGTGATATGGCTATTCGCTCACCCGATTCCCGACCAGTGCAAAATGTCGGAGATAGTGAAGTTCTTCGCGGCTATAAGAGAGGCATCAGTCACCGAATTATGCGATGCTGGTATCCGCCTAAAGACGGTAGGCACGCGGTGGTGCGATTTTATTTGAATCGCAAGGGCGAAGTATCCGGTCTTGGGCTCTCCGTGAGTTCGGGGGACAAATTTTCTGATGAAGCTGCTCTAAACGCTGTAAAGCACGCTCAGCCCTTTAGAGCCATTCCCAAAGAGCTGCCGGCACCATTGGAGGCTGAGTTCAATTGTCAAATCTATGGCAATCGAAACTCGCGGCAAAAGCCGCCTGGGTTAACTCTGCGTGCGCGCGAGTAATTTCGCTCTACTTTATCGTCGGGGATGGTGGGGAGATTATTTGTTCTATATCGTAAGGTCGGAAGCTAAACTTGATTACTTTGTCTTGGTCAAAGGTAAATGACAATATGCCGGTTTCACAATCAAATTCTGGGCTCGATTGAAATCTGGGGCTCATTCGACTCTTGCCAAATACCTTGTGCACTTGAGTTTTGCTCATCCCCATTAGGCTTGCCAGATTGGATTCGAAGATTTCTTGACGTTTTAGTACTTGCTCTGATTTGCTCTCTGGACGAAGAGAGCGCTCGTAATGAGGGCCACTGTTCGTAGGAGGGAGATTGAACCTTTGAGCGTCTTTCGAGCGGACAAAATCACAATTTGCCACTCGGTCAGTGCGGTAGAGAAGCTGAAGAGCTAGATCTTGTTCAACCTCGAAACCTTCAGTATCATCTTCGCTATAAATAGATGAATTGAATCTGGGCTTTCCAATGCTTGCGGCGACTTGTTCTCGATTCATGCCGACAAAATTATGCACAAATGGATGGAGTTGCTCCCAGGTCAGTGAGCTTGTGTTGATATTTTGACCTGAATCTTTTGTCTTTTGCAGACGACCAATTTCATAATTCTGTCTAGGCTCCGGGATGCAACTAAAGCTGATCATTTCGTCTCGACGATGAAAGTCGTCTATATCAAATCTGGTGACAATTCCATCTGTGTACCAAAACCACAGCATTCGATTACCAACTGCATATTGTCCGAATTTCTGCGATTTGGGATCTTCGAGGTCTGTACCGAGTAGAGCCTCAACCTTTGAACGCTGCATTCCCATAAAATTGCGCAAATTGTCACGCATTACTGGCCAGCGCGGGTCGTCTGTATTGGCTGGCCCTGTTATCTGAACATAGTCGTTGCTTTCACCAAACTGCCAAAATCTATTGGCCTCTTCACTTTTGACAAATGTGGGGTACCTTACGAATCCATGGTTGAATTCGATTTCAGCGGCGACATTCGCGTCAAGCTGGATAACCTCTTTCTGCCTATTGCTTACCCCTCCAGGCTGAGAATCGACTCCTCCGAATAGTTTGTGAACTTGCTCTCGTTTCATTCCAACTATTTTGTCGATATTCGCCTCCATGATCTTCCAGCGTGCTACTCCATTGATTGGATTTGGGAAGGTTGTAGTTTCATTAGCAAGGGTCGTCGGGGCACTAATGCTGATGCATGATAGCGCGCCAAAGATTGCTAGCAGGAATCGGTATTTTTCCGGAGAAGCGAATATATTTTTGTCCAGGCTCTTCAAGATGAAATTAATCCTGTGTATAGCTAACGCCAACACGATTTTACTTCGATTATAGTCGGGATGAATTCGTATATTTCTAGCGCCAGCAGCATTAGCAAAGCACTCGGCAGTAGCAATAGATAGTCTGGGCGAGCATGGAGGAAGTCACAAATGCCACCAGCCAAATTACCCGTTTTAAACTCGATTAGTGCCCGCCTCTCGTAACCTGCAAGACAAGTCGGGTGAAGTTCAATGGCTTTGCTGTAGTCTCGGCTAGCTTCTTTTAGTTTGCCTAGCGCGTCGTATGCTTTTCCTCTACACCAATAAAGATCTGAGGCTATCGGGCACTCTTGAAGGCCTTTGTTGCAGTCTTCAATTGCGCCAGCATAGTCCTTATTTTCAAGTCTCAGCTTGGCTCTGCCTGAATATTGGAAGAAATAGGTTGGACCCATATTAATGGCCGCGTCGAAGTCAGCTAGAGCTCCTTGTTTGTCATGGAAGTCGAGCTTCTCTTCTCCTCGGAGACCAAGCACAAAGGAATCATGAGGTTCTAGCTCTAGGGCTTTGTTGTAGTCAGCGAGAGCTCTCGTGCAGTCTTCGATCTTGTGGTAGCAATCACCACGACATGCATAAGCGAGAGTTAGCCTTGGGTTCGATTTTATGGCTTCGGAGTAATAGGTCGCTGCGCCAATGAAGTTCCGGCGGTCGTATTCACGATGACCTAGTTTGTTTAGCTTGTAAGAAGTGGCAATATTGGTCTGTCCTGCGCATGGCCCAACGCTTTCAGCATAAGCGGCCTGACATGCCGCAAACGAAGCAATAATCGCTGCGAAGCTGATAATTTGGGCTAGCATACGCTTGGTGTTCATAGTGTAAGCCTATACCCGATAGTGAGCCTTGCAAATGGGGATTTCATCCCCCTTCTCCGCATAAGAATTGGGCATAATGTGCTTAGCTAACTTAAGATATTAGAGTGCTTCGGTGCGGCTTGCTGCAGGGTCTAGATTGAGTTGATGAATACCTTCTACAGTCTGCATAATTTCTGTTTTTTTGATGCTACTACAATTGCTCTGATGATTCCGTCTGTGATTCTGGTTGTTCTGCTTTCTTGTATCGCAATTAAGAAGCAGTATTGGGCGCTAAAGCCTGCTTATCAGTCAATTAGTGCTGCAGGCCAGGAGCAGTTGACAGTTGATGACGGCCGTATTGCTTTTGCTTTTAAACGACTGGGTATCTATCTCTTTTGCCTCGTTGTTGCGAATGCCTTAGCAGCTTTTTTTCTTTCAACTATTAATTATGAGATTTCGTCGAGGGAAACTTCTCATTTTTATCTTGTGCGGTATTTATTGGCAACGGCTTCAGGCTTATTCATTTCAATACTTGGTAGCTTTTCGCTCTTCGCTCTAATCCAAGCCGTGCAATTGCGACAAGCGCCGTTCATTCCAGCGTTTAGCCCAAGGAACCCAACAAGATTTTTATTCAGTTGTATGGCTTTCCTTTTTATCGCTCTTTGGAATGTGCCCCTCACCCAGGCGATATTAGTAGCAACTTCGTGTCTACCAGGTGATCTCTATATCCTAAAAGATCTTGCAAGAGTATGTATAGCCCTGTCAGGAATGCCTCTTTCTCTGATGGCGATTTTGATCGCTCTTACCGGAACGTCCATCTCAAGCCAACGCGCAAAACAACGCATCCACCTGCAGTCGCTCTCGCCTGAGTCTCTCGCAGCCCTTCCTGAAGAGCGGCTGCATCAGATTGTCGATGATGCTAGGCTTGCTAAAAATGTTGAAGCGGCTGAAATTGTTTCATTGCATTTGCTTGAGCGGGCTGAAGCTTCAATGAAAGCCTCCTGATTTCAGTTTGAGTTTGGAATTGGGCACGATTCAATGATATCTGATCATTGCTACTGTCCGTTTAGGTACTCATAGGTCGAGTCATATTTGATAGTGACATTGCCACTCACAACCACGTCTCTGGCAACAATTGCGCCGTTGAATTGTCCAGAGGTTGGTCCGCACAACTCCACTCTGGCAAATGGTGCGTAGATAAGACCACTAAAGTTAAACCGATCATCGAGCCTTATGGTGCCTTCACCGTTGTACCAAATCTCCAAAGTGTTTTTCTCGCCTTTTGGTTCGCGAATAGATTGTGTATTGATTAGACCACCTTGTGTTTGCCTCACGACCGGGCCATCGACGAGGCTATCTCCGCTGATATAAATGCGTGTCCTGCCAGGCGTAAGAAAGGCGATGCTTCCGAAAACTAGTTTGTTGGTCACGTACTCACCGGGCTGCAGGCAAACCAGTTCAGGCATGTCTAGAGGCTTGGCACTTTCTGGCGCTGTCATTGCCGGTTTAAACGGTGCCATGGTTAAGCTGCTATCTGTTGTACCAGAAGCAGTTTCATGCGTGTCTGCTTCTAACAATAGTGGCTGTCTATCTATTCCAGATTCCTCGATCGTCACTTTAGCTGCAATCTTCTCCGAGCTGTTATCGAGGCAATAGTTATTCTTGTCGTTGATACGTAGAAGCTGCCAGGCAAAGATACAGCGATTGATTCTATAGCCTTTAGCCAACTCGCGCACTTGAGCCTCGCTGGCGAGGGCTACATCATTGACTACCGACTTGTATGTGATGGCATGAAAAGCCTTTTCCCGGGCATCCGACGCGTCAATTTCTGCCTGGTTACAGCTGCTCGTGCGAGTGATTTCGCCTAGTCTATTAATGCAGTTACTTGTAGTTCGCCGATCTCTAAGTTGCATAGAAACAGCTATGATCTCTTCAAGTGTAGATACAATCTTTTGCCTATCAGCAGCGAGTATCGGCCCGTGACAGGCAGCCAGAAATACTGCAGCGGCATCACTCTTGTGAGCTTTGACCAAATCGTTGGCTACTGCCAGACAACGCAGCATAAACTGTCCACGTTCAGCCTCTGTCAAGCTATTGCTATGGCTAAAGGGTAGTCCCCTGTCATTTGCAAATTCAGGCCAGTTGCTGTTGTTGAAGTCTTGTTTCGTTTTCTCTAGATCTCTATTAGCACGCTCAAGTGGTGTCAAACTCATGTATTCCTGACGAGCTTCCACCGCCTTCGCCTGAGCTTCAGCAATCGTCCTTTCCATCAGGGCAATACGAGCTTCCATCGTTGCTGCGTGATGCTCCAGCTGCGTGACGCTCTTAGTCGTGCCCACAGTTCTGTAAAGTTCTTGCAGCCGCCGAAGCATACTTGTATGGTAGTCATGCTGCTCAACGACTGGCGCATTTATGAGGTTTTGCTCAATCTTGAGCGATCTTTGCGTGGGATAGTTCTGGTCACCGCATTTGATGCTGTATTCAAGCCATCTGAGATATTTGTCGTCTTCTGTGCTGTTTTCGTCGAGCTTGCCGAGCTTTGCCAACCACGTTTTGGCTGTCGGTATGTCCTTAAGGCGGATAAATCTATCTACTAGGATGGTATAGTTCTCACGCTTTTGATCTTCATCTGTCTGCTTAAGGATGTCTTCGATTTCAATTCTCGCAGCCATAAATTTAGTCTGCAATAACATAATATTGTGACGATCGCCAAATTCTTCGAGTGTTTTGGCTGCATTTAAGAGTTCGAGTTTGTTGCTACTTGATTTTGCCAAACGATTGTACTTATCTAGATAAGCGCTTAGTTCTTGCTGCAATTTTAGGGTGAGAGAGCGTTCCTTTATTACATAGGCATTGATTCCTATTTTCTCGCTTTCCAGCCGTTTTAGCAGTTCCTGCGCTAGCAGTAATTCTTTGTCTTTTTCTTCAATCTCCTTTTTGGCCTTGTCAGCCTTTCGCTTTTCAATTTCATCTAGAACTGACTGCTTGCCGAGTGCCTTGAGTACCGCAGGGTATTCCTGATAAAATTGACTGTATACATACTGTTCTGGCTCGTATTTAAAAAGTATCGTTAGAGCTTTTTCGTAGTTTGAAAGTGCCTTATCGTATGCCTTGACTCGATAATATGATTTGGCAATAGCACTTAATGTAATACCAATACGCCTATCGTCTGCTTTCAGTTGCTTGTTCTGGGCCGCTAATAGTTTGGATAGCACTGTTAGAGCAAAAGTATTGTCGGTGTCTTTAATCGACGATTGGGCAACGGCGCGAATTTGGTCTGCCACTTGCTCGCTGGTGTTGATCTGCACGGGTCCAAAGCCGCAGTGCGACCGCGTATGATTCGGTAGTTGATAGGGGCCTTGAGTTAAATCAGTGCTTAGTATTTCGTCGAGAATTGCCAGCGCTTTGTCTCGCTTATTGTTCTGAACGTAGTATTCAAAAAACTGAGCAAGCTGCCATTGCGCCGCGACTGAGTTCTCTCCTTTTACTACTTTCACCCGGTTAACTGCCTCTCGATACAGGCTCTCTACCTGCTCAGCAGCACCTGCCTTTGTCAGAATATAGGCAAGGCCAGAGGCGGTCATGAGTTCCCCTCGGCCGAAAGATAGAGGGTTAGACTTTTGCCCGTACAGCCCTATGCCGTGTTTCGCATCGGTCACAGCTTGTTCGATTTGGCCAGCCTGAGCTGCACTGGCGGCAACTTCCATCCAAAACCAGTAGGCGTCAGGCTGAGCGTTTTGCTCCGCCAGCTCTGCTACTTTTCGCAGATTGGCCGCAGCAGTCTTGACCAATGCGGCCTTCTCGTCATCGTTAGGCGGAGTTTGCTTTTCTTTCTTTGGGTTGAGGTATCCAGCGTAATTGCTCATGAGACTTACTAGGCGGTCTTTCTCTGGGTCACTGTCTGGTGTAATGTCCACAGCCTTTTTATATAGTTTGTAGGCGCGCTCTATACTCTGGCCAGACTGCCCTTGTGCTAGGTCGCAGTACAGTTTTACCAGCGCTTTTGTGTTGTAATTCCCTGCTTTTTCAGCCATATCTACAGCTTTTTGTTTGAATTTTGTAGTTGTATCCGCTCCCGTCGGTAGTGCAGGCGACTGCCAGCTTGCTCCTTCAAAGTAGGCAGCGGCAGCAGCATAATCGCCTAACCTCGCCGCTAAATCTCCAGCGAGTACACAGGCGCTATGGGGGGTGTTGATGTTACTCTTAGCTGTAGACTCGCATACGATCTGGTAGGCCTGTTTATAGTCGCCATTAGTCGCTATAAGGCTTGCCAGCATCTCATCTATTCTTGCACCATTGTCATCGCGCTGAGGAGACCGATTGTGCTCAATAATAGATTCTCGCAACGTAGCAAATGGCATTGCCATTACTGGCGTGCGATTGAGCCTCAGCCAGGCAATTGCTTCCTCTACTTTTCCTGCTGCCTGACATAGCTTAGCGTATTCAAGTATGGAAGCTGTTGAGCGGTCATCAAGCTTGATATTTTCTACTTTCGCAAGGGCGGCAAGTTTGCTAGCACTAGGATAGTCTCCGAGTTTAGCGGAGATACAGGCTGCGTCCATTAATAGAGCAAAGCGCTCCTCCGGCTTGTTGTCATCTGCCAGTAGAGCTGGGTCATCGGCCTTCAGTCGACTGGGAAGATTGGTCATTAAGGCCCTATCAATGAAGATCTTTGCTCGTTTGACATCGCCAGCTTGATAGTAGGCCATTGCTAGCAGTCGAAGCCTTATACGCCAGCTATCCTCGCGTCTGACTGAGTCGTATGGATCGCTGTCATCAGCACCGTGGAGAGCCGTGGAGTGATAACGCTCTTCTAGAGCGTCGAACTTTCCTTCGACTTCTCTTTGCGTGCGATTGGCATTTACGACCAGTTCCGCCCTGAGCATAGCGCAAGCGACCTCGCGCCAATTCAATGAGAGTGGCTTTTGCGAGACGATTGATTGCAATTTATTCAATAATTCGTCTGATGACTGATACCAGCCCTTATCGCTAAATGCCCTTGCTACCCCAAGGCTGGCACAAAACATATTTAGCCGAGTTAGGTCGTAATAGCGTTCGTGTGGTTGAGGCATCTGTTGTGCATACAAGGTTAGCAAGCTAGATGCGCCAGCTTCTGCGAGAGACCTATTATTGCTGGCGAGGGCTTTGTGTATTGCTGCTAGTTTTTGTAACCCCGCTTGAGCGGAAGCGTCAAGGTTTTTGTAGTGGCTATATGTAGGTTCTGTCTCTGTTGCCGGAGGTTTTGCTAACTTGACGCCTTGGCCTAGTGCCGACCGTGCCTGAAGCACTTGGTCAGGCGTAGGAAAATAAATTGGCACCTCATTTAGTATCGCTCGTTCTTTATCAGTAAAACAGCGGTTGTAGAAATCTGATAGTGCTTTGAGATCGGCTTGAGCCTGGACCAGGTCGCCGGTGTCTGCGCAAAGCCAAGCCTTGTTATATAACAAATTTGCCAGACCTTGCTCACTGGTCAGACCTAAATAACTTGGTGTTGCTATGGAAGAATTAAGTCGGCGGCTCTGTATATCTTTTGCAGCGTGATTGTATAACTTGATAGCTCGCTCTTTTTGCCCTCTCTCAATGAAGTAATTGCAGAGCCAAACAAGATTTGCATAGTAGTCGATCGGCCTTGGTTCTAGATCCGCAGCTAGTTTGTTGGCATAGGCATCAGCAGCCGCTTGACCGGCTATCGTTTTGATTTCGGTCAAAGCTCTCAGCGTGTGAATTTTTTCGGCTCGAAATGGTTCACTAGCCTCTGCTGATGCAGTGGCTACTTGGCAGAGGGCAAGTGCGCTATCAGCCCGATCTGTCGCAACGAGGTTTTTAACTGCCAATTGCAGATTTTTAGCGCAATCTTGGTGCAGTATTTTTTGTGATTGAGTATTTTTCAGAAGGAGAGCAAGAATCTGGTCCGCAGTGCTCAAGTCGCCCATAGATTGGCTCAAAATGAGGCTATCTAATAGCATCTGATTGGTGAGGGGGGCCGGTTCTGCTGAGATATATTTGCCATCATTTAAAGCAACTAGGCATCTGTGCCGCGCCATTAAATCGTAAGGGGCTCCTGTGCCCTCCAAAATGTTTGATCTAAAAGTGCTCAATTCTCCCAGGCTTACTAAGTCAGAGCGAAGGCTATTGGCGCTAAATCCTTCTGGATCGCTCTTGTAGTCTTTAGCAAACAGGATCTTCCGTTTCTGGACAATGCGATTGTCTCCGACCACTTCTACATCGATAGTATCGCCCAACTGTCCTTTGAGCATGTCATAGACTTGAGATAGAGCTTTGCCGCGCAGCTTTACCCCGCCTATTGATAACAGAATTTGATTGCCGGCGTTGCCAGTTAGAGGAGGTAGATACTCTACTTTTAGAGCTGTGTTTTGCTGTTCGGTTAGGCGAAGCGACGCATACATTTCATCAGCTGCATTGGGTCTGTCGTGCGACTTATTGGCAGCACCTTTGTTGTTGGGCTGTGCTGCCCTATCGGCAGGGCTTTTCGCCGGACTGTCAGCAATGCTAGCGGCTTTAGCTGCATGAAGGCAAGGCTGACCGATGGAAAGAGTTAGTGCTGAAGCAATTGCTAAGAGAAATTTCTCTGCCAAGAGCGAAACCCCGCAGTATGTCTAGCATAGTATAGGGCAGAAGTTTCGTTTGGGTGGCAGATGCTTCGTTCGCGACAGGTTAGTTCTCTCTACGCCGATTTGTTCTCACTACTTAAATCAACAGTCATGCTTATGACCGAAGCTGAGCGCTTTAGCCGATTGGTTGGATATTTTGAGTGGCGCAGAAAGCTGAGCATCTTACTATTTTCAGGCATGATGTAACAGACAAACTCTGAAACACCCTTGGTGATGGCGATTTGCGCTAGGTGGTCGAGCAGAATATTGCCGATGCCTTGGCGTTGATAGTCTTCACCGACCAGCAGAGCTAGCTCGGCTCCAGCTTTGCCTTCACCGCTCATTTCGTCTTCTGTCTGAGTGATGTAGCGGCCCACAGCGATTGGAGTTTCTTTCTCGTTGCAGAGGCTAACGATTAGCCCAATATGGCTATCAAAGTCAATTTCAGTGAAATATTTTAGTTCTTGGCTGGTAAGTACTTTCTTGGCGCAGAAGAAGCGGAAATATCGCGACTCGGCGCTAACGTCTTTCATAAGTTGCTGCAGCAGGTCTTTATCGCTGGCCTTTATCGCTCGTACGATTACTGCTGTGCCGTCTTTCAAGCGGTCTTTGGCGGCATACTCATGGTTGCCATTAAACATTGGGATTCCTTGAACAAAACATTTGAACTGCACTAGAACAAAAGACTTTGTAGCAGCTTTGAGGTTAAGGTGACACTAAATTGAGAAATATGTGTTGCAGCTCCTCCATTTACCGCAATATATACCGCTACATTCTTCACAGTATCTAGTTTTACACTTGGTCCCACTAGTGAATTAAATCCACATATTGGTCTAATGGTGATTGTGCGTAAATAACTTGTTCAAGTTTCTGCGCTTTCTTGTATTTGTTTATTGCAGCGAAATCGGGCTTCTTTAGCCGGGCATTGCTAGCTTTTTCGGTGACGAGGGAGGCACTGTACTTGTTGTCTGTGCGCAGGCCTATCAGGCTGTAAGGGATGCCTGGAGTGGCTGGTAGACTGAACATGCGGCAGACAATCAGCGTCCCTTGTTTGGGCAGCTTCGTTCGTATCGTTGTGAGTGTGTACTGCTTAACCAGTATTTCCTCGCGCTTTAATCTCTCGTTGAGAAAGATTGGTTCGTCTTTCATGCCAGGTAGCTTGTATTGATAGAAGACAAAACCGTTGCGATGTATTTCTTGATGCTGGGTCGGTATTTTAAGTTCGGCGGTGTACGACATGGCACCGATAGAGCCTGCCAGTGAGGCCTTCTTCGAAACTTCGGAGAACGGTACAACTATGGAGAGTTTTGTGTCTGGTCGATAGAACACCACATTCCAGTCGGGTGCTTTGCTGGTGACACAATAACCTTGAGTTGGTATTTCTATTTGAAACCAGTCCGCTCCAATTTTTACAGTAATTTGCTTGCCCAAGCTGACTGAACTTTGTTGAAGAAGGAGGCCAGTTTCTTCTTGCTGGGCTGCGAGGGCAGGGCTGCAACTAATAGCAAGAATAGTAGCAACGAGCATCTTCTTCATCACTTCATCCAGATGGCAGGTGACTCATTGTCAAAAGCATTCTTGTCTTCAAGGTGGCTTTTCGTTGGGATGCGTATCTTTTTGCCCTTGCGTGAGGCATTGACTTTGTTTACCGCTTCATCTGTTACCTGGCAGTCGGTAGCATCGATGAAGTTGATATGCGGCAGCGTGGCTAGTATGTATAAGCCTTCATTGTTGAGTTTACTGGCTTGTAGGTCTAGATGCCGAAGGTTTGGGCAATCAGCTAAAAGTTTTGCATACTGCGTAGTGAAAGGCATATCTGGTGACTCTATGTAGAGGTTCTGAAGCTCTTGTGAGCCACGGAGGGCCTGGAGTAAGTCGGGCACGCCGTGGTTGTAGCTGAAGAACAACATCTTCAATTTTTTTAGACCTTTGAACTTCACCAGACCTGCACCTGTGACATGGGTCATATCTAAATTGAGCGATTCAAGATTGGTAAGTTGATCTAAGTACGGAACAATGGCGTCGGTAGCTCTGTTGGTTTTTAGGTTTAGTTTTTTAAGGCCTGTTAGCTTTGCTATGTGAGCCATGGGCTCATCCATCTTGATGGCATTTTCTTGTTCTGGAGCATTGAACATGTAGAGATCGTCGGGTCTGAATGAGTCTATTAATTTGGGGTGAGTAAGAATGTATTCGTTGGCGGAGAAATGAATTTCTTTTTTTTGCTCTAGTACTACTGTGCCTTTTGCTTCTTGCTGCGACTTTTTGCTTGCGTAGCCAATAGTACCTAAAGATTGCTCTTTGGGAAATTCAAATCGAATTGTTCTGCCGCCATCAAATGAACTAGAGAAATAGTGCGGTGTTTCGTCTGTCGCAATTGGTACTGCTGCTGGTGCTTTGGCGGTCGTTTGGCTTTTGGCTGCGGTCTTAAAGTAAACGCTATAAGCAGCAATTAGAAGTGCTCCTATTACTAGCAGAGAGCCTGCAATGGCAATAGCTTTAAGCTTTACTCTTTTTGATTTGACCAGGACAATTTCTTCTTCTTCTCCTTCGTCATCTATAGCATTATCTTCAAATTGATCAGAAAAGCGATTGAGATTGATGCTGGTATTAAATGGTGACATGCTGATTGGGTTACCAGCCAGAATGTCTTGCAAATCATCACCAACCCGCTCTAGATTGGGATAACGATTCATTGGTGCCTTTGCCAGCATAGTTGCGACCAAGTGTTCCATTGATTCTGGAAAATCTAAGCCACTGGCTTCGTATAGTGAGGGTGGCTCAATTTGGCTATGCATAAGCATTGTTGCCACTGGGTTTTCACCATGAAAGGGCACCTGACCGGTCAGTATTTCAAAGAACGTGCAACCGAGCGAATAGATATCTGAGCGGGCGTCAATGCGTTTGCCTTCGCATTGCTCTGGGCTCATGTACAGCGGGCTGCCAAAGACTTCACCAATGGTTGTTAGCTTCTGATTGTCGGGGTCGATGGTCCCAGCTAGTTTGGCTATGCCGAAATCTACGATTTTTACTCTGCCGCCGGTGAAGTCAGGTTCATCCAGAATGACTATATTGCCTGGTTTTATATCGCGGTGTACTATGCCTTTCTTATGGGCAAAGCCAAGGCCATTGCATATTTCAATAAAGAGGGGCAAGCTCTGCTCTAGGCTGAGGTATCTCTTCTGCTTCAATATTTCGGCTAGATTTTTACCCTTGAGGTAGTCCATCACATAGTATGGAATTTTGCCCTGGTGTATACCCAGATTATGAATGCCGACAATATTCGGATGATTAATGCGAGCAATGGCTTGGGCTTCTACTTGGAGCCTGCGCCAGGCTATTTCTGAGATTTGCTCGCCACTGATAGTTTTCATGGCGTAGATTTTCTCAAGAATGAGATGGCGCACTTTATAAACGTAGCCCATGCCGCCCACACCGAGCAGCTCAATGATCACGTAGTTGTCGCCAATGATATCGCCAGGTTTGAGTTTATCGTCTGATATGTAAGGCTTAGCGACAGAATCTGTTTGGCCCTGGCCAGTGCTTAAGCGCGTGCTATTTTGACCGTCTGGGTTGAAAGGGTCGAAAGTGCGCTGAGTTTCGTCTTGTGGCATTTGTGGTAACCGCTGCTTAGCCTAATCATTATTCCCAGTATTGAGCTGAAACGGCCCTAGCTGCTCAAAAGACGTCTAATTCTTTAAGAGGCCGAGGGGCCACAGTCTAGCTACTTCGGCAATATCCAATCGGTTGGGTCTTCACCACCGAAGGCCTCGTTCAAGTTGGTTCTCACGGTTTTTGAACTCGCCACGTCTAAATTGCTGCTGGCATGGGCTTTTCTCACTCTAGCAATGCCCAATCTGGTCACTGGGCAGGCCGTCACCCCTACATACTCAAGCTTTGGCAGCGTTGCAATAACTTTGAGGATTCTATCCGTGGTGGTCGAGCCTTCCAGATCGAGATGCTTTAGATTCGGGCAGTCGGTGAGCAAATGGGCGCATTCTAGGTCGATTGTCTGACCTTCGAGATAGAGGTTTTCGATTTTTGTCGAGCCGGCTAGGGCTCTTAGCATGTCCTTACAGCCGTTATTGTGACTAAATGATAGATAGGTGAGATTCTTCAACTGTTTCAGTTTGCTCAATTCAGTGTGACTGATACGGGTGTCACAGAGCTTGAGGGTTTTCAAATTTGGCAATCGGCTGAGATATTCAACGGCAGAGTCGGAGGTGTTACTCATGTCTAAATTGAGAACCTCTAAGCCCGTAAGTTTGGCAATATGGGGTATGGCCGAATTGACGTCGCACTCTTTGCTCGTTTTCTCAATGTCTGTAATTATTGAAGATTGTGGCGCAGCGAAGGAATGCAGGTCGTTTTCTTTGAATAAGTCGAAACACTCAGGGTGTGTTATGGCATCTTCATTGGCCGTGAAATAAAGTCTTTCATTCTTCTTGAATGTGAGTATAGATTGAGCTTGCTTGGCCTGTGGGTCGTTGTAGACGGTCGAAATCGTTCCTATTGAATGGTCTTCAGGAAAATTGAATTGAATTTGGCCGTTGCTGAGCACATGTGAGTACTTTTCGTTAGTTGCGGGCGAGGTTTTTGCCACAAGGGCTTTTGTCGCTACGGCAGTGGTTTTGTCTATTGTTCGTTGATTAATGAAGTAGAAAATAATCACCATCAGCGATACTATTAACGAGCTGGCAAGGATAGCTATTTTTCTTGGTGTAATGCTCTCAATAGCTCTGAGCGCGGTTGCTCCTTCTGTGAGTGGTAATTGCTTACCGTCTTCATCTTTAAGCAATCGTTTTGGCATTCCGTGGGCGTTGAAAGGAGAGGCACTAATTTCTCTTCCTTCAAGAATACTCTGCAGATCCTCGGCCACTGACTCTAAATTGGGATAACGATCCATGGGAGCTTTAGCCAGCATGGTTGCCACCAAGTTTTCCATTGATTCGGGAAAATCTATGCCCCTCGCTTCATGGAGTGTTGGCGGCTTAGCCTGGCTGTGCATTAACATTGTGGCCACTGGGTTTTCGCCATGAAATGGCACTTCACCGCAAAGCACTTCAAAGAAAGTACAACCGAGCGAATAGATGTCCGAACGGGCGTCAATTCTTTTGCCTTCGCATTGCTCTGGGCTCATGTACAGCGGGCTGCCAAAGACTTCGCCAATGGTTGTGAGCTTTTGATTGTCTGGGTCGATGGTGCCAGCTAATTTGGCTATGCCGAAGTCTACAATTTTTACTCGGGCACCATTGAAATCCGGTTCGTCCAGAATAACTATGTTGCCTGGTTTGATGTCGCGGTGGACGATGCCTTTTTTATGGGCAAAGCCAAGACCTTTGCAGATCTCGATAAATATAGGCAGGCTCTGCTTTAAGCTCAGGTGTCTCTTTTTCTTGAGAATCTGGGCTAGATTATTGCCCTTAAGATAGTCCATCACGTAGTACGGAATTTTGCCCTGGTGAATTCCGAGGTTGTGGATGCCAACGATATTCGGATGATTAATGCGCGCGATAGCCTGGGCTTCAACCTGAAGTCTGCGCCAGGCTATTTCTGAGATTTGCTCGCCACTGATGGTTTTCATGGCGTATATTTTCTCAAGAATGAGATGACGCACTTTGTAGACATAGCCCATGCCGCCGATACCGAGAAGTTCGAGGATGACATAGTTATCACCAATGATATCGCCAGGCTTTAATTTGTCATCCGAAATATAGGGCTTAGCGCCAATGCTTGGCTGGTTTTGGCCAGAGGTCAATCGCGTTTCGTTTTGACCATTTGGCTCAAAATCTCCAAAAGTTCCAAAATTTTGCTGAGGTTCTTTGGGGGCCATTTATCTACTAACCGCTGGTTCGCTTAGGCATTATTCCCATTATTCGTGAACTGTGGCTTTATCTTGGCCCAGCTTTTGCTGGTCTCTTTCGTACCCGCCTAGCCATAGCGGGTTCTTTAGATTAGCTGATTGTAGAGTTTTCAAAGCATCGATTTTGTTGAGAACTCTATGGAGGGCTTTATATATGCGGCCCATGCTGACAGTGCCCCTTGCATACAGCCAATTTGGTTAAAATTTACTCGTCAAAGATAATCGTATTGATTTGGGGAAATTGCCTTCTCAGCATCTTTTGGCAGTGCGGGGTCCAGGAGGGTGACGCAAAGTCAACTTCTTCAAGGCTGGGCATTTGCTTGAGAATCGGCAAACAGCTTTCGTCTATTTTGTTTCCACTGGCGTAGAGCATTTTTAAGTTTGGCAAAGTGGCCAGAATTGCCAAGCCTTCTCGATCAAGTTTGCAGTCATCCAAATCTAGGCGGGTGAGGTTCTTACAACTAGCAATTAATTTTAGGTCGCTCAGGGTCAGGGTTTGATTGGCGGGTCGATCTAATTTGAGCAAGGTAAGTTTTTTCGAACCAGCTAGTGCTTTTAGCAGTGTACTTACTTGGGTGCCTTCGCTATAGGTCAACTTCTCTAGCTCTTTTATTCTGGTGAGCTCGCTTAAACCCTTGCCGCTTATACTAGTTTTACTGGCACGTAGAATCGTTAGACTGGGAAGCTTGTTTATTTGGGTGATGCATTTGTCAGTGGCGTTGGGGCACTCCATTAAGTCAAGCTTTTTCAGGCCAGTCAAACGCGGCAAATGCTTGATTGCTAATTCGATGTCGCTTTCATAGCTTTCTGGCAGCATAAATTCACCATTGCCGCTGCCCGGCTTTACTGGAGGCATTGCCTGCAGAAAGAGGCGCATACCCCAGAGATCATCGGGCCTGAAACGCTCTAAGTTGTAGAGCTGATCCATCAACTGCGGGGAGGCCACTAATTCAAGCTTAGTGGAAATGGGAAATTGCCTAGAGCCTTTGGCTGACCAGTATTCACGACCTTCATTGATGATCATGCGACCGAGATAATTGTCTTTAGGGAAGTCAAATTGTTTGACTTGTTTACCGTCGGCGCCAACGACAATGTGGCTAAATGGTTGCTTCTCTGTAGCGCTAATTGCTTTTGCTTTAGTATCGCTAGTGGTGCTAGCCACTTTGACTGCTTGAGCTTTCACTGCTGTTGCTGCTGCTTTGGCACCAACTTGCTTGGTACCGCGAACTTTCTCATTCTGTTTGGTTATGAAAAACCAACTAGCGGCAGCGATGAGAACAGTTGCTGTGGCGATAGCCAGGATTACTCCAGTAGCTAATCTTCTGGTTGGTTGGTCCTCTCCCTCTTGTTCTTCTGGTGCTAAGAACGTATGGGTGTCAAATAGTGCTTTAGTCTTTACTTCTCTGCCAGCGGCGATTGATTGCAAGTCTTCTGCTACTTTGTCTAAACTTTGGTAGCGATCCATTGGTACTTTGGCCAGTAGCGTCGCCACTAATTCTTCAATTTCATCAGGGAAATTCTTGCCAGAAGCGGCACTCATTGACGGTGGTTCATGGCTTTGGTGCATGACCATTGTTTGCACAGGGTTGTTGCCTTTGAAAGGCGGGTGGCCAACCAGGGCTTCAAAAAGTGTACAGCCGACCGAGTAAATATCAGAGCGAGCATCGATGCGCTTGCCTTCACATTGTTCAGGGCTCATATAGTACGGGCTGCCGAAAACTTCTCCGATACAGGTGAGGTTTTGATTGTTTGGATCGCTGGCACCAGATAATTTAGCAATGCCGAAGTCGACTATTTTTACTGTTGCGCCAGAGCTATCAGGCTCTTTGAGTAAGATGATATTGCCTGGCTTGATGTCGCGGTGAATAATGCCCTTCTTGTGGGCGTAGGCGAGACCTTTGCAGATTTCGATGAAAATTGGTAGAGCTTGAGCCAATGTCAGGCTGCCGCGCTTGAGCCGGTCGGCCAGAGCTTCGCCGTCGAGTAAATCCATGACATAGTAGGGCAGCCGATCTTCATGCAAGCCAAGATTGTGAATGCCGACAATATTGGGGTGATTCATGCGGGCAATGGCCTGTGCTTCGACTTGCAGGCGGCGCCAGGCGATTTCACTGACATGCTGAGAACTCAGAGTTTTCATTGCATACTGCTTTTGCAGAATGCGGTGGCGCACACGATAGACATAGCCCATGCCGCCTACGCCGATGAGCGAGATGATTTCATAATTTTCGCCCACGATATCTAGGGCATGAAGTTTGCCGTCGTTTAGTTGGGCCGGGGCAATCGTGATGTTCGAATCTGTCAGCCCCAAGTTTGGGCCGCCGGTTAATCTTGTACTATCTTGGCATTCCAGACTGAGGTTGGGGCCTGGGTCTGTGTTGATGCCAGAGAAGCTCTGAGATTGATCGTTGTGATTCATGTTTTAGGATTCCGGGATGCCAAATGCATCCCTAGTTATATAGCTTTTGTATAGAAAAAACTGTATTGCAATACCATTGCTAAATATCTAGTTTTGCTATCTCAGTTTTCAATAGAGCAGTGTTACTTTCGCACATATCGAGCAGACGCGCCGCCTGCTGCCACTCTTCGTCTTTGAGGGCACGTTTCATTTGGGGCAGGGTTTGTCTCAGCTTCTCTAGAGTGCTTTGAGCCTTACTGGCATCTGGGTGGTATTTTTTTAGCAGGGTGGCCATTCTTGCCAGATCTTCACGCAAACTTGTCGACTCATTCGCTAAAAGATTAAAATTGACTGGCGGCTGGTCTTCTGTACTGACTTGAACACTGCGTTCGGCACGAACTTCGTACTGCATCAGGGCTTGTGATTCAATCAGTCCTAGTCGTAGAAATTTTTCCAAGTCGTTAGTATTGTCTTTCATGTAGGCTGTTAGCGCTGATTCTAAGCTGCTTTCAAGTGAATGCATTTGTGAACGAATTTGATTGATTTGGTTTAGGCCCGGCGCTGTGGTCAGGCTTGAAAATTTTGTTGTGATTTGCCAGGCGAAGCTACTGAGTGAGCGGAGTGTTTTATTCTGGTGCTTTTGAACGTAGAGTTCATCGTTGTTCAAATGACCGTAGATATACTGCGCCCAGACTTGCCCGCATTCAGCTAACTTTGTCGCCTTTCTGTTACTAGTTCCAGGCTGTCCGTAGCTCTCAATTGCGTCCTGCAGCGATTGAACAACTGCTAGTAGTCGCTCTTGCAGTCTACGATTTAAATTGATTTTCTTGTATTCGACCACCAGCTTGATTTTTGTAATCGCTTCAATTAAAGCTTGGATACTTTCTTCACAGCTCCCTTCTGCAAATTGTGGCGCTGGGGCTGTTATTTGTGATAGCTCTGTTTTGTTGCTATTAAAGTGTTTTTTTGCCAGGTCGACGTGCAAGAGTCCGCGCCGACAATGTTCGATGGCTTCCTCATAGTCATCTTCGGTGACTGAGTGCTTGGCTTTTTGGTAAGCGCGGCGTGCTTTTGCTAGGCGCAGATGTGACAGATGGCGGTGCACTCCGTCGCTTTCGTGGTCGCTAGAATGATCGCTAGAATAGTTTTCGTTGCTGTTGATGCTTTCTTCGGCAATGCTGTTTGAGAGCAGCGCTAAGAGTTCTTCAGCCACTTGCTGTGTTTGTTTTAGAGGTTTGTCGAAATCGAAAGTGTCAATCATTTAGCTTCTTCTTTTTCGTCTTCGTTTTCATCTCTGTTTTCGTCTTGGTTGGCATCGAGTAATTCGCCTTCATAGCTGAGCAAGCGCTTCTCAAGGCGTTCCATCGTGTGCTGGAACCAATCATGCAAATGCTTTTGTGTTTCCACTAAGTCTAAAAATGTATCTTGACCAAGAATATGTTCAGTGGCTTCAGCAGCCAAAATGTCTTGAGCGAATTTGGCGTAGAACCAGGCGACGTTTAGCGATTTATTTGTTTGCAGGCGATCATATTGCGCCAAGCTTTTTACTGCCTCAGATATGGCCGATTCGGCGTTAATGATCGATAAGTCGACCACCTCGCTTCTGTGATAATCTGCAGCGGCTTGCGCTTCTTTGATGGCGCTAACAAATTGTTCTAGAGCAGCTATGCGCTCTATTAAAAGCCTACTTTCGCTTGGTTTCGGCATATCTTAGCAGCAGCGCAGTGGCGGGCCTGATTGGGCTTCGGCTAAGATATCTTCTCTGCTGATTTCTTTACTCAATCGCTCATCTCCAATGGCTGATTCACCTAGTTCGCTCTTGTTATTGCTTGTGTCAATTGATGCAATTCTCTGCCTATCGGGTTTGAGCCAGTTACGCACCGATTCAAATAGAATGACTAAAACAAGCACTATAAAGAGACTGCCCAAAGCAGCATCAAGATAATCGTTAAAGATCAAAACTTTGGTTGTGGCAGCCTCAGCTGAGCCTGCAGCTATTGAGTTGGCTGAGTTTAGCTTTGCCTCTAGCATATGGGCGTGGGCTAAGAAGCCCAATTTGGGATCTGCTGCGAAGATTTTGAGATAGCCAGCGGTTAGGGTGACAGTCAAGAGCCAACAGAGTGGCCCCAGGGTGACCCAGGCGTAGGAGCGTTTGCCCATAGAAATAATGCAAGATGTAGCAACGCATAGCGCCACCACCGATAAGAGCTGGTTGCTGATGCCAAATAATGGCCAGAGACTGTTGATGCCACCAAGTGGATCGATCACTCCTTGATAGAGAAAATAGCCCCAACCCCCAACAACTAAGGCTGAACTGAGAGCCACAGCCGGGTACCAATCGGTCTTGCCCAGAGGCTTGTAGAGCAATCCGAGAAAATCTTGCAGAAGAAATCTCCCCACTCTGGTTCCAGCATCGAGGCAAGTAAGAATAAAGAGGGCTTCGAACATAATGGCAAAGTGATACCAAAATGAAATGGTTACTTCAGACAGGCCCTTTATTGGTGCTGATGCTAGCACTCGAGCAAAGATTTGCGCCATACCCACTGCTAAAGTTGGTCCACCGCCAGTGCGCCCCCAGAGGCTGTCTTCACCCATTTCTTTAGCTAGCTCTTGCATGCCCCCGCTGCCAGTGTCACTGACCGGGTAGCCCCATGAGCTGATTGTTGCTGCTGCGGCTACGTGATCGGTGCCTACTACACCTTTGGGGGAGTTGATAGCAAAGTAGGTTCCTGGTGCTAATACACAGGCCGAAATAATCGCCATAATGGCCACTGCTGCTTCACACAACATGCTGGCATAGCCAATTGGGCGGGCATGAGTTTCTTTGGCGATCATCTTAGGAGTGGTGCCCGATGAGACCAGCGAATGGAATCCAGAAATTGCCCCGCAAGCGATGGTGATAAAGCAGAAGGGGAAGATATTGCCGCTAAACAGAGGCCCTTGTCCATTGATAAATACTGTTAGTGCCGGCATTTCAAGGTCTGGGCGCAGCAGCAGAATGCCAATGGCCAATAGACTAATTACACCAATTTTGAGAAAGGCCGAAAGATAATCCCGCGGTGCTAGTAAAATCCAGACCGGTAAAACTGAGGCGACAAATCCATAAATCATGACACTTATGGCTAGCTGTGTGCCGCTAAGAGTAAAGATCGGTGCCCATGTGGGGTCTTGTCCTACCCATTTGCCTGCCACTACAGCTAGTATCGTTAGTAAGACGCCAATAGTTGAGCCTTCCATAATTTTATGGGGGCGGAGCACTTTCATATAGACACCAATGACCATGGCAATCGGCACTGTCATTAGTAAGGTAAAGGCGCCCCAGGGGCTAGCCTTGAGGGCATTGACGATGACAAGGGCAAGCACTGCCATTAATATCATCATGATTAGCAAAATGGCTATTAAAGCCACTGTTCCAGCTAATGGGCTAATCTCGTCACGGGCCATTTGACCCAGTGATTTCCCGCCGCGCCGCATGGAAGCTGCCAGTATGACAAAATCTTGCACTGCTCCAGCGAGAACAGCACCGACAATAATCCAGATTGTGCCAGGTAGAAAGCCGAATTGCGAAGCGAGAATGGGCCCGACCAAAGGGCCAGCGCCAGCTATGGCGGCAAAGTGGTGGCCGAACAAGACCCATTTGTGGGTTGGTACATAGTCTTTGCCATCGTCAACAATAGACGCTGGTGTTTCGTTGACGTCTTGCAGGGCAAAGACTTTATCGGCTAAGAACTTGCTGTAGAAACGGTAGGCGACGGCAAAGGTGCAGGAGCTCGCTAATATTAGCCAGACGGCGTTGACTTTTTCGCCTCTAGAAGAGGCCATGGTGTAGAGGGAGAATAAAGCTATAAGGGCTATGGGCAGCCAGATTGCCAGACCTTTTAGTTTGGAGCTTAGACTTGAGCTCACTTTCTCGCTCATCATGTTTCCTTTTTTTGTTCTGTAGACTATTTTTTGTTCGGTAAACTAAATCTAGGTTAGCAAGCCTGCCAGGGTCGCTGATAGGTAAGATGCTAAGGTGCCACATATTAGTGCTTTGACCCCGAGCCGAGCGAGGTCTTCGCGGCGATTAGGCGCTATTTCGCCAATGCCACCAATTTGAATGGCTATTGATGAAAAGTTTGCAAAACCGCAAAGAGCAAATGTGGCAATGGTTTCGGCTTGGGCCGAGAGAGTATGGGCTGGGTCTTTTAGCATGTTGGAGAGATCGGTATAGGCAACGAATTCGTTGATTACTAGCTTTTCTCCCATCAAGCGACCAACTGTATGGGCATCAACCCACGGAACTCCAAGCACAAAAGCTACTGGTGCAAATAAGGCACCAAAAATGCTCTTCAATTCGAGATGGGCCAAATCAATGCCAATGCCATCTAGCCTCATGCCCCAGATAAATAACCAGTTGCCTGCCCAGCCAATGACAGCGTCGCAGAGGGCGATAAGCGCGATAAAGGCAATCAACATGCCTACCACATTAAGGCCAATGCGCAAACCTTCAGAAGCACCATGGGCGGCGGCATCGATAATATTGGCTTGATCTTTTTTTACTACAACTTTGACTTCGCCTTTGGTATCAGATACTTCTGTTTCGGGCCAGACTATTTTGGCGATAACCAGCGCTCCGGGGGCGGCCATAATGCTAGCTGTGAGGAGATAAGAAGCTTTAATGCCGAGGCCGATATAGACGGCTAGAACACCACCGGCCACGCAGGCCATTGAACCAGCCATTGAGGCGAGTAGTTCTGACATGGTCATGGTCGGCACATAGGGCTTAATTAGCAATTGTGCTTCGACTTGGCCAACAAAAACAGAGCCAGCATTTGAAAGCGCTTCGGCGCCACTAGCGCCCATTGTGACTGAGACTATTTTGGCGACAATCTGCACAAACTTTTGCATGATGCCAAGAAAATAGGAGATGCTCACTAAGCTCGAGACGAAAATAATCGTTGGTACCACGCGAAAAGCAAATATGTAGTCGGCACCGGGGCCAAAAACTTTGACCAGATTCTCAGGGTTTTGCACCAATGGGCCAAAGACGAAACCAGCACCTTTGTCTGAGAAGTGCAGCAGCTGGGTTATACCGTCACCCAGACTGCGAAAGAGCATCTGGCCAAACTCTACTTTTAAAACAAAAATCGCTAGAAGCAGTTGCAGAACCAGCCCTGAAATAACTAAGCGATAGTTGATTTTCGAGCGGTTGTTAGACATCAGGTAGGCTGTGCCCAAGATGAGCACGAAGCCGACCAATCCCATTGCTTTGGAGGTCATGCTATTCCCGCATTGTGCCGAGCTGTTTTAACCAGGTCACTATAACCCACGGGCGCCCCCTAAGGTTAAGCTTAGAAAATTTTTCTAGGCTTGCAAGGCTGGCTTGTTTTCAACTGGCCTGCCGATAATTTGTCCCTGGGTCTTTTCGAATTGCTCCCGGGCTTGTTGTTTGAGCAAGAATGCGGCGGAAGTATCACCTTGCAAGGCCTTGACGTCGGCCAGCACTACGCGTGCCATAGCCTGTTCTGCGGCGGCTTTGAGTAGGGGCTCTTGGGCTTGAGCCAAGCTTTCAGAGGCTTTTTTCAGCTGACCTTCGGCGGCTTTGGCCGTGTCAAAGCTCTTCAAAACATCGGGGTATTGGCCCAGTTCTTTGCGCAAGGCAGCGGTAAGCTCGGGGCTAATAGTGTCGCGTTGCAAGAGATTGACTATGGTCGAAACTTCTTGGCGCTTTTCTTCAGGCAACTCTTTTATATTGCCGTTTATAGATTGCACCGCACCCATGAATGTTGAGCCTCTCATCATCACTTCCATTCTGGCCATGCCTACCTTGCCCCAGTTGGCGGTCATAGAGTCGGAATAGTCGCTATCTGACTGTTTGACGGCAGCTTCAAACTTGGGCTGATAGCTAGCGGCTGCGCTTTTAATATCCTTTTCGCCTTCCAGCTGTATAGCGGCTTCTCTGGCCTGTTTCATGCCCGGCCCCAAGTCTTCTGGCTTGATTTTGGTCAGAGCGTGGAGTGCATCTTCATTGCTGTGACTGTCGGAAGCTTCCTTGTCGTCTACTTGTATAAGCTCTGGTTTCTGCCCAGCTTTCGCTTCTGCTTTTAAGCCGACCAAGCGATAGTCGAGTACCTCATTTTGCATGGCTGTCAGAGGTGACAATGGTTCAGAAGCTTCTTTTGCAGGCTGGTCAGATTCTGCGCGATGAGCCATTCTATGCGTGCCTCTTTTGACAAAGATGTAGCGACTTGTCAAGAGTATTGCTTATTTAAGATTGTGAGAAGGGTAGAATTCCCACTTTGGTTGGGTTTTGGCCAAAAGCTTGATTATGGAAGCCGGAAATATTCGCCAGGAAGCGCCCTTGACGGTCATGAGATGGGTACTTACTGGGGGAGGGAATAATGTGAGCCTGTGAAGTCGGGGGCTGGGCTATGGTGGAAATTAGACCGAGCGACCAAGGTGATCGACAGAAGCGACAGCATGAAGAGAAGCCAGAGCTAAGCGGCCCTGAGGGGCAGCAAATCAGAAACGCGACCGGCGAACTGCTCGAAGCTATAAAGGCGCTTAACCCAGACAAAAGTGATGGTTCGGCATCGCCAAAGAGCAAAGCTGAATTGTATGCCAATGCTCTGAAAATGGATCAGGATAAGAGTATTGAGATTTCGGAGCAAGATGAATCTGGTGCTGAAAGAGTTGTTGCCGCCCGAGGAATGCAGTGGAAACCAGCGCCGGGGGCTCCGAGAATTGCGTATGACCTTAAGGACCTTAATCGAGAGTGGAACAAAGGCGCTCAAAAAGTTGGCGTCTTTGTTGATAGGACTAAAGACCAAGTTGAGAAGCCAGAGATGAGAATTCTAGAGGCTCCCGCCAGCTTGGATGTGTTGCATCCTCATCAAGGCAAGGAGGATGACTATGTTTCGTATGGAAGCTGCAGAGCCGCTAACATGCGCTTTGTGGATTTGGGCAAGCTCATTGGTACCGGTTCTGGACACGTAGACCCTGATTTGATCGCCGCAGTGATTAGGCATGAGCAGGAGAGCTATAAACAGCTCTATGATTCAGGACAAGACCGCTATATCCAAGAGCATGGAAAAGGTGATGGTATAAGCGATACCGTATCTATTGGTCCGGCGCAAATGCAGATCAGGCATATAAACAGGCTGGTCGCCGAGTTTCCCGAGCAGTTGGGACACTACTGTAAAGACCCTCTAAGAGGCGCTCTCAATCCAGGAGACGCACCTTTTTTTTGTCGCTGGCTATTTTGCCGATGTGATCCGGCATCTTAACAAGAGAACCAGGCCGGAGTTTATCGGTGGTTCGGATTGGGACAATGTCCGTCGGTTGTGGTTTGAAGGCAACTTAAACGGAGCCCTAATTAAGTCTTACAATCCCCATCCGAAGCAGATTGATTTTGTGATGAAGAATCTAAAGCTGATTCATGAGAAAGGCCCGCATTAGCTAATTTGAGGCTCTTTACTCTTTTAACGTCGAAGAGAAAAGCGATCATGGTTCCAATGCTAGCGCCACAAAAGCTTCCGAATAACCATAATGCTAAAGCATCAAATGCTTCTGTTTGAGAGCCTTTTGATGCATCGCAGGTGATGTAGTAAGACCAGTCAGAATAGTTGAAAATCGGCTGCCATCCACCGAGGGCTAAGAACCCAATAAGAGCGCCTAGGAACCAAGTCCATTGTCTAAATTTAGGTTTGGTGGATTGCTCTTGCGACATGGGTCAAGTATATACGGACAGCTTTAGGTATCACAAATGCTGGTCGCTCTGGAAGCGGTGACCTGCGCGCCAGAGTCTGTCGGCAAATCAGATAAAGATCAAGGGGCGCTATCCAGCTTTTTTCGCCTCTTCCTTCGCTTCCTCCAGGGCAAATGTAACCAAATTAAAGACTACTGTTGACATTGTCTGGGATGACCTGTAGTGTCGGTAGTAGATAAAAGGTGCTTCCATAAAAATGAGTTCGTTCAACACCAGCACATATACCAGCCGACGCCGCCGCGATTTCTTAGAGAACTCGGGGTCGATAGCGTAGCTGATATTTAGCACCATTATCGAAGTTGTTTCCCCGGGTTCTATGACCCGGGGATTTTTTTTAGGGAAAATATCATGGCAGTGCAGTTTGAACAATTGAAGACTCTTGAAAGCTCTAGCACTAATGAGGCAGAGAGCGCCGTAAAGAAAGTGGCAGTAGTCGGTGCTACCGGCTACACCGGTCAAGAGCTGGTGCGTTTTTTGTTGCAGCACGACCTGGCGCAGATTCACACTGCCGTATCTCAGAGTAGCGACGGCAAGAAACTTGCATCAGTCTATCCTGGCTTGCAAAAGCATACCGATCTTGTCTGCAGCAGCGGAGATCTAGAGGAGCTCGCTGAGCAAGTCGATTTGCTATTTCTCGCCCTACCCCATGGTAATGCCGCGGGCAAAGTGACTAAGAGCATTCTGGCAAAGTGTAAAGTGATTGATTTAGGCGCTGATTTTCGTTTGAAGTCAGCCGCTGACTACGAAACCTGGTACAAGTTCAAGCATCCCCAGCCGGAGCTTTTGGCGCACGCTGTCTACGGTTTGCCCGAGCTCAATCGTGCTGCTATTAGCCATGCTAGTCTGGTTGCCAATCCAGGATGTTATGCCACCTGCTCGATACTGACATTGGCACCACTTTTGCAGGCGGGCATTATTGACCCGAAGTCTATTATCATAGACGCCAAATCGGGAGTCTCTGGTGCTGGGAGAGCGGCAGCGTTAGGCACTCATTTTAACGAGTGTAATGAGTCGATAAAAGCCTACGGAGTGGCCTGCCACAGGCATACTCCCGAAATTGAAGAACAGCTTGCCGCCTTTAGCAAGACTGCATTCTGTACTTCCTTTACACCGCATCTGGTGCCGATGAATCGGGGCATTTTAGTCACCGCTTATGCTTCGCTTATAAGTAATATAAATAAACAAGAGTTATATAATATATACAGCGAATTCTATGAGAATGAGCTATTCATCAGGCTCTTCTCTCCTGACGACGCTGAGTACACGATGCCCGAAACACGTTTTGTAAAGGGCGCAAACTTCTGCGACATTGGTATGACAATTGATCCAAGAACCAATCGTGTCATTGTTGTTGGTGCCCTGGACAACCTAGTGAAAGGCGCAGCAGGACAGGCTATACAGAACATGAATCTGTTGTTCGGTTGGCCTGAATCTAGCGGACTAAAACAGTCAGCAATTTTTCCGGCGTGATATTTTTTTAGAAATCGTTGACATAGGTGCGAAACCATCGTAACCTTTCCCAAAGTTAGTGAGGCAATTTTCAATGTTCGCTTCGGACAGCAAAAACCACATAAACAACCACTCAATCGGCCACTCTAGTAGCCGACGAAACTCGCGACGCCGCCTATTGCGCTCGGGTTTTATTTGGTTGTGTTGATTTGATCAACAACTAAATTTTTTATCCCTGAGCGCAAGGCAAGCACTCAGGGATTTTTTTACGTATACGTCCATAGTGACATGACAATCGGGAGACACAACGTTGAACTCAATAGCTAGATTACAAAACATTCGTACTACAGTGGGGGCCGCAGCAACAGCAGGTGTAGCCTCTAGTGCAGTAACTACAAGTGCTACTACCGGCCTGAAAACTAAAGGTCTAACTGCAGAAGACGGTTGTACTGGTGGTGTCACTAGCCCTAAGGGGTTTATGGCCGCTGGCGCCCACATCGGCGTTAAGCGGAAACGCAAAGATCTTTCGTTAGTCTGGAGTGATGTCCCTGCCCATTTGGCAGCGGCCTTCACTACTAATGTCATGAGAGCCGCACCGATTCTGTGGAATGAGAAGGTCGTCGCCGGGGGCAAGCCTGTGCGTGGTATCGTCGTCAACAGTGGCAACGCTAATGCCTGCACTGGAGAGCTTGGCATGATCAATGCCGAAGCTATGGCCGCTACTTATGCAGACTGCATGGGCGTGAGCAAAGAAGAAATCATCATCGCTTCTACCGGCGTGATCGGTGTGCAACTGCCAATTCAGCTAATCAAACAAGGCATTGAGACTACCTGCCAAGATTTGGACTGCTCGGCCGAAGCCGGCTTGAGTGCCGCACAGGCAATCATGACTACCGACACCTATGTCAAGCAAACTTCATTGACATTCGAAGTTGATGGCAAGAAAGTCACCATCGGTGCTATGGCCAAGGGCAGCGGCATGATTCATCCAAATATGGCTACCATGCTCAGTTTCCTTACCACTGATCTGAATATTTCTCCGGCACTTCTAACTAAGGCTTTGAAAGAAAGCAGTGCTGAGACCTACAACATGATTAGCGTTGATGGTGATACCAGCACCAATGACATGGTGGCTATTTTGGCCAACGGTAAGGCTGGCAACAAGCTTATCGATAGCGAGGGCAGTGACTATCTCACTTTCTGTCAGGCCCTGAAGACAATTAATACAGACCTGGCTAAAGCAATTGTGCGAGACGGAGAAGGAGCTACTAAATTTCTTCAAGTTGAGGTCAAGCACGCCGATAGTATCCCTGAGGCACGCAAACTGGCTCGCTCTATTGTTTCGTCTAGCCTGGTCAAGACCGCCTTCTTCGGCGAAGACGCCAACTGGGGACGGATCATTTGCGCCATGGGCTACAGCGGCGTTAGCTTCAAGCCAGAAACTGTCTCAATTGCCATAGAAAGTGCTGCTGGCAAACTAGAGCTAATGCAGGAAGGGGAGCCAGTTGTTGTCAATGAGATTCTTGGCAAAGCAGTGCTGGCAGAAAAAGACATTATCATCCACATCGACATGAAAGAGGGCTTGAGCGAGGCAACCGCCTGGGGCTGCGACCTCAGTTATGAGTATGTGCGTATCAACGGCTCTTACAGGACATAGGTGGCAGAAATGGTAGCTTCAATGAACTTCAAACCCGTGAATTTCAAAACAATGAACTTAAAATCAATAGACTTTGAATCAGCCCTGAGCGCTATGCCAGTGTCACCAGTGGCTCCCTTTGACCTCTCAAAGGCGAAAGAGACTCTAAAACAGAACGCCTATGAAGTTGTCGTAGTCAAATTTGGCGGCAATGCCATTGGCAATGAGTCTGTGTTGGACGCTCTTATCGATGAGGCCGTTGTCCTGATCAAAGCAGGCATACATGTCATTGTTGTGCACGGTGGTGGTACTGCCGTTAATGACGCTCTGGCTGCTATTGGTAAAGAGACCAAAAAGATAGATGGACTGCGGGTAACTGATGAGGAGACCCTGGCAGTTGCCGTGAAAGTATTCAGCGACATTAACAATAAGCTCACTGAAAAATTTCTCCAGAGAGGGGTTAGCGCCTTGAGCTTTTGCTCAAAATCGGCCATACCTTTTCAAACTGAAAAAATGTCCGCTGATCTTGGCTGGGTCGGTGAAATAGTGGATGTCCGCGACAGCGGCATAGCCAGCTGGATGTGGGCAGGCTGGACTGCGATAGTCTCACCCATTGGTATTGATAGCACCGGGCAGTTTTATAACATCAACGCTGATCATGCCGCACTGGCTCTGGCAACTAGTCTGGAGGCCGACGGTTTGATTTTTATGACCGACGTACCAGGGGTGCTCAAAGACTTCAATTTGCCGCAGACTAGAATTGGCCACGTTACAGCAACTAGTGCCCAGGAGCTGATTGAGGATGGCACCGTGACCGGTGGCATGCTGCCCAAGATTAAGAGTTGCGTCAAGGCCATCAAGAACGGCATTAGACGCATTGCCATAGTTAATAGCTTTGCCCCAAACGCCCTTGTCAGAGGCTTCTTAGCGCCGCAAGAGACAGGCACACTGATTACTGGAGATAAATACAAGTATGACCACTAGTATATGCGCCCAATCTGCTCAGTCAGCCTCAGCTCAAACCGATTGGGTAGAGCGCGGTAAGAAAGTGCTGATGCAGACCTACGCCACCCAGCCCATGGTACTAACTGAGGGGAAGGGTAGCTATGTTGAGGATGCCGACGGCAAGCGCTATCTCGACTTTGCTTCGGGTATTGCTGTCAATTCACTTGGTCATTGTCACCCCGCCTACGTAGAAGCGCTAACTAAGCAACTAAGTAAACTGAGTCATTGCTCCAACCTCTATTACAATCAGCCTGCCATTGAGCTGGCTGAGAAGCTTGTGGCATTTTTAAATAGTTCTTTTGACCGGGCTTTCTTTTGTAACAGTGGTGCTGAGGCAGTTGAAGGCGCCCTCAAACTCAGTCGCAAGTATGCCAAGAAGCACAAAGGCGAGAACTGCACGAAGATTCTTACCATGAGCAATTCTTTTCATGGCCGCACCTATGGTGCCCTTTCCGCTACTGGTCAAACCAAGTATCAGGAAGGCTATAGCCCGC
>JAUPUU010000499.1 GCA_030917395.1 Cyanobacteriota bacterium erpe_2018_sw_21hr_WHONDRS-SW48-000092_B_bin.40
CCAAAATATGAGCAAATCAGCCAAAGCGAAAACTCCAGGCGCGGCCTCGCCCTCTTGCCACCGCCGCCACCCCACGACATCTGGTTCGACATGGAGGGCTACCCCCACATGCAAGGTGGCCTAGAGTATCTATTCGGAGCCACTTACCTCGACCCACAAGGTCAGATGCAATTCATTTACCTATTTATCATTACGCCGCCTACGAAGTCTCAGCCATGCGCAAACTGATGGGACGCTTTGGCACCACAGAGATGGAAGTAGACAATCTGCTGCGCAATGAAGTATTCGTGGATCTGTACCGAGTGGTGCAGCAGGGTCTGAGAGTTGGCGAGGTGTGGAGTGGTATGTTTGGTGGGCGGAGTCTACCTACAGCGGCGTGAGTGAGCAGTAGCCGAGTCATGATTTTTATTTGGGTGAAAAGGCATAGTCTGCTTGCCACCATCAGTGGTTATGGCATCTGGATTGATTGCTTGACGGGGAGAAGCAAATGTTGCTGGTCATTTGCCCATCACCTTATGGCGTCGTGCTAATGAGCCTCTGCGGAAACCCTTAATTCGTACCTGTCTCTTTGACTGACAATTGAGTTTCCTCTTCCTGCGGCATCTCTGCCCGTGGTGCACTTCGACCACCGAGTAGATCACCGGCGCTTAGCGTGCGCATGCACTCGGGGCCATACCAAACGGCTTTTGCGAAGCGTTTAGTTCCGCTATCGGGTTTCAGCGTAAATGCAAATCTAAAATTCGAACTGCCAATAGCTACCTGCAGAATAGCAAGTTCACTCGTACTTTTTCGCTCGAAAAATACAGCGCCGGCCGTCGATGAGCCTTTATGCACTGTATTAGATTTTAGTGCGATGGTTTTGATTTGAGCAGCACCTTCTTGTGCTGCTTGCACCATGTTCATGCCATCAACTCGCGTGTTTTGTGCATTGCGTGAAGCAATTGCCATTGCTCCATAGTTAGGGCTGCTCATTGTAACTATTGAGGAGCCAGAATAAGTGCCATAGCCATAACCGCTGCACCATTGATTGACTGTGCCTGAGGTGCTGATGTAGGCAGTGCTGTAAACCTGTTGCTGCGACGCGTTGAATTCATTCAACGCACTTGCGAAGTTTGCCAGTCCGGCATTCAATTTCGCATTTTGAACTATTGTTCTGGCTAATTTGTCAGCGCTTTCCGGCTTTAGTGGGCGTTCATTCTTGCCAACAATCGAGAGAGAAACATGGTCTGGATGGACCTCAATACTTTTCTCTCCGTTGTTTTTGACTAAAAGGTCGACGCGATATTTTCTGCCAGTGTCAATCAAGATTGCTGAAAGATCGAGGTTGGCCGCGTGGAGGCTCAGTACGTGGTTGTTGTCAGTGATCTCGTGTTGACAATAAGGCAGTTCATCACTCCAATCGTATGTGCCGTCTTCAACTGGATATGACGGTTTGTTGGAAATTTCGCAGGTTAGGTTTGGTCGCTTTACAGGGTTTCCTGTAATTTCAATCAAATCTAGTGTGCTTTTGGTTTTTGCAGCTATCGCTTCATCTGCTGGTTCAATCTGCTTGCATAGAACAAGGGCTCGTGCGCATGTTTCTGCGGCTTTGTCTGATTCTTTCGTCAGTAAATAGCTTATCGCTAGGTCATTCAGAACTGTGATGCGTTCTTTAAGACGCTCTGGCTGACTGCATTCCTTCTCGGCTAGCTCGAATAGTGTGATTGCCCGCGCATAGTTGCCGATTTTATGAGCCTCAGTAGCATCTCTCACCGCCACGTCATAGAGCGAGTCTGCACCCAGGCACGAAGTCTGTGCCAATACGGCCATACATGCTGCAATGCAGGCACTTTTGAAGTGAGATGCGACCACGGTTAACCTACAGTGCCGACTTAGCTCCATGACTGGCGCTGCCGGATAGCTTTGGGTCGTCAATTATAGGGCAATGCTGTCCTACCGCTTGGAAATTACCGAAAGCTAATGAAAACCATGCCGGGTACGGGGGGCGTCTTTTGCGGCGATTTTGCTAGATTGCAGGCGCGGCCCTGAATTTTGGACAAAGTGCGCTATTCTTCAATGTGAACAATCTATTGAGTAACGGCGCTTGCCCATGGCTTTATTTGAAGATGAGCATCCAACTCTTGAGAATTACTGGCGGTCAGTGATTCTATTTGGGCGTAATGTTGCCTCCTACAAGCTTGCCCTAGCGAAGGCATTACTTGAGCTATCTGAAAAGGGTCAGACTTTTGTTACTTATGAAGAATTGGCTGTACCGTTTGCGCGCCACATAACAGAGCATCTGAAATTGGCAGACAAGCAAGGTACATTCGGTTCGAGTCGCTTCCTAGATGCCTGTCGTAAGTTCAATAGAGACGAGTTAGCCCACGATTCTCTACTCGCGACAACTGCAAAGCTCGGCTTTGTCAATGTATTTGATTCCTGTCGTATCGGGAACAGCAGAACGAATATATTGTCGCAGAATGTTTTCTCGGAGTTCTAGCATCTCATATTGAGAGTGAGTACTCTGAATGACAAAATAAGTACTAAAGTTCCCTGTCAGCGGAAAATGTGAGGAGTATAGTGTTTATGAAAGAAGAACAGGAAGACAAACCACTCAAGTTTCTATTGTCTGAACTCAAGCCTATTTATCCAGAGATTGAGACGAATTGGACTCGCAGTCAGTTATACGGATTGTTGTTAAAAAAAGCAGATGCAGGCGGGAAGCTACAGCTTTCAGTCGATTTCATGAATTCTTCGGATACAACCTACCTCATGCAGGAGACTTTGACCGCGAATAAACATTTATGCAAATGGACTTTCTGGTTAACTTTCGCCACATCTGTTATGGCGTTGGCAACTTTCTGGATGGCACGTAGCACAGAACAAATGGCCAATGCGAAAGCTCCAGAACCACAGATTGGCTATCGATTTGATGCGCTGACTGGGGATGGATATCCGATACTCTTACGCAAACTGACTATTGTGCCCAAGGTGAAAAAATGACTAAGCTAAATGAACTCGCAGAGGCTGAGGGAGCAATTCTTATAAATGCACTCACAAAAGGCAATGCAGTATACGTGCTTGAAATTAACGGGAAGTTAGTAGCGCAGATCGGTGGTCAGCGGTTTGATGGTAACGATAGTCAGCGGCTTGTGTATTTGCACGCTGTTGAAAATCTACAGAAAAGCAAGCATCTAACGAGAATCAGTAAAGAGCTGTACGAACTGACGTACCCGGGCTGGCTTCAAGCTTGTGCGGCTAGTAGCACAGAGCCCGAGTATGGTGGTGGTGCGATAGAAATGGCAAAAGAATCCTTGCTCCTTGGAGCTCTTGGGCAGGATAATGCAATCTACCTATTGCCGGAGAATTCTGTCCTGGTCGTGAGCACGGGGACCTATTCGTATAGCGATAGTGAGGAGCAGCGGTTGCTTTATATTCATGCGCTTGAGTGTCTTGTGGAGGAAGAAGCGGCTAAATTTATCTCGGGACAGCTCTTTGAATTAACATATCCTGGCCGGTTGCGAGCAGAAGTGCTTATAGAGAATGTTTCGCAGGGCAAACCCAATAGCTGAAAGGTTAAAATTAAGTGGTTCCAGAACGATTTCCGATAAAGCCAGAGCTTGGTCATAAGGGGGGCTCCATTCCGTGGTCTGATGCAGAACCGCTCGTGAGTGTTTGGCAGAGTCGGTACGGCTGTGATAGTACTGATTACCGTGGTTCAATGATGCGTTTAGCTTGCGAAGGTGGCCTTCCTGCTTCGCAGTTAGACTCCTTCGCTAAGCAGGTTGCGGAAGATTGTTTCTGGATGACCGGAGAGAGTCGTCAAGTTGTTTGGAGGCAGCGTTTCGTCGCCGGAGATGCCGAGCACTGGAAAGCTCAGGCGCTCATGTGCATGGACTGCCAAAATTAGCTCGCTTTTCAGCTGACTCACATGCAAGCGATTGCCGCAATTACTTAACTAGCCATAAAAACGCAGTTGTAATTGTCGCCAACCCTCAATTTAATTTGACGTCAATCATTCGTCTGTCATTATTCTTTTGAGTCTTCTTCTCTGAGTTTTTCAGTAATTGAAATCTGCCTCCTTTTGCCACAGTCTGCAACAGAGGTCTACCAAAGCCAGTGTCTATAAATGTGCCGAAACAGCTTTAGACAGGCGTCGCCGGTGCTCACAATATGCTCAACACAAGGTTCTATGTAATCGGTGTCTTGGTAGTTTAGGCCAAAAGCCAGAGCACCTGGTTCGTTCCTTTGTACTGAATGTTTGAAAAAGGTATTAGCATTTGGATGGGCGCCCTCATCGATGGTCAATTCGTAGAGTTTATGTATTTCCGCTTCGAGCTCAGGCTGCTCCGTGGATAGAGTCTCCATAATTGCTTTTTGTCGGAATGCTTTAGTTACGGCAGATCTCGACTGCTGATCGTCACTTTTTCGTGCTAGCCAGATCGCCTTGGTATCTTCGTCCGAAGCAAGCTTGTACGCGTACAAGGAATTTTCGATGGCAAGTCTCATCATTGCATACGATTCAGCAATCTGCCCCGCCAATCCTAGCGTACAGGCACCTAGCAAGCTTGCGTGTGTTCTCATAAAGAAAAACATCTCCATCCTTTCTTCGTTGCTCAATTGAAAGGTACTCAAGTCTACGTCGCCGTATTTCTTTCGAATCATTGTGCTAGTGAATAATTCGCCTGAGCGTCTCGCGACTGAGAACTGCGCGTTGAGCATGCTCAACTTTTCCTTGATTCCGTCAATTGTAGTGAGGCTTGCTAGGGTGTTGTAGTGTGCGTTGTCGATAAAGTAAGTGAAGTCGTCTCTGCCCCA
Source organism: Cyanobacteriota bacterium erpe_2018_sw_21hr_WHONDRS-SW48-000092_B_bin.40 (assembly GCA_030917395.1). Taxonomy (GTDB): domain Bacteria; phylum Cyanobacteriota; class Vampirovibrionia; order Obscuribacterales; family Obscuribacteraceae. The sequence continues at coordinate 4,798 of JAUPUU010000499.1, forward strand.
ATCGTCTATCTGAGGACGTTCGCGGCTATAATAAGGTTTCTGATCGAGAAACTCTCGCACCTGCTCACTAAAGTAGTCGGTCTTAAGGCGGTTGGCGAGTTCACCCTTCTTTTGTTTTTCGTAAACTTGGAGCAAAAGATCTATCGCCATTAGCCGTCTATGCATTCGATTTGGTGATTCACTTTTCGCTTTTGGTAAATATAGTTTGATAATTTTTTCTGCGTCGTCGTAGAATTCTCTTGTAATGCATAGAAAGGCGAAGCTACTCATAAGTTCATAGTCTTGCTCCTCAGCGTTTAACTGATAGTAGAGCGGGAGCGCTTTCTCTGTATATTCGAGAGATTTTTGTGGCTCACCTGACTTTTCATACAATACTGCCAAGCCCATGTATATATGAAATTGGTGGTCTTTTTCCAGGTACTTTTTGGTCACCACCTGAGCTTCGTCAATTGCTTTGAGAACTGCGAAATTGGCTTCAGTGTTCTGATTTTTTGCGGCCAGTTGAACGACAAGGCTAGCTGCATGCCACCAAAGGTCGTCGTGCCTGGAAGTCTTGTCCATTAGCTCAAAAAGCAATTTGATTGCTAGAAGGTCTTCTCCTTCCGCCATTGCCTTTTGAATATTTTTTGGTAGCAGCATTTTTACCTTGGCTCTGAACTTTTAGATTGGGCACTTGTATTTCGAATAGTTGGCCTGCCCTAGTCGACTAGATTTCGGAATCAAACATGTCTTCGTTTATTTCAAATGGTTTGAGTGCTTCAAAATCGTAATCCGGTTTCCATCTGATATGTCTTTCTGGTAGAACTGATTGAATGGCACCAACTATCGCTCGACCTTGAGAAAGAGCAGTGTTAATCAGTTGCTCTAAATGTTGGGTCGTAGCGCCCCTGCTCCCAATATACCCTGACCTTATCAACTCAATAAAACCACTGCTTCGAATGTAATGACCATCCAAGTCGTTGTAGCTGATTCTTAGCCCATCTTTAGGACCTTGCAGAGAGCCTTTATCGATCAGTGTTTGTAAATGCTCGCGACTTAGAATAAGACCAGCTGATTTAGCATCTGAATTTCGTTTGACTAGTTTGAAGAAAAAGGCTGAGGGATTTAGGCGATAGGTCCCTTTTGATTCAAGATCCTTATCAAATAGAGTCATCTTTTCCATTTCAAGTTTGAACTGAGAGTCTATTCGAACAGTCCACTCTTTTTCTTTGTGAGGCTCTGCATAATTTTTTTCTGAGGCCTCCATCATTTTGTACTGTACGAGAATTAGAGAGCCCCTCTTGCGATTAAGATAAATGAGGTCCACACCGAGCAATTCTTCCAGTGGTCTTTTATTGGCGGTGTAAATTTCAAGGCTTTCCATTCCATAGTTTCTAATGAATCGAGCCCAGCCCGTTGGTTTCGACTGTTCAATGTTCCATCCTTCAATTTCTCTTGCATCATGCTCTATGACACCATCTTCCTGAAGTCGCACTCCGGCTAAGGCCGTCTCCGATTCCGATAATTTTAGTTCTACAGCATCGGTGTCTGTAGCTCCAAAAGCCTTTAAGGCCACACTAACGGCGTCGTTTTGAAGAGCCCGCGCGCTGCTATTTTGCTTAGGTATGTTTAACTGCCAGCTGATCTGTTGAAGAGCAGACTGATTTTCAGGAAGCTGAAGCAAAATTTCCATTAGCTTGCTACCAAGCTTTTTTGAAACCTTTTCGAACTCATTTGTACTCGCTGAAAACCTTGTGACACCAGCCTTTAAAGCACTAGCCGAAACCATGGACAGTAATGATTCCAGCGATGATGGGTTTAACAAAGCTACTCGATCGAAAGACACGCGAGAAGAAAAGGTAGCGATAGCCTGCACAGAACGCACATATCCAATTGCTAGTCGAGCTTCTGTAAATGCTTCATCGTTCTCTTCTGCTTCATTAATAGTAATTATGACTACTGAATTCTTTTTTGCGCTGCGAGCAACTTCGTGTTGGAAGACCAGAGAAAACCGCTGCCCTCTATGCCGTGACTCCATGAGCTTTTGCCAATCGAAAGCATCCAATCGCAGTAATGAAATACCATTACTAGTCAAGGTATTCAAATCATTCGTCATGTACATCAGTCCTTTGTTGTAGGTTACTAATTATCAGGCCTTTGAGGTAAAGCTGATCAAAGACAATTGAAATTTGGTGTCGCGCTTAGCCATTCTAGTGAAGTGATAAGAGTTTTTGCTACAATGGCCACCTAGAGTATTGACACACCTCAAGGCAAGTTCAAATGAATCAGGAGCAAGAGCCTGGAGAGGCCCATGGTGAGACAATAGAGTCGCCTGCCTTTAGCGAATTAGAAGAACCAACTTTGTCGCGGGAGTTGAGTTTTATCTCGGAACTCTTCCATAGAATCAATCGAATCCTACCGTCAGAGCAGGTTCTGGTTTCGGTTGATTCCAAGACCAAAGTAAGGGATGCCGTAGCAAAAATGGAGTGTCTTGGGTTTTCGCAATTGCCTGTTGTTGACAATGGTGAGGTTCTTGGCGTCTTTACTTTTAGATCACTTGGTCGAGTTGCCGCTAAGGCCCTGTTTTCTGATGTGCAGAGCTCTCGCTGTGTTGTTGGGGATCTTGCCGTCGAAGAATGTCTTGAACAGTTTCAGTTTGCGAGAGTTACTGATGAATTCTATGCCGTCTTTGCTGCCATGGACAGGGATAATGGATTGTTGGTTGGTGAGCCGAGTAGTTTGCAAGGAATTCTGACGCCAATGGACTTGCTCACTTACTTCTACGACATTGCAAGCCCGTTCGTAATGCTTTCCGAGATTGAGTTGGCGTTGCGAGAACTTGTACGCATTTCTGTTACCGCCGCAGTATTGGCTAATTTCGCAGAGAGAGCTTTGTCGTCTTTGTACGATGCTGAAAAATTGCCGAGGGCCTTGGAGCAGATGACTTTTGATAATTACAGATCAATTATTTGCTTCGGAGACCACTGGAGTCAATTTGAACCTAATTTTGGGGGTAGTCGTTTTACTACCAGTGCAAAGTTAAAAGAGATAGGTGAGCTTAGAAATGACGTTTTTCACTTTAAGAGAGTCCTTACCTCAGGTGACAAGGATGTATTGTCTCAGCACAGAGACTGGCTGCTGATGAAAGCAAAACAAGCCGATGCAAAACGACGTGAGGTGATTGTTACATGATGCGTAATGAGCACGGCAAAAGTATGCTGCGCCCTTATCAGGGTCGTTTCTTGGCTAACTTCTTCGCTTCTTCTGGCTTAGTTGCTCATATTTTGAAGGCTAGCTCTGGCTTAGGGATTCATACTACAGTTGCTCATTTGGTATGCGAATTGTTGGAACGGGAGCCTGATTCACGTGTACTTATTATTGTTCCCAGAATTGGTATTCAGCATCAAATGCACTCGTTACTTAATCGCTTAGGAGTTCATTCAACTGCGGTTGATCGCTATAAATTTAGGGAACTGCAAAAAGACAGTGACGGTTCGATTTGGTCCAAAGGAAGTGCTTATATTTTAAGTGTTCAATTCGCGCTCAAGCCCGATGTCCTTGAAAGTATAACTGCAACAGAATGGAATGGTTTTGTTATGCTTGACGCACAGGCTGCCGCTCAAAGTAGAATGCCTCTTCTCCTCGGCCTTTTTAAGAATTCTCGAGACGCTCGTGCGCTGTTTACCTTAGACCCTGCTGATGAGCTCGACTTAAGTGCTTTTTTTGAGGCAAATGTAAAAGTAACTGAATGGCGAAGGAGTGAAGTTTTGCCATTGGTCAATCAGGGTCAGACACTGTCGATTTTTCTTGAAGTATTTAAGTTTGAGTATGCCGTTGATGAAGCTTTACTGCTGGAGGCTCTTCGTCAAATTTCGCTCGTCTTACCGCAATCGGAAGTTGAGAGGCGAGCATATAAAATAAGATTTTTACAGCGAGCTATGTCGAGTCCTCTCGCTATTGAGCAAGAGCTTCGTAAGCTTCGAAATGAAATCGTTCATGGTATCAACGTTGATAATTTTTCAAAGCATTTTGAACCGACGCAGGAGAACCTTGGCGATGTCGATTGCGACTCTTCAGCTCGGTTAATGGCGTTTGTACCAGCGATTGAAAACGTAGTGAATGAACTCTCATGCTTGCGTATAGATTCAAAGCTTCGTGCCCTACTAGAGATGCTACATGATAGTGAGCAGCCTTCTAATGCCAAAATGTGGTTGTGTATAATCTCGGATTATCGAGCCACAGTGTTTTACCTTGAAGCTCAGTTGAATGAGTTATGGCACTCTGTGTACACTGTTCATGGTGGTATGCCTAGTTTTGACAGGCAGCAAACTGTACTGCAATTTCGAAAAAGTGGTGGCATTCTCATAGTAACTCGTTCCGCTTTGACGGAGGGGCTTTCGTTTCCTGAGGTTGGTACCGTTATTTTTTATGACTTGCCAGGCAGCCCAAAGACGTTCGACAATGTTCTTGGACGATTCTGTACTTATGGCCGCCTCGAGCCTTTAACAGTTAAGTTACTTGGCAGTCAGTTGGAACTGGACGAGCGCACGATTGAGTCATTTGAGAGAACCGTACATCGGTTTGGCGAGCAATAGTTGTTCGGCCTCTAGTTTTGTGAAGTTGTGGCGGGTATTGCCTAGTTTCGTCAAGCTTTAGTTTGAGCAAGTCTTGTCAATGTTTAGCCATTGGCGCAGCGGTCGGCACGCTAGTGGTTCTCATGGTGGCGCCATACAACATGCAAGTTCAAGCACTCAAGCGAAGTTGATGGATAAGCTTCAACGGCAAGAGGCACCAATCGCAATTTTTTTATGTGCTCAAGCGACGCCGGCTACTCGTCGCACGGGCTAGAATTCCTGCTAAGCAGGAATTTCATGAATGTTTCCATTTCAACAGTTGTGCCACCGGACATAATTTGGACGAAGTCAAGATATCCTTGCGTTGCCGTCTTTTGTATCTCCTGGAAGTGAATTTGCCCATTGTAGGACGATTTTGATTCTTCTGAGAATTTGAACCTAAATACCTTGACTTGCCAGCTTGTCGGGTGGCATTCCTTTTCAAGCTTTGGTGCTTCTCTAGCTCTGATGACCGTTTAACCCGAGTGACCGGAGATGGGGGTCATATATCTGTTGTCGGCATTTTGCTCGCGCGATGTTTGTTTGGCCACCGAAGGTGGTCACTAATCTCCTGTGTTTAGTTGAATCTAGTCTCGATATCTTATATTCTTGACTCTTCTTTCCTGGCGAAGTCCAGTCTCGTGTTGTCACGCGGAATATGCGGTAACCATGTCCAGCAACTGACGCTGGCCAACTTATGGTCTGGTAGAGATTATGGATACGAGATACAGCGTGACATTTACCAGAAGAGGGTTGCTTTATCAGGAATCCCTGATGCTAGCAGCGCTCTACGTTGAGCTACAAGATTGGGTTAAGGTTCGCCAGCAGGTACTCTCTTCCAACTTGCTGCAAACGAGAACTCTCAGTACGTCCAAGAAGCTTTGCACAGAGCTGATTTCCCGGTTGAAGACTCTTACCCCGGAAGAATTGGACTTACTCGTTACCGGCTCAAGAGAAGAGCAGTGCTACATGCTATGGCTGGCCGTCTGTAAGCGATACTCATTCATTTCGGACCTGGCTATCGAAGTTTTGCGCGAAAAATTTTTGCACCTTAACCTTGAGCTGACCTATGCGGACTACGATCGCTTCTTCAACACAAAAGCAGAGTGGCATGATGAGCTGGCGCGCCTGAGCACAGAGACTCACAAGAAGGTAAGACTAACTGTTTTTCAGTTAATGAGGGAAGCGCTTTTGCTTACTAAGCAGAACACCATCTTGCCAGTTTTATTGTCGAACCGATTCTTAAAGACAGTCTGCAAGCAATCGAAAGACTACCTGCCCATCTTTCCTCTTTCTGACACCGATGTGAGGGCACTCGCCAAATGACAAAGACCATAGAGAAGAGCCCAGTCCAGGATCGCTTTCAGCACTTGCTTGCTGTGATAAGTAGTGAGCGCTTCCTGAAAAAAGAAGGACTCGGCAATGAGGTTCCATTTTTCATCTGTCCGTACCGCCCCGAAGAAGCTGTTGAAATGGGCAGAATTCAAAAACAGCTGGTGAACAAACTTCAACAGCTGGGCACACTCGTTCTCGAAATTAATCTGTACGACCTGTCAATCAAGTTGCTCAAGGAGCGCAACGTCTGGGACCGTATCATTCAATCAGAACCGGAAATCGCTAAAGACCAACTCAAGGAACTCCTGCAAGGAACGCTGGATTCCCGAGCGCACCTAATACCAGCTATCGCCAAAGAAATGAACGCAACCAACTTCGATGTTATGTTCATTACCGGTGTCGGCGAAGTCTTTCCCTACATTCGGTCGCATAACGTACTCAACAACCTGCAGAGTACGGCCAAAGACAAACCAACCGTGATGTTCTTCCCTGGCGCGTATACCCATTCACTTCAGGACGGAGCGTCTCTGGACCTCTTTGGCCGGCTGCATGACGATAAATACTATCGAGCCTTCAACATCTTTCACTGCGAAGTATAACTGAGGATACAAAAATGCGTTTGAGCACCATCTTTGAGAAACCCGTCAACCGACCTATTGAAGGCGTAATTAAAGCCGACGATGAAGCAATGCTCCGCATCGAGTTTGAAGAATACGTCCTCACCAACGAGGTATCTAAGCAATTAGAAAAGTTCCTTGACGCTTACAACAACTATGAAGGTGCCAACGGTGCTTGGATCTCCGGTTTTTTTGGTTCCGGTAAATCTCACCTTTTGAAGATATTGGCTCTCTTGCTCGAAAATCGTTTGGTTGACGGCAAACCAGCTTTGGAAATCTTCTTGCCAAAGTGCATAGAGAACGAGATTCTCCGAGGGGACTTGAAGAAGGCGGTATCAATTCCAAGCAAGAGCATCTTATTCAACATCGATCAGAAGGCCGACGTGATCAGCAAGAAGCAGATTGACGCACTGTTGTCGGTTTTCGTGAAGGTGTTTGACGAGAGCTGCGGCTACTACGGAAAGCAAGGGCACATTGCTAAATTTGAACGTGACCTCGACAGTAGAAAGCTTTTCGACAAATTCAAAACATCCTATAGAGAAGTATCCGGCCAAAGCTGGGAATCCGGCCGTGAGCAGTCATTACTTGAAGCCAGTAACATTGCCCAGGCGTATGCGGCCGCAACAGGCACTGCTAAAGACACTGCCTTGAACATACTGGACAAGTATCGCAGCGAGTACAAAGTCTCTATTGAGGACTTCGCCGAGCAAGTGTCCAAGCACATAGAGAAGCAAGGACCTCAATTCCGGTTGAATTTCTTTGTTGACGAAGTAGGCCAGTACATAGCCGACAACATCAAGCTAATGACAAATCTACAGACGATTGCTGAGAGCCTTGCTACCAAGTGTTCCGGCAGAGCATGGGTAATTGTCACTGCGCAGGAAGACATGAATGCTGTTATCGGCGAGATGACAAAGCAGCAAGGAAATGACTTCTCCAAGATTCAAGCCCGATTTGCCAACAGGCTAAAGCTAACCAGCACTGACGTAGACGAGGTCATACAGAAGCGACTCCTAAAGAAAAATGACACCGGCATAGAACGGCTGTCCGAACTTTACCATCATCAATCAAACAACTTTAAAACTCTTTTCAACTTCGCTGATGGTTCCAAAACATACTCAATCTACAAAAATCGAGACCACTTCATCCAATGCTATCCTTTCATTCCGTATCAGTTCACGCTATTCCAATCCGCCATAGAAAACCTTTCCCACCACAACGCGTTCGAAGGTAAGCACAGCTCTGTCGGAGAGCGCTCCATGCTCGGCGTGTTTCAACAAGTAGCAGTGAAAATCTCCGATGACGATAGTGATCAATTGCCGACATTCGATCTGATGTTCGAGGGAATTCGAACTTCAGTGAAAGCACAAATTCAAAGATCTATATTGCAGGCAGAGCAGCACCTGGGCAATCCCTTTGCTCTGCGCGTCCTCAAGGCATTGTTCCTTGTCAAATACGTAAAAGAGTTCAAGTCCACAATCAGGAATCTATCTGTCCTGATGCTGGGCAAGCTCGATGAAGATCTGTCTGCGCTTCGCAAACAGCTAGAAGAAGCCCTCAATTTCTTGGAACAGCAGACATATATCCAAAGGAATGGCGACCAGTACGAGTTCCTCACGGATGAAGAAAAAGACGTTGAAGAGGAGATTAAGAACACCGATGTCGAATCTGCTGACGTGGCTGAAGAACTATCGAAGATGATTTTCGACGGTGTCATCAAAAGTAGAAAAATTCGCTATGACCAAAACGGTCAGGATTACCAGTTCTCTAAGAAGCTGGATGGGCGACTATTCGGGCGCGAACATGAACTGGCTATTCATGCCATCAGTCCCTTCTATGAACATTCAGGCAATGAAGAAATCCTTCGCGCTCAGTCAATGGGGCGGGACGAACTGCTAGTCATAATGCCGGCAGATGACCGTGTCATGCGCGACCTCTTAATGTACAAGCGCACAGAGAAGTATGTTGCTCAGAACATTTTGATCACCCAACAGGAAGCTCTGAAGAGAATTCTCACCGATAAAGGCTTCCAGAATCGCGAGCGGTATCTCGATCTTCAACAGCACGTCGCCAGATTGTTGGGCAAATCAAAATTGATAATTAAAGGTGAGTCTCTAGAAATCGCATCAGAGGACGCGCAATCTAGGCTTATTCAGGGCTTTCACGAGTTGATCCTTCGCTCTTATCCTCATCTTCGAATGCTCCGTGGAATCAACTACACCGAAAATGATATCTCGAAATGCTTGGAACAATCAGCACAGGGACTATTTGGCTCAGATGCCACCACTTTCACCGAGTGCGAACAAGAAATGCTTGGCTTTATGCAAGGCAACAGCCGCAGAAGCATTAGGACGACGGTAAAGTCCCTGGTGGAGAATTTTGAACGCAAACCGTATGGGTGGTACCTAGCAGCCATTCTTTGCACTGCGGCCAAATTGTGTGGCAGAGGTAAGCTCGAAGCTCGTCTTGATGGAAATATCTTGGAAGAAGCAGAACTTGATCGTGCCCTGCGCAATACTCAGCAACACGCAAACCTTGTGCTAGAAAGCCAACTGGAATACACAGCATCACAGGTCAGACAACTCAAGGACTTTTATGCCGATTTCTTTGACGAACCAGCGAGCTCGACTGATGCAAAAGCTTTAGGTAAAGAAACGCTTACGGCTTTGCAAAAACTCTTAGCTTCACTCGCCCCAGTATTGGCTCAGAAGTCCAGTTTTCCATTTTTAAAAGTATTGGAAGAGCCCATAAAACACATTAAGGAGCTATCCACGAAGCCTTACACATTCTTCCTTACAGACTTCGCTCAGCAGCGAGAGCAGATGCTCGACTTAAAAGAGACCACCCTCGATCCGATAAGGCGCTTTATGAGTGGTTCTATGAAAGACGTCTATGAAGAAGCTCGAAGGTTTTTACAGGCTCAAGAGGCTAACTTCGGTGACATTCCCGGAGATGAGCCAACTCGATTACATGCGATTCTCGATAACCCCACGTGCTTTTCAGGCGATTTAATGCAACAGGCTAAGTCTCTTATGGACGGCTTGAAGTCCAGCATCGCCAAGCGGTTACAAACGGAAAAGACAAAGGCTTCTGAGGCGGTTCAGGCACTACAAACACGACTAAGCTCTATGGATGACTATTCAGCATTGTCCAAGGAGCAACAGTACGAGCTCTCCGGGTGCTTTGATCAAATTCTGCACAGCCTTGATCGACAAACACTTATAGCCGTAATACGCGACCAGCTAAGACGCTTCGAGGAAGAGGAGTACCAGAATCTGCTGACAAAGGTAAGCAACTGGTCCCAGCCAGAGCCCGAGCCTGCCGCCGTCGGTGTCGTAGCCGAAATAGCGCTAAGCAAACCAAAGCAGCGTCCCGAACGCAAGATTGAATATGTTGCTACGCGTTCGCTTCAAGTCACATTTGATAAGGCTTGGCTTGCTGAAGAACAAGACGTCGACAAATACCTCGCAGCGCTCAAGGCGGCCATCATGAAAGAGATAGCAAACGGCAAGAGGGTCCAGATTTAGTGAAGACATTGCAGCAAACACAGCAGATCGACACTGGCGCATTGAAAAAATTTGCTCAAGCTGCGCGACGACAACTTAGAGAGCAAGTTGCCGCTCAGCTGGACAGAGTCGTAAAGAGCGATTCAGCAGAACTGCGCGAAAAGCAGGCTGCTATTAAAGAGCTGAAAGAGCAGATTGCAATAAGCTCTCGAGAGGCAGTCATTGAGCGCGTAGCCTATACATGGTTCAATCGCTTCTGTGCTTTGAGGTTTATGGATGTAAACCGATATACGCGAATGGGAACAGTATCGCCGGCCGATGGCTTTACTCAGCCAGAGATCTTAGCGGAGGCAAAGCAAGGACACATCGATGAATCGATAAAAGCCTTCATCAATAAGCAGCGCGTCTTCGATCTCCTCGGTGGCCACATTACCTCCAAAGATCCGCAGCAAGAGGCATACCGACTCTTAATAGTGGCAGTTTGTAACTACTACAACTCAATCATGCCTTTTCTCTTCGAGAAAATTGCTGATTACACAGAGCTTTTAATGCCTGATGACCTGCTGTCCGACAGCTCTGTTCTCGCAGACATGCGCGATACACTCACAGAAAATACTTGTAAGGATGTGGAAGTCATAGGCTGGCTCTACCAGTTCTACATCTCCGAGAAAAAGGACGAGGTCTTCGAGGACCTCAAGAAGAATAAGAAGATTACCCCAGAAGACATCCCAGCCGCGACACAGCTTTTTACGCCCCATTGGATCGTCCGCTACCTAGTTGAAAACTCCTTAGGCCGTCTCTGGATGTTAAACAGACCAAAATCCCGCCTTGTAGATCGAATGGATTATTACATCAAGCCGGAGAAAGATGAGACCGATTTCTTGCGGGTAACCAAACCTGAAGAACTGAAAGTATGCGACCCTGCATGTGGCTCCGGCCACATGCTAGTTTATGCATTCGACTTGCTTTATTCGATCTACGAAGAAGAGGGCTACGAACCCACTGAAATTCCGAGCCTCATACTACAGCAAAATTTATACGGAATTGAGATTGACGAGCGCGCCGCTGAATTGGCTGCATTTGCGTTGGTGATGAAGGCCAGGCAAAAGTATCGCCGTTTTTTCAACAAGCCGACCCAGCCTCAGATATGTCTACTGAGAAACGTATGTTTTGAAGCACAGGAAATTTCGAAATATATTGACGCTGCCGGAAGAGACCTGCTCACAGTTAACGTTCAGGAAACTTTGATGCAGTTTGAAGCAAGTGACAATTTCGGGTCTCTAATTGTGCCTGCAGCAATTGACGTTGGGCACTTCTTGAAGCTAGTAGAGACGAAAAATCTAGTAACAAATATTTTCCTTTCCAACGTCCATGAGCGAGTATTAGAGGTTTTGCGGTTCGCTGACTTTCTCCACAGAAAGTATCATGTGGTCATTGCCAATCCACCCTACATGGGTACGAAGGGCATGAATGTCGAATTGAAGCAATTCCTTAGCAACAATTACCCAGAGGTTAAGTCCGACCTATTTTCTGCATTCGTGCAGCGCATCATGTCTCTTACTTTGACCGGAGGCTACATTGGCATGATGACGCCATTCAACTGGATGTTCCTAGGTTCCTTCGAGAAACTTAGGAATAAAGTCCTGTCACAGACCACGCTGACCAGTTTGGTTCGCCCTGAATTTCATGCATTCTTTGACTCTGCTTACGTATCTATCTGCGCTTTTACGCTGTTTACGCGCGCAGACGAATCGTTTAAGGGTACTTTTATAGATCTGCAGAAATTTTACGGATCTGAATTACAGCCCGTCAAACTTCTTCATGGCATTAAGAACGTGAATTGCGGCTGGGTTTACCAGGCAAGTGCTGCTGAACTTAAAAAAATTAAGGGTAGCCCTATAGCCTATTGGGTCAACGAACGAATACGCGAGATATTCTCATCGAGCCAAACCCTGAATGATGCTGGCAAGACTAGACAAGGACTGGCAACGGCAGATAATGGACGATTCTTGCGCTACTGGTATGAAATCAGCTTGTCTAGCATTGGCTTTAATCTCGAAAACCGTGACGACGCCAGACATTCAGGAAAAAAATGGTTTCCTTGTAACAAGGGCGGGACGTTTCGAAAATGGTACGGAAATAACAACTTCGTGGTGAATTGGCAGAACGACGGTCAAGAGCTCCGAGCTTTTGACCGAGCAGTAATTAGAAATGACTCGTACTACTTTAAGCAGGGATTAACGTGGTCATCTCTGTCATGCTCGAGCCTTTCTATGAGGTTTTCTCCACCTGGATATATATCTGAGTCCAAAGGCTCAATGTACTTTTGCAGCGATGAGTCTATTTCCTTGTATGTGCTTGGATTTGCCAATTCGCTATTAGTCAACTATTTGCTCACGGCGTTGTCGCCAACGCTGGATTTTCATGAAGGTCCGGTTGGCTCGCTGCCATTAGTAGTTAAGTCTGTCCCTGCTGCTATTGCCATAGTATCCGAACTAATCGAAGTAACAAAAGACGATTGGGATGCAAGTGAGCTTTCCTGGGGTTTTACCGAGCCGCAAATCAGACATCCTAAATTCAGGTCGGACACCCTGAGGCAAACGTACCAAAAATTGCGAGAATGGCAGCTAAGAACCGCTGAACAAGTGCAGCAAAAGGAAGAAAAGCTGAATCAGCTATTCCTTTCGACCTATTCCCTAGAAAACCAATTTGAACCCAAAGTTTCTCTAGAACAAATTACTCTGAATTCGAATCCGTACTATCGATTTGACGCCAGTAAGCCGGAGAACGAGCTAGAGTCGCTCCATCTGTCAGAGACTGTCCGTGAATTGATAAGTTATGCGGTCGGAACAGTGTTCGGCCGATATTCACTCGATAAACCCGGCATAATTTTGGCTAATCTAGGTGAAGAGAAGAGCCATTATCACAGCCGGGTTCCCGATCCTAGTTTCGAACCAGATGAAGACAACGTAGTTCCTATTCTAGATGGTGACTGGTTCAGTGATGACATTTCTGAGCGCTTTCGCAAATTCCTCCGGGTCACCTTTGGCGACGAACATTATCAGGAGAATCTCCAGTTTATCGAGACTGCGCTTGGTAACGACATTCGCAAGTACTTTCTCAAAGACTTTTATACCGATCACGTAAAGCGCTATAAGAAACGACCAATCTACTGGCTTTTTTCAAGCCCCAAAGGCACGTTTAACGCCCTTATTTATATGCACCGGTACCGTCCTGACACCGTGAGCATCATCTTGAATGATTACCTTCGCGAGTTCCGCAACAAATTGTCAGCCCGCAAGAGTCACCTTGAGTCTGTTACGGTTAGCGCTAGCGTCTCGCCCGCTGAAAAGACAAAAGCTTTGAAAGAAATCGAAATTCTGAAGAAAGCAATTGATGAACTCGATACTTACGAACGTGACGTCCTCTATCCCCTTGCTGGCGAGAAGGTGCAGATCGACCTCGACGATGGCGTAAGGGTCAATTACAACAAGCTCGGACGAGCCCTGAAGTCTATTCCTGGAATGACTAGCGAGGAAGACTAGACGTGAGCACAGAGCGGATAAAGCAAGGTCTGTTGAAAGTTTTTGAGAGACACAGAATTGTGTTCTGGTATGACAAAAAGATCGAGCTGCGAAAGGAGTTCGACTCACTTGAGCTGCCCGATATTGACAAAATAGAGTTGAAAAACAACGAATTTGCCATCAAATATCGACTGCTCCGGGAACAGCCAGGCCGCAAGTTTCTCGTGTATCAAGAAGGTCAGCAGCCACCAGACATAGACAACTGGCTCCTGGATGTATTCCTTGCAAATGGTGAATTTCGCACTGACCAAATAGCTATCTGGCTTGGAGAGCTTGGACTTGGCCTGGAGTTTGCCGATGTGATACAACCCCATGCCGAGTTCTTCAATGCCGTTAAAAGACGAGAGCAGCTTCAGGTTCTTATTAAACCTGATGACACACCCGGCAAACTCAGGCTGAAGATCCTCGCCGTTTGTGCCGGTTCAGAGCCAAGGATAGATGAAATAGTAGAGGCTCTTTTGGCTGAGCTGGCTGAACGACGAGACGACAAAATAAAACTCATCGAACGAGCCGGTCTAGCACCATTCTTGTGGGATCAGCTTCGTCGATATTATGGATACGATTCCGAACGACCAGGTGTGCGGGATTTCGTAGTTCAGATATTTAAGTCCTGTTATGCAATGGGCACCGACGGTGAAATCAAGCTTACAGGGGATGCACTTGTTTTCTTGAGACGCTGGAAAGACAGCCGCCAACATGAGGCATCCTTTGAGCAATTGTCTGAAGAGTGCGCCGAAGCCCTCAGTATCGAACAAGACTTACAGAAACACGATTTCAAACGCCTGGTCGAAATTGATTATTTCAGGCTGATTGACCAAAAAATCCTGAGCGACTTAGTCCGGAGTGTAACTGAAAAAACTATTTCTCCTGGTGATTGCGCCGTTTTTGTACGCAGGCGACGCCAAACGCATTGGTACAAAGAATTCCAAGATCTATATCAAGCCGTGGATTATGGTGCACAATTCATTCAGGCTCTGGATCAATCAAGACTTTCATCTCCCTCTGTGGCAGAAAGTGTCCAAGCTTATTCGGAATCCTGGTACAAACTCGATCAACTCTATCGAAAATTTATTTGCCATGTTCGCAGATCCGCGCAGACATCACTTATGCAGAATCTGGTGGAACTCGTCGAAAACCTATATTCGAACACCTACTTGACTAAGGTCAACGAAAATTGGCAGGTCCTAATAGATGCGTCAGAGAAATGGGATACTCCCGGTGTAACAATCCAGCGCCACTTCTTCCAAAGATGGGTACGTCCGTTCCTCGACAAAGGAAACAAGGTTTTCGTTATCATATCGGATGCTCTCCGCTATGAAGCTGGCGAAGAATTGGTGACTCTTATCCGTCAGGAGGACAGGTTCGAGGCTACGATTCAACCAGCCTTGTCGATGCTGCCGAGCTATACGCAACTAGGCATGGCTGCTCTTTTACCAAATCGCACGTTAAAATTGGCAGAGGATGAAACGGGCACGGCGATAGTCGATGGTCAAAGTTCCCAGGGAACAGCAAACCGAACCAAAATTCTGTTCGCCGCTACTCAAGGCAGAGCAAAAGCCATCAAGGCTGATGACCTCATGGGTCTTAACAAGGACGAATGCCGGAGTTTAATCCGCGATCACGATGTGGTCTACGTTTATCACAATCGAATAGACGCTACTGGTGATAAGCTGATATCTGAGGAAAGAGTCTTTGAGGCAGTGGAAGAAACGCTCCAAGAGCTGATAAGAGCCATCAAAAAGCTTACCAACGCAAACGCCAGTAATCTCATTGTCACCGCCGACCACGGATTCATTTACCAGAACCGTCCAATTCAAGACAGTGACTTCGCAGCCGCGGAACCCAGTGGTGAAGCCGTTTTATACCGTGATCGCCGATTTGTTTTAGGCATCGGATTGAAGGACCACACTTCTCTTCGAAAGTTCTCTTCTGCTGAACTTGGACTGGAAGGGAAAGTAGAAGTCCAGATCCCTAAATCGATAAACCGGCTCCGTCTGAAGGGTTCCGGTAGTCGCTTTGTACACGGTGGTGCATCCCTACAAGAAGTGGTTATTCCCATCATTCAAATAAACAAGAAACGCCAAAGCGATATTACTAGTGTTGAAGTGGAAATTCTCAAGGGAACATCATCCATCATCACATCTAGCCAGCTGTCCGTTGCGTTCTACCAAGCAGAGCCTGTAAGCGATAAGGTCCAGCCTCGAATCTTAAGAGCAGGTCTATACACGGAAAACAATGAACTTATCTCCGACAGACATGAACTGAAGTTTGATCTGGCGTCCGAGAAACCTAGGGAACGTGAACTCCAAGTCCGCTTTGTCCTCACCCGGCTCGCCGATGAGGTCAATGGAAAAGAAGTCAGCTTAAGGCTAGAAGAACTTGTGCCAGATACTTCCCATTATCGCGAATACAAGTCCATTAGGTACGTTGTTCGTCGGTCGTTTACCAGCGACTTTGATTTCTAGGAGGCAAGGTGATGAATGCACTCGATCTGAAAATAAATGAGCACTTCCCGGGTGTCGTTGTACGCAAAGACCTCGTGAAGACCGTCAAGGGCAATGCAATCGTCCCCACTTATGTTCTTGAGTATTTGCTCGGCCAGTATTGTGCTACATCGGATGAGGCCACAATAAATTCCGGAATAGAAACGGTTAAAGAGGTCTTGCGCAAGCATTATGTGCATCGCAACGAAGCGGGATTGATAAAATCGGTTATCAAGGAAAAAGGTCGTCACAAGATCATCGACAAGATCAGCGTTTCGCTCAATGACAAATCGGATGCCTATGAAGCATCGTTTTCAAACCTCGGCATTAAGAAGGTCATTGTAGACTCTGAAACGGTCAAGAAGAATCCAAAATTACTAGTCAGCGGTGTATGGTGTCTGGCCGACATGGAGTACATGTTCACAGAAGACAAAAATGCCAGTTCCTGGATCTTAAACACCCTCAAGCCGATTCAACTTAGCAACTTTGATTTTGACTCATATCTCAAGTCGAGAGAAGCTTTCACCACAGATGAGTGGATTGATCTTCTAATTCAAAGCATTGGCTTCAACCCATCACTGTTTGGACGCCGCAGCAAATTATTGCAGCTCGTACGCTTGATACCTTACTGTGAACGCAATTTCAATTTGATTGAACTCGGACCAAAGGGGACCGGCAAATCACATATCTTCTCCGATTTTTCGCCTCACGGCATTCTCATATCTGGCGGCGAGGTTAGCGTTCCAAAGCTCTTTGTCAACAACAGTAGTGGCAAGATTGGCTTAGTGGGCTACTGGGACGTGATCGCCTTTGACGAATTCGCCGGTAAGTCCAAGCGCATCGATAGAGCGCTGGTCGACATCATGAAAAACTACATGGCAAATAAGTCCTTCTCTCGTGGTGTCGAGACCTTGGGCGGAGAGGCATCCATGGTGTTTGTTGGTAACACCCAGCACAATCTGCCGTATATGCTCAAGAACTCAGATTTGTTTGACGAGCTACCAGAAAGCTATTACGACTCGGCTTTCATCGATCGCTTGCACTTCTACGCGCCCGGCTGGGAAGTCGACATCATTCGTGGCGAAATGTTCTCTGAAGGTTTCGGCTTTGTCGTCGACTATCTAGCCGAGATCCTGCGCACGCTTCGAAACCACGACTACTCTAATGCTTATGCCGACCACTTCACTCTCAGTTCAGACATGTCGACCCGAGATAGAGATGGTATCAACAAAACATTTTCAGGACTAATGAAGATTCTGTATCCAGAAGGCAAAGCATCGCCGGAGCAAATGGAGGAGCTGCTGCGCTTTGCGATCGAAGGCAGAAAGCGAGTGAAAGATCAACTCATGCGAATCGACAAGACATTCCAGCAAGTCCGCTTCGCGTACAAGACCAGAGAGAACCAGGAAGTGCTTCCGCGCACGTTGGAAGAAGAAGAATACCCTCTTCTCTACGGAACCAAAAGCCAGACCGAGGACAGCCCGAGCGCTTCCGAGTCGGCCCCATCTACACCAGTACAGATTCCTGCTGCTCCACAAACTGCTGCAGTGGCCGAGCAAGCATTCTCAATTGCTACGCAAATGGCACCAGCTAAAACGAATGGCTCTGCCGAGGCTACTGCTGCCGCTGAAGCGCCGCTTAAGGAAGGACACTTGACGGTCCAGGAGAACCAGAAAGGCATTTCTTTCGATTCTCTGTTTGGCCCTTATCTGAAAGGAGCTTCGAAGATCGTCGTCACTGACCCGTACATCAGGGTCTTGCATCAAGCAAGGAATTTAATGGACTTGCTTGAGTCAATCGCAAAGCTTAAACCGGATGAAGATGAAGTCGAAGTAGAGCTGATCACCGGCGAGGAAGAAGTTAAACGACTGCAACAACTGGAGTATCTCGAAAAAATTAGAGATGCCGCCAATGCTGTTGGCGTCAAGTTTTCATGGAAATTCGACTCCACTATTCATGCAAGACACATCGTCACGGACAACGGTTGGAAAATCCTGCTTGATCGAGGTTTAGATGTTTTCCAGTATGTCGACAACAACACGTTCTCTCTTGCTTCTAGAATGCAAAAATACAGGCCATGTAAGGCATTTGAAGTGACGTATATCCGCAATGCAAGCTCAAGGCCAACCTCGGATAGTGTAGCCAAGCCGAAAGAGAAGGCCAAGTCGACACGTGAGCCCGTTTATCAGAAAGACATGCAGGCTTGAGCCGCCAACCCTCTTTTAGTTCTGTTGTAACTCGGACCCCAACAATCAGTGTAGAGCATTGAGGCGAGCGCTGTATGGAAAATTTCGATCAGCTGTTAGTAGCAGCAACTCAAGAGTTAGGTTCAGAATATTTCTATTTGGCTATTCATAATGCTCCTGCAATTTACAAGGAACGTGTCTATTGCTACGAGATTTATTATCAGCTTCGGCGACGCTGGCCTAAAGAAACTCTGTACAGACTTAACGGAGAGGTTGATAAAGCAGGTCACCCGGACTTTTCTAAGATGCGCATGATTCCTGATTTTCTAGTGCATCAGCCGGGAACGACTAACAATTTTCTAGTGATGGAGGTCAAGCGTTGTGATTCCTACGACTTGAATGATTTCCGAAAACTTCGTTGGTTTTTGAAGTATGGCTACAAGAGAGCCATTTGGCTTGTTTACGGACAAGATGCAGAAAATGTCGCAAAAGAGCAAATGAAAGCACTCAAGAAAGGTGATTTGATTGAAGTTTGGGTGCACAAAGAAAGCACACAACCGGCTTATCGGTTGACTTGAATTCGCTGATGTAACCTAAACAGAGGAGTTTGAAATTGGACGTAACTCTCGAAGAAAAGCCTATTCACTCAATAATTGACAAAGAGAACGAAGTTGCGCGAGAACTTTTTCCTAAGGTTGAAAAATACTTGCAACTACTTGCAGATTGCTACACCCTTTCGGGCAAGGTATTTGAAGCCGCCTATCCTGAAGTAAATCCGCCACTTGCTAAACAGGTATGCACAAAACTACTGTTGCGATTGAACAACGAGCTTAGAGCGATAATGATGCTAGCCGAAGTCGGTTACGACGTGCAAGCAAATGCGCTTGCAGCATCGGTTTACGAATGTGCGTTCACCATTGGAACCATTTTTGATAATCGCAACCTAGCGAGAGAATGGCTTGACCACGACAATCCAAAGGTAAGTTTTAGAAATGCATACGACCTTGCGAAGCTAGCTCTGACAAACTATGGTGCTCACACAGATTGGACTGACGCTTTTTATCGGGTTTACAGGCAGCTTTGTTGGGGCAAGCATCTCAATCCCATTTCAGAGCAACAGGGTGGAGTGGAAAAGACCGGCGACGTCATCGATTACATTCCAGGGCCAAGAGCTGACGAACTAACGGAACGTGGTATCTGTTATTGTTCAGTTTATACAGTACTTTTCAGCATCATCGGATTAGAGATGTTCGTCCGCAAGCATGTGAAGCCTGAATATCAAACTTCGCTCTTACTAGAATTTAAGTCTTTAGGAGAGCGCCAGCAGGAGCTGTACAAGATCGGTCTTGCACGATGGGGGACCCCAGATCCATTCCCAGGCAAATGGTAGTCGCCATTGATGATGCACTGTATTTACGTAATCGCCGGTTAGGAATTATTTGATGAACGCAGATCGTCTGCAAGAGGCTTGCGCAAAGTTGTGCTAAGAAGTTTTCTGCCCAGCCAGCAGAGAGTTGATTGGCGTCAAATTAAATTGCGGGCTCAGTTCTAATTGTCGTTGATCAAGAGTTAGATGCTTGTTTGGCGAAGTCAACGGCAGCGGCTGCCGTTAGATAGCTTTGTTCTGTTCCATATGGGTGCTTCGCTATAAAACCCGAAGTGCCACCGTATCTTATACGTGTTCCAGTCGAAGACGTGCGCATGATTGAGCTGAACTGTGTTTGTTATCGTTTGGATCAATTGACTGAATAAATTACTAGAAGGCACCTCTGATGGTGCCTCCTTTGCTCTAAGCGTTTCCCCCGGCCTTTTTCTTGAGCTCTGGAAATTTTATGCGTTTCTTACTCCACTGAACTCCAGGCACTGCCTCCAATCGCTCATAATCAAGCCTTGCGCCGGCAAGCTGAATCGTCCGCTGTTTTGCTGTGAAATCTACTTGGACTGCCGGTAAATATGTTCTCTGCCGAGCACACTCCCAAACGGCCAGTAATGTATCGTCCGCCGGCGCAGAATCAAGCAAGAAATCAAACAACGCTTCACTTATAACCGGAACATCGTCATCCCATTTGATGCCGTTAAGCATCCAGTCTCGTGAAATAATCAGGGGCAGCAATAAAACATCTTTGTAGAGCGTTTTTTTAATGCTCAAGGAGGATTGAGCGCGATCGGTATCTGTTGCCAGCCAAGTAATGGCATCCTTAACTTGCTTCACTCCGTCCAGGACCTTATCGACATTGGACTGTCGAAAACGATCTGGAACAAGGAACCACTTTAGCTGGCAACACAATGCCGTTTTCGATTTTGGATGGAAGATGAAAAGATCAATATCACCGTCCGGCTGCCCAGGCTTACTGGAGAAAACGACAGGCCCACGTGTTATGTATCCTTGTTTCTCAAGCTCCGGCCGCTTCTGCTTAACCCACCAGTTCTCTTTTTTTCCGGCGATAGCTCCATACTTAGCGCCATGCATGCTATTCCACAGCGCAAATAAGTTGGTTTCGGCATTCGAATTTCTAACCAGAAAGTTGCTCATCGCAATCGTGCCATCATGAAATTTGAACATAGGCTGCCAACTGGCCTCGGCTTCCGCTTCGTTGTACAACATCAAATCGAGCAGTACAGCCAGTTTCGCTTGATCCAAGTTCGTCAGCTTATGAAGCTTATCGAGCCAGTCAGATCGATCCATTCTAAGCAATACTTTGCTAAACGGAAAATCTGATCGGCTTGCGATTATTCGAGCAACATTCGTTTGAATATCACTCAGGCAATATAGGGCGGCCCAGAAAGTTCGAAACTCGGCAAGAGTAAAATCTCCAAATGATGTCGCCGGGTCCATTCGCCAGAGTGCTTCGAAATGCGGATTAGGCCTATTTATTAGGTCTTGCACGTGTCCAATGGGAACATTGAACTTATCGGCTGCCTCTGTATTTGCAAAAACATCTCTTAGCAGCTCCGTTGGATCAAACTGACAAGGTGTAGCGATTTTTTGCAAGCCTTTCAGAAGCCACTCTGCTGCCTGTCCACGCTTTCTGTCCTCGTCCTGATAATAGGCTCGAACGTGAGACTGAGTAACGGCTTCTACGGCATAGAACTTCTCGTAGGCAACATTCTCCCAGTCGCGCAACTCGGAATAATTCACGGCGAAACTTTGAATGTCCCAAAACTGCTTAATTAGATCTGCCGTTATGGCGCTAGCCTTGACTGGTTGCACTTGTTGTTGCGCTGCTTGCGTATTTATCCATCTGATGATGTGGTTCGCACCACTTTGTGTTTGATCGTGAATAGCGTCTTCCGTATCTTGCCCATGAGTTGTGACCAATTTGGGTATCTCAACCAGGAAGAAATATTCTAGGAACTGCAGATAGTTCAGCAACATTGAGTCTCGGTCTGCCCAATTTAGCTGCGGTATGCTCTTATCGGCCTCACGAATGAAACGACTCAGAAATTCTTGATCCACTTCTATACTTTGGGCTGACATATTTTGACCTTTTCTCTATCTTCTGCTCGGATATTGGCGTTGCGCTCGGTTTACGTTTTTATGGTGACTTTGGCAACTTCTTTTTGCCTTTATTGAGCGCCGCTTTGAGTTTTGCTTTTGCCGCCGTCTGTCGTGGCTCTTGTTCATAGGCAATGCTCAGTAGGCTCGAAAAAGTCTTCTGCACATCGGACATGAAGACGGCGTCCAAGGCTTGCAATTTTGCTAGCTCGCTCGGATGAACATGCGCATTGCAAATATCTTTGATTACTTGCAGAGCAGCGATGTCCAAGCGCTTCGCCCAGCTAGGTGCGGACCCGTTTTTGATGTCATCCGTTAGCTTCTGCAATTTCGCCGGCAGCTTTCCATCGAATCCTTTATTTTCTAGCAACTGTTCCAAAGCCGCTCGGTACATCGCAAGAGCTGCACTGTATGCGGTGGCAGACTGCGCCTTATATGCTTGCTCTAAGTAATACTTTACTAGCTCTGGTGTATTTGGCGTTGCCACGCCGCCACCGCGAATTGAGAAAAACACAAGTGTCGGAGACTTATCTCCGCAAAGCAGCAACACGTAAAAAGCATTTTTGCAATTTACGCAATCCAATCTAAAAAGAGAGGGAGGTAAATACTCTGGCAACTCCGGACGAGGTCTATAGCCAATGGTGTCCTCCCTTGTTATTTCACGGTATAGTTGCTGTCCAATGGTATGCTCGAAATGCAGCGTATTTAGTTTCATTCCGGAATACTCCGAACAATGCGGGCAATAAAGCGTCCCGATGTGTCCAAGATGCCCCTCTGTCAGCCCGACTCGAAGATAGGCCATTTGTGCCACATCACTCGCTGGTAAGGTCAAAGCTTTCACGAATTCATCTATGTTATCCAGATGCATGCCTAACCTCCTGTCCGCTTGTGCATATCATGTAGTGACGACAGTAATTTCTCTTGTTCTTTTGTTCGCTCATAAACATCTGCCAACAAGAATTGGAACACTTCTTGAACTCCGAGAATCGTGTCAGAATCTAGCTCTTTGAGCGCTTCTAACGTTTTCGGGTGCGCGACATAATTACCTAGCTTGCGCAAGATGGTGAGCATATCTATGTCCAGATCTGCCGCCCACGGTTTAGCGGTGCCGGCAACCCGATCCGCCTCCAATGCTTGTATCTTCGCACTAAGCATGCCTGTTTGATAGCCTTCTTCGTGCAACAATTGCTCCAGAGCAGCCCGGTACATTTCAACCGCGGCGCCGGTTGCGCCGACGCACTGGCATTTATAAGCTTCGTCTACAAAGTGCGTCACTGCTGGCGGCGTATGCGGAGTACTTAATCCTCCAGCCTTGCTCGGGAAAAGTACCACCCTGGTATCGAGCGTAGTACCGCTTCTTTCATCGTAAACCAAACCGTTAATATGCAATCCACATTGCTCGCAAGTGAAAATAAAAAGTGACGGACCCCACTCACTGGTATCAATGATCGTCTTTGACGTTCTTGGTTTGCTACGGGCAAGTCTCGTGAGCGGCCCCGTATGTACAAGCACGTCAATTTTGACTGTTCTGTCTTTGGCGCACACCGAACAATATAGTTTGTCGTCGGATATCCATACCTCAGGGCGTCGAAAAT
Organism: Cyanobacteriota bacterium erpe_2018_sw_21hr_WHONDRS-SW48-000092_B_bin.40; assembly: GCA_030917395.1. GTDB lineage: Bacteria > Cyanobacteriota > Vampirovibrionia > Obscuribacterales > Obscuribacteraceae. The sequence continues at coordinate 28,192 of JAUPUU010000499.1, forward strand.
CGCTTACATAATTTGGTGTGCTCCTACCGCCTAAATCGAGACCCGCGCGCGGAACTGTATCACGCAAATGCGGTGTCACCTCAGCAATTAAATCGTCCAAATCGTTAAGCATCGTCCCCCCTTGCTCGACAAACTGGTATCTACCAAATACCCCTACCATGACACTTCTTGTATTTTTTATTAGAGCCGCACGGGCAGTGCTCGTTAGGTCCAATTTTGCGTTTTTTCCTTGTTGGCATAGCCGCGGACAAAATTGGCCTCAATGGTCTCTCGAAAGGAGAGCGCTCAATAGGACGGTTTATCTTTAATCTGGCAATGATTTTAGTTTGTTCTGCGATCTCTTTCTGTTGCTCCTCCGGAAGCCCTGGTACGTAAGGCTCCAGACGCTTCATCTCCGCCTCAGCCGATTCTGAATCCCCGCAGTACGCGAGCACAATTGCGTAAAAACTACGGACTCTCACCATATGCCTGATCAGTTTAAGTTGGTGAATCGCTGGCAGGAGAACCTTCTCCATTACCATTCGTGCTCCAGTGAAGTCGTGTCTGTCAAGAAAGTCCTGAACTACTTCTTGGCCAATCACAACCATCGAGTTAATCGCGTTCGCCATCTGGTAGAACTTCATGGAATGAAACCGCATCAAAACCCGATCACGAGTTGGAGTGACTCTTGAACAAAGATCAAGTGTGTCAGCCAGATGCTTCAAATCATCTTGAGTTGCCTCAGTTTGCCTTATCAGCGGAAGTATTTCGTCAACATTTTTGTTGATTACGTTCTCTTCTTTCAATCCAAGAGCCGCATAATACTCATCGATTAGTGGCCTGCTTATCTGCCTTGCAAGCTCAAGGTGTCCCAGGCTCCACATTGCTGCGGCAACGTTGTATTGAAAAATACGCTGATAATCAGGCTTGTCTGGAACCAGCTCTGCTATTTTTGGAATGTTCCCAAGGACCTTACCTTCATTGCCAACCTTCGCTTCGAACAGCATTTGTTTCATTAAAAGGCCAGTGCGTTCGTCCGTCCCAAGGTTGTTCTCTGTGACCAGTCGCTCCATAACACTGAGTCTGGTCCTTATAAGCTCCAGGTCGTTTTTCTTAAACTCTCCGGGACGCAGATCTCTGAAAACGAGCCCATCGAGCCCCCAGTACCTTTGAATGGGGTCCGTATCCTTCGACCTTACGGCCTCTTCTAACGTGGGCCAGACTTCAGCGCCGACGCCGAGTTCATGAAACCATTCTTCCGATGCCAAAAAGACCAATGTCTTGATGTCTCCGAGCTTAACTAGCACTCGAAAGAACAATGGAAATCGAGTTAGCTCATGATGCCGAAGAAGTGAGTACATGAGCACGTCCCGCAGCGCTTCATATGTTTTTGTTTTTGCAGCATCATTGAGTGTTTCAAAATGGCCGAGGCCGAGTACTCTGATTCCATCATGAATCTTCAAATCGTCTCTAGCAAAGGTTTGCAATACTCCTGAAGGATTGAGCGTTCTTATGATAGTAGCCACTGCTGCCGGTGTCATATCTAGAGCTCTGCCTAGATAGGCAGATACCTCAGAGTGCTTCAAGGCAACATCTGAAAGACTCAGCACCGAAACTGCGGCACGAACGTCCTCTGACTGCTCCTGGAACAATCGTCTCAATATTATTTCTTGCGCTATTGGAGTTAAGTGTGTTTGGTGTTCGACCGCTATACACAATTCCTGAACCGAATTGTTGTAGCCGGTTACAGCTAATTTCGCAGCGCTCTGAACAAAAAGAGGAAGTCCGCCAGTTAGTGTCCTTAGCCTATCGCACGTCACCGCATCCGCTATTGCGCCATGGGTATGTACTTCGGAGGCAATGGCATCGAGCCCCCAGCCCTTTAGTTCTTCTCGTTTTAATCCCAATATCGCTTCTAGCTCTTGTACTGAGTCTGTTGGTTGACACATCAGTACAAAACGGATTTGTTTTGTGCTTTCAATCAAACGCCGCATGTCAGCGGACGGAGCACGATGTGCGTTGTCGAGAAAAATAGTCACGTTAAACCCGCGCTGCTTGAGAAAACTATCGAGCAGGGCAAGCGATTCCGTGCCCGCTCCAGGCATTAGCAGCTTCCGCATTTCTGCTGGATCGTTTTGTGTGCGTCGCGCCGCAATTTCTCTTACAAGCGACGCGGGAATTGCAGGACCAGGAATATCACCGACATCAAAGTAGATATAGTCGTCGCTGCTATACAATGCAGCCTGCGACGCCCAGGCAGTCTTGCCGGCTCCCGAAAGTCCGCTTATTATTCTGATCCTCTCCTTTGAATCAATATCAGGTTCATCTTCTTGTGGTCTGTAGATAGCTGGTGGATTCGGAAATTCGTGAAGTTGAATCACTAGCTGCTCGAACAATTCCGGCAAGCCAACTATCAGAAATGTATGGTCAGGAAAAGCTTCGTCGCCGGCCGCTGCGCGCAACACGCATCCAGTTAGCTTATTAACTAGTGTCTCCGGTTGCAAAAGGCTAAAGGGCAGCTCGCTTGCTAGCTTCCTGCACCATGCCATCCCTTGTCCTATATCACTCCAGGCTGGTGGCAGAAGCCTCTCATTTGGATTGACTTTGCTGCCTGGCCACATGATGCTTACATCTGCAGAAATTTCATTCTTCTCGATCTGTCCGCTCAACTTGGGACCGGGAGCATTATTTATGATGATTACGAAAGCAGCCTTGCCTGTGCGTTTCCCTGCCTCATACTCCTTTCGGATCTCTTCAAAGCGGTCCAATGCTCCGACAATATCTCCAGGTGTTATCGCTTCGCTTCTCGTTTTGACTTGAATGTAATATCGCGTTCCATCACAAACAATTTCGATGTCCTCATCACGCTCAATAACTACTGCATCGGCACCGCCTTTACCAGCAAGTAGCAATATTCCGGCCGCATACAAATGCTGGTAAAAGAATCCGCGATGAATGCTTTCAATTCTGACTAATTGGCGCGGATCTAATGCGAGAAAAGTCTCTTCTTCGGAATTAGTTGGTAATGAGACTGACATCATTTCACCCCCCTCCTTGAGAAGCGGTCGCTTTACATCTTCGTGCTTTCTCACGCAACACAAATTATAAGCCACTGCGGGCGGTTGTTATAGGGGTACGCGGACTAGGCTCTCCGGCTTTGTGTACTCGGAGCTCAGGTTGGCAGTGGCGCAGACGGTTCGCAAGCGCCCGATTTCGAAGCTCAAGTTCGCTTGGCTTTTGCCAATCTAGAAGCCACGCTGCTCGCCGGGGGGGGCGGATTTGATGATATCGTCAATGCACGGCGTTTCATACAGACCCCGAGAAACAGCTCGACATCGCACACAGCATCCCTGAAATGCCAGATATTGCCCAATACCAGGCATTTGACATTAAAATCTGCTTGATATTGAAAGGAAATGGCGTGCTTCTGGCCACGAAAAAAGCCTGATATTAGGGCAAAGAAAATCCGCCTTGAGTAACTGATGATTTTTAGAACTCTTTTGCTTCGAACACTGTCCAACGGACCAACTCTCTTAAAGTTGAGCTATTCTATGAATTGAAAGGCAGTTCTGTTTTATGAATTGAAACTAGCGCGCCGTGCGAGAAAAAAAACCGCCCTTTCGAGCGGTTTTTTAAGTGGTGGGCGAGAGAGGACTTGAACCTCCACGTATTGCTACACTAGATCCTAAGTCGTAAAAATGACGTTTTTTACTGTTTCTCTTGGTTTCTCTCGTTTCCTTAAAACTATAACTAGGTGGGCGTTTTGGGGATTGCATCCTTGCAACCGCCGTGCTAGATTATCTTTAATTTGGTGATCCAGTGGTGATCCAGAATCCAATTTTTCTGAATCGCCAGTGCTCTATATCCAGAGTCCAGTCAAATGGCGATCCAAGGTGCCCCAGCCCACCCTGAGTGCGTTTCGGAGCAATGCTTTATGGCAGATAGAAAACTGAAAATTGGCGATGCCTTCTGTTAATCGGTCAAAGAGGACGGTATTCATTCCGATCCAGAATTGAAGGGCTTCTGTCTTCGCGTTCGCGGAAATTCAAAGGTATTCATAGCGCGGGCGAAGTTACGTGGAACTCGGACCACCGTCTTAGTAACAATAGGTTCGTAGCCTAAATTCAGCGCTAACGACGCTCGTCGAATAGCGAGGGGGCACCTTACCGATCTCGCTAACGGAATAAATCCCAATGACAAGCGAAAGGATGAAACTGCCAAGCTAGAAGCCAAGAAGGCTGTCGAAGATGATCAAGCCTTAGTCAGAGAAATCACTATTAGAAAGGTCTTTTCCGGTTATCTGTCTTCGCGGAAACTAAAAGATACCACCGTGCGGTATATGAATTGCTCGACAATTCTGTTTACCGACAAGGAGCAGTCAATCAGCAGCGTCTCTCATTTCTCTTGTTCTTTTTCTGAGTGGCAAGTATCTTAGAGTCTTGTGCTAAGCTACCGGTCCCAATAGAGGCAAACTAAATTGGACAATGAAGAAGTACTAGCAGTTTTGACCGCCTTAAATGCTAGAGCTAATCCTTTATCAGCCATTCTTGCTAGAGCTTATCCACTTATCGAAACAGAGCTTAGCGACGACGAAAGAGTTTGGTTAGCTCAAGAAATGGCTGGTTATGGGGTCCTAGAAGGTGTTCAAACAGGTTTGCCAGCTCACGCTAGAACATACAGACTTGTCTTTCTTTCGACAGTCCGGATAACAGTTAAGGGACAGACACTTGCACCGTTGGAATGGCCAGCAGGTCACTCCAGGCTACAGTTTTTTGGAGCTTCATTGTCCGATCTGGAAAGTTTGCTAGCACGTTCAACAACAGATACTTTAGATGTTCCAATGCCTATGGCAGAAGAGTTACCACCAGGTGGGCCGCCTGACGCTGAATTAACAGGAACAACCAATCGAGATCAGGTTGAACGAATTCTAGCTAGATTTCGATGGGATTTTAGCGGTCTGTTAATTAGGTTGTTGGGTCTTTAAGACCATACTGAAAACTAATCTTTGATTGCGACTCTTCCTTGTGATGCAGTTTGTTTGAGCACAGAAGTAATGAAGCGCCCCAGTGATCGCGGTAGTTAGGTTTTAATTTTGCTTGAACAGATTCGATACTGCAACAGCCACGAACCAAGCTAGAAAGAAATCAAACAGGGAGTTGGCATTGCAGCCATCGACACTCGAACGTCTAAATATTCAGGTTTTAAAACCGGGGCACAGTATGCAGCACTAGCGTCAGGCGCAGGTATTTGGTTAGGTTGCTTCTCACCAGGCGCTAAGAGCAAAACAGTTTTTAACTAACGAAGGTTATAACAGCTTGCTTGGAGCCAACCGATAACACAATTAGTCTTGGGTCCCGCGATTTAATTGGCTATATTCACAGCTCGACTTGAAGCTGCGATACAATGGTTCATGGAGTCAGCGCCCAGGCTAAGAGCGACCTAAAAGGCGACGCATCGCAACTCATTTACCTAAAATCAGCCTGTAGTGGGGTGGCAAGGGTGATGGGCAGCGTTAAACGCTCTACACCTGCCTGTTATACGCCACCTCGCATTCAAGGTGATTGAAATGGATATTTCAAAAACAATTTCTGACTTCCTCAGACTTCAGTATTTCGTAGGAGCCAGCCATGCAAGAGAGCTGGCAGCAGCCTTTCTTGGATACAAGAGTCATGCTTCTTATCTAGCTGCTACATCAGCAGCAAAACTGTCCAGTGACCAAATAGACGTGCTAATTCCCGACTTAGCTTGCCTCGGGAACCGGCTTCAAACTATCACAAGTTTGCCCCCTCTGCCGAATGAAAGACAGCTGGCCAAAGAAATAGGTGACGATTTAAAGTCGCAAAAACTATTTAGCGGCTCTGTACTCATTGCCAAAGATCAAGCAGAACTCAAGGAGTTGATGCACGGAGGTTATCTCCACGATAATGTCAGCCTGGAAGATGAGCTGTCCGGTGTAATTGCAGTTAGCAATAGCTGGTTTGGCTATGAGTCTTACAACCAAGTCAAAGTTGCAACCGAAAAAGCTGCCATCGTTATTCACGCTTCGGGCGTCTTCAATGGTGAGCATGATGATGAGTCGGAGCGCCCCAATCATGGTGACATTATTGATTTTGATGTCACCCTAAGGTTACAACTGACGGCCTGGGGTATTGGTTTTAGGCAAACCATATTTGCCAATGGAAACCTGCGCTCCCATTACGCCTAGATCGAGTCCGCACCGGAGAAAGAAGAGAAGGAGGCGGGGGTCAAACCCAGCCTCCTTGTTCTTCCATCGGATTGCTCGCACGACAAGGTGCGAGGATTCGGCTCTGAAGTGTTCTTGTAACGCCAGAAAGTAGACAACGTCGGCAAAAGAGCAACTGCTGCCCACAAAAAGCGCTTCAAGGGTGTTAGAAGCTATAAAAAGAAGTGGAGGACCGGGTGGAGCGTTGGCTACCTCTCATGCCGGTGGAATCAAAACTTGAGCGTTCTGTACGAATCTTATCAACAGACTACACAAAAGGCATGCATCCAAACTCTTTGAATATCTCATCGAGCTTAGCGGCAACCTCATCAGATGTTCCAGCGCCACTAAACTGAGCATAGCCCCTGTAGAAATTGAGTTCAAACCCCTCTCCGTCGTTACTTGGCCACGGAGACTCAGGCAAAGAACCATACTCTTCTATGATTTCCTCTTCTTGACCCTCGAGATCTGCACACCAGAAGAAATCAGTCTCACTCCCATTCTTCACGATGCCAGGAAACTCCTTTTTTAGTCTTGCAAAAATTACCGGAACCGGTAGTTCTTCCAACCACTCGACCCCTTCATAGTTGCTAAACTTTTGGCGCAGTTCCTCACTCCTCGTCTCGATTTCATCATGCCGAAGTACATACCACCAGTCTCTACTCATGTCTGGACGATCCTCATTTCTTCACTTGTATGCCTACAATTTCAAAGTCCTTTACTAAGCAATATTCATGTTTGGTTCAGTAATAGTAATCTAGACAGCCTACACGTCTGTATCTGTGCAAATTAATAAGCGGTTTCCATTGCCGACCACACGAAATACATTGAAACTTGGAAACGGAGACGTTCCACCCTTCCAGGCACTCACCACGATCAAAACACTGCCAACAAATTGGTTCAGCTGCTAGCCAAATTGCTCCAATCACAAAACCTATCAACAGAGGAACAATAAGTGCAGACTTCATCAGCCAATTTGGTTTTATCGTCGGGAGTGCGAACATATCTAGATCTCGCAAGCATAGAGAGCTACTTTATCATTCTGCTGCCGATGCACAATTCATACAACACGGTTAATACGCATGAATGATGCCAGATAACTTGTCGGCAGAGCGCGTGTGCAAACGTAGCGAACTGCTCAAAGAACCGCCCTGAATATGCGATTATATTTCTTTGTCAAACTGATGGAGAATCGAAATGGGCTATTGGGGCAGTGCACCGTGGGATAACGATCAATCTGCAGATTGGTTCTATGAAGTCTTCAAGCAAACAAAGATAGATGAGGTTATAAACACGGCCTTAAGCAGACCCGTTGACTATGACACCTGTGACGAAATTAGAGGTGCTCTAGCACTCTTTATTCTGCTTGGGCATGTCTATATCTACAATATAGATAACCTCGATGATCATCTTGAGCTGTGCATCTCTAAAAATCGAGAACTCAAAAAGTATTGGAGCGAGGGCGGCTGGGACAGTGATCCGGAGATCGGTCAAGGCTTGGACTTTGAGCTTGCAGTGTTGCAGCGGCGAAAGAACAATGACGGCGTGCCAGCCTCGGAACGACCTGAAATAGCGCCCGAGCTTAAAGAGTGGTGGTCAAATTGGATTGACTAGTGCTGGCTTTGTCAAAATTGTTAGCCTGTTTCGACTTCCTTCAAAAAGCTAGCCCGTCCTTTATGCAGCCCCAACGAGGGCTAGAGTAACTGACTTCGCAGCCACCAGTCAGCTGCCCTGGAACAGTTTTCGGATGAAGACCATAGGCAACAGGAAGAACATCTTTGTCTGAATGGCACAGCGGACAGACTTTGTTGGCCAGCAAAGCGTCAAACTTGGCTGCCAAGTCGGGCCTTCTATGGTTGGCATAGTAAGCATAGCTCAGGCTCTGCATTTGCCGCAGACTCAACAAATCGGGGCTGGCCTCAGCAAGCTTAAGTTGCGCTTCCATGTCAGTTTCCGATTTCGGGTAGGTCGGTTTAAATTCAGGAAAATCCTTGGACACGATTACTTGCTGTCGGCTTCTAACTGCCTGCTTAAACTCAGCTGGCAGGGTAAGCTTTCCACTTTGATCAATTGCCCCAAAGAGAGGCTTAGAGACAACAGCTATACCATCCTTGAATGCCGTGGCACTATCGAACTGAGCTGGTATCTTAACCACTCCTTGGCCGTCGATGAAGCCATATTTTGCACCAGCATATGGTTCGTTGGGTTGCTGATGTTCCCTGGCTTTGCCACCAACGCCGAAGGCAAACCAACCATTATCGCCGCAAGGCAAAACTGAAGTGGTTCCCGGAGGAAAGTCGAAGAGTTTAGAGCAGTCCTGTTTAAGTACACTAAAAATGTTGTCTTTCTCGACCAAGAAATAGTCATCGTGATCTTCAACCACTTGATTGACAGCAGGAATTAAAATACGCCCTTGCTTGTCGACCAATCCACGTAGCAGATTATCTGGCTTTCCTGCAATCGACACAGCTCGGCCATTCCTAAATTTTTCCATAGTGAAATTAGGTTCTGGGCACTTTATGGTATGGCCAGTGGTATCAACAATGTAAGACCAATAGTCACTACCGCTTCTCACTGAATACGAAGCAACATTGTCCGAAAATTCTTCGCTGTAGGCGTCAACTGGCAGAGTGACTACAAGAATTCCTTTCTTATTGATAAAACCAAGACAAGATACAACAGAGCTAGGCTCGCCTGGCTTGAGCGGTTTAACGGTTTTGACAACATTGACGGCCTTAAGACCGCAAGAAAATCGATAATAGCTAGGGTCTATCTCGAGCGCTAATGTAGCAACGATATTATTTTGATCGAGCAGATATGAGAACTCGTAGGTTGGTAGACATTTTTTGACCTCGAATAGACCCTCACCCACGTCTACCACCGTGGCCACTGTATGTTCAGATAGAGGAATAATTACTCGACCATCTCTATGCTTCAAACCAAACTTGAGACCACTGCTGTCTTGCTCAAAGAAATGAACGTAGGGTATATCGCTTCCATCGTAAGGAGAAGGCTTTGCGGGAACTGAGCGCTTTATTCTCGCTCCCATGCGGTCAATGACGAAGTCATACTTTGGCGCTGGTCCGCCGACAAAGGGCGTAACAGCAAATTGCTCGTTTCCTATTTCTCGAACTTCTGTATACTTACAGGGCAAAATTTCTTTGCCATTAAGGTCGTACAATCCAAATTGCTCGACTGCCAGAGCTGGACCGGCCCAGCCAAGTGCGGAAACAAATAGAGACAGAAGAATTGGAGCGAGCTTCACTGCGGAATACCTTTTTACAATAGTCTTTTCGCGATGATAGCTTAGTTCAGGCCAACCGGTTGGCTAGGGGTGATGAAAGTACGCTATTCTATAGAGCGCAAGGGGCGATGGCCTAACCTACTTTTGCTTACTGAGAATGGAGTCTGCTTGGAACCGGTTTCATCAAACACTTTAAATAAAGCCACGGACAACCGCCAGTCAAAAAGAAAAGAGTGGTTGAAAGCCATACTCGTATTGGTTATTGTCTATGTCGTCTTCAGTGTCATGCTTGGCTACGCTCACTTAATGTTCCGCAGCCCGCAAATGCAGATGCTGCGAATAGGTTTTGGTCTTTGTATGCCAACACTGCTTTTGACAAGTATTGTACTTGCGCTCGGCAAAGGCTGCCTGCAACGATTCTGTGAGCTGCTGCTGATTTTGTCACTGGTTGCGGCCGCACTACTCGGATTTATTGGTATTTCATTGGATCGAACAGACACCTATCACTTCAGCAGAGATAGACATGTTGAGAAAAGTTATGCAGATCAAGGTGCTTTGGGATCGTCAGCCCATTCAATTATGGCGCAACAAGGATGGGGACCTTTCTTCTATCGCTTTGAGGCTGAAGGCGTCGACACCTATCCAACCGTAGGAAAAGAGATAAACGGAAAGGTCGAAGTTAAGTACAGCCAAGGCGGAAAGACTATTACCCGCGATCTTGATGAATGGCTGGCCGGCAAGCCAGCAACTAGCGAAATAAGCAGCGACTCTGATTATTAGATGCCCGAAAAAGGTCGTTTTCAGGAGTCTTGACTTAAGGTGAGTGAATTCTATCTATTCGCTAAACTTCGGGCGTTTCTACA
>JAUPUU010000500.1 GCA_030917395.1 Cyanobacteriota bacterium erpe_2018_sw_21hr_WHONDRS-SW48-000092_B_bin.40
GTACTGGAATCCAGAAAGAGAGTTGCCTGCCAAGGGTTGGCGAGTTCCCATCAGAAAGTTCAGTTTTTATAGCATTTTAGAGATGCGATTGGCTATATCTAGCCGCTTTGCAACGCTTGCTTCTTTCGCGCTTTGCTAGAGCTGGAAAAAGACCATTCACAACTTCGCAACAAAACCTAGATAGTATCGCCTTGTTGGTGAATCTCCATGAACAAGGTGATTTGCGTTAGAGAACTATCAATGTTTGGGAGCTGCCATGACTCACGGTCAATTTAGTCGTTTAGATCATCTTCCTCATTCCGCGTCTGACAAAGCCGATCTCTTTCAGTCTCAGCGCTCTGGTGATAGCAACGCTCTGCATCATCAAGCCATTCACTCGTTGAGTAGTAAGCATAGCAATGATGGCCAAAATAGTAATGATAAGCAGGGCAAAGTTAGCCACAAAAGCAATTCTAGCAACGCTGAGCATACGAATGGAGAAAAAGTCGCCTTGGTAAAGCAAGAGAGTAAGCATCTGCCGCATCTTCAAATTGTTGACCCTGAGAAAGCGCCCGATAGAGTCTCTAGGCCGATTCGCAAGACTGAACAATCGGAGGAGAAGGCCCAAGCGCAGTCAAAGAATCCGGAAAAAGCTTTAGATAGTAAGAAGGCAATTGTCGAATTGGTAAAAGTCGGACGGATTGTTGATAAAACAGCTGATCGTGGGCTAAAAGCACCAGATCGAAAATTGGAAGAAAAAGCAGCTGGCGATAAAACCCCTGCAAAAATTTCTGTTGCTCTGCAAAACATTGACGGCTCCCCCCGCCTCAAGTCTCATTTCTCCATCAAAGAGAATGGCCAAATCGAGATGAATGGCAATCCTGAAACAAGCAACCCTAAAGAGATCAAAATTGTACTTGAGCGCAAAGAGGGTCAACTCAATCCGACTGATGCTCAGAGCAAAGCAGCAGACAATTTAGTCAGTTACTTATCAGAACGCCTCAAAGCTGGCAATGATCAAGCACGGTTGCGCGGCCTCGAGCTCGACGACAGAGACAGTGTCGTATCGCCAGAAGTAGAGCAGAAGCAGCATCTGCGGCCAAAGAAAGAGTTAGCGAATTTCACTGCCGAAACACGGCATAGTGTTGAGCAAACCCAGCGCTTTCATGGCGCTAATGGTGTTGATATGCCCCGTGCTGCCACAGAGAGAATGGGCTCTTTCAATACCCGTGAGGTTCCTCGGCAGCCTGCTGAAAGCAGCCGATTAATGGCTATCAAAGAGTCAATTGCCGGGCTGTGGAAGCCTGATGAAAAGGCGCCTTATGATACCGTGCGCAGGCATCCAGACGGCGGTTATCGTGTCGGCCGCTATGGTTTCTCTGGTCAACAGCTTCACGGCTTTCTTAAGGCCCTTGGGGAGCCGCCAGATCCGGCTTTGCTCGGCAAGTTGATCAAAGAAGGTAAGTTGCCAAAAGATTTTGTTGAAATGCTGAAGAACCCTGAGTTTCTGGCAAGGCTCAATGACATGGCTGCCAAAATGCAGAAAGGTGAAGCCCCTGCCCAGGCCGATTTGAAGCTGCTGTTGCCGAAAGAGGCGCAGGAAGCTATTGAGTCAAGTTTGATTGACCAAGCTCAGCGTCAAGTTGGTGATAGACCTGGCTCAATTGCTGCGGCTATGCTCTCTGGCAAGGCCGTAACTGATATGTCTAAGGCTGACGTTGTTACGGCTGAAGGCCGACAGTTGAGTCAAGCAGCCGATCGTTTATACGATATTGCTACGCGCAGAGCAAGTACTGAGTCGAGCGGCGATACTAGATTTGATTCTGGACGAGTAGGAGTTATCCCTCAAGGACGCAAGCGAGAATTGATAGAAGAAGCTCTGACTAAAGCTGGCGTGCCAGCTAGTCTGGCAAACATCAGTGCGGTCAATCTAATTGTGCAGAGGGAGAGTAGTTGGAACCCTAACATCGTCAACACTTGGGATTCCAATGCCCGTAAAGGCACGCCTTCAAAAGGGTTGATGCAGACTATTGGGCCGACTTTCAATTCTTATTCAATACCCGGACACAAAAATATCTTCAACCCAATAGATAACATGATCGCCGGAATTCGCTACTCGGTCAGCCGTTATGGCTCATTGCAAAACGTTCCAGGAGTGCGAGCTGTCGCTCGCGGTGGTGCCTATCGGGGTTATTAGAGCTGTTAGCAACTCGGCAACAGCTGTGTTCTATCTTGTTTCTTGCAACCCCCATAGAGGAAAACTGATTATGTTTGAGTCTGCTATGCGCAATGATCGCAGTCCTAAATTAGTATCGGGTCAGTGTTTAGTTCGCTCAGAGAGCTCTGCTAACTTTATGCGATTTATTGAACTGCTTTTTCAGGGTGATCTCCTGCAGCTTGAGAAGTTGATTGTGTCGATGGGAGATCGTGATGATAGCTTACTGGAAATTGTCAATGAAGTAAGCAAGCGCCATGATAGCCCTGAGTTTAGATGCTATGCCCGCAGGTTAGCCTGGAAGGAGGGCACCATTTCTAAGTCAGCAGTTGTAATCGAGTTCAGACTTCTACGCGCTCGTAGATCGTTGTATCTTTCTAGTTCACCGAAATTACGCAGCCAGGTTTGCGAGCATCTTCTCGATTCGACAATCAGAAATACATCTGAATCACCTGCAATTATGATGCGTCAAGTGGGCAGAATAGCAGCTATTCCACGGGGTTGTACCCCGCCACCTTTGTTTAGTGTGGCTTAGAAAACTGTTTTAGATATCTATTTTGATGTCCAGTGGGGAATAGTAAAGAAAAAGATAGTGCCTTCACTGGCAGTGCTATGTACCCAGATTTGACCACCATGGGCTGCCA
>JAUPUU010000501.1 GCA_030917395.1 Cyanobacteriota bacterium erpe_2018_sw_21hr_WHONDRS-SW48-000092_B_bin.40
CTGTGGTATTAGCTTATAAGTGGAAAGACTATAAGCTCAGTCAGGCAAAATCTGAGAATAAATTGCAGCCCATTATTGCCTTTGCCGCTAGCGAACTGCACGGCTATTTTCTCATTGGGCTAACGCTTTCGGTGGCATTTCCTTGCCTTTTGTTTGTGTCTGGTCTGCGTGCCGTTGACCCGTTTAAGCTAATGTTTCTTTTAGTCAGTCTGCATCACTTCGCTACTGACGCTTGCTTGTGGAAACTACGCCAACCGCGGGTGCAAGAGCGTCTAGTTTAGGTTGATTAAGCGCTATTTTCTTGCCTTGAGCTTATCTTCTAGTATCGCTTTGGCCATTTCGCCCCTCTCTATGCCCCAGAATCCAACTGTTGCTCCCGGAGATTCAGGATCTAAGCTAGAGCGAAATAGCAGGTCCATTTTCCTATCGTTACTGGTCTTGCTATAAAATTTTGCCTCGATTGGTCCGAAGTGTTTGTCGCTGAAGTTCACCAGCTCTTTCACTCCGTCATTGGAGAAGACTAGGGCTCTCTCTTCTGTTAGAGCATAAATAGTGTGCAGCTCTCTCTTGTATGTGAAATAGGGAATGGTGAGCATGACCAAGCCAATGCCCACGAATGGAAGTCCACAGAGCACTATGAACCAACCACTAATGCTTCGATTTCTAATGCTTCCAGTTATTGCCGCACAGAGCCAGCAGATGCTGAAAATTGTCCAGACAATGGCAAAAGGTATGAATACGATTTTTGCCATGCCTTCGTGACCAGGATCTGGTGTGGCTACAAAAAGTATTTTTTCAGTGCTGGCAATTTCGTTTTCGGCCCGTTGGTGTAGTTTGCTACTTAATTCTGCACTTGGCTCTCCAGCGGTAATTTGCAGGGTTGGTTTTTCTTGGGTCGCTAACCACCAACCGGCAAATGGTGCAATGGTGATAGCGGCACAGATAATGACGAAGGTTTGGAGCTGTGGTTGTGCAAAAGGCTGTGAGTTGCCGATGACGAGCCAAGGGGTGCGATCTTTTTTGCTATAACTGTCATAAGGGTTATTGAGGAGATGGCGAATTCTTTCTCTTTCGAACTCGGCAGTCTCTCTCATTGAAACATAAGCCTTGGTCAAGGGAATAGTTTCGCCTGACTTCAGCTCAAGTTGAACTCTGTAGGTTGCATCGCCATGCGAGTCTTTATCAGTGTCAATTGTGACGGCAGAAATTGACTGACAGTCGATGGTGCGCAGAATTCGTTTGCTAAATCTCTTACCTATGAGGACGCGATTGTTGCTGCGATCAAGCAGTACTTGAGCAAGCCCCGCGCGAAAGATCAATAGTGCCACCATCGCTGAGCCGAGGCCCATGGCCGAAATAACAAGCTTGATGCCGATCGGTATCTGAGCACTGTTTGAGGCTAAACCCCACGGTGCTGCAAGGAATAAAAGTCCGACCAATAGAAAGGGCAGGGCGAAGAGCCAAATTAAGATGGGGTCGCTTGAGAGAACAATGGTATTGCTGCCTGGTCTCTGATATCCCCTGTAACTTTTTTCTTTCTTCATTTTTCGACTGTTCCTCGCTTCTTCTTATCTTCTTCTCTTTACTACCACTCTGATCGTCATAGGGTTAAGAAGCGGTGAAGAAATCTGCTAAACCTGATCTCTGTAATCTGGATGGTACTGACTGCCTGTTCGTCCTAAAGCTGTCAGGAGGTAGCTCTCTGCTGCCGGTCGTTGTTGTCACTAGGATACAATCGACAGCCAATTTACTCGGGAGATCCTCATGGCAATGTGGCAGGTTCGTTTTTGCACGTTCTTTTTGATGCTCTGCGTTCTATTTAGAGCGCCAGCAGCTTTTGCTCAACAGGTCACTGGTGAACCGGGCTCGCCCAGCGCTACCACCACTATCGATGGTAAGCAGCTGCCTGCTCCCGAACCAGCCTTTGGCGGTGTGATCAAAGACAGTGCCAGTCAGTCGAAAGCCTGGTGGGCGCCTCGCACTGTACCGGCCAAGGGTGCTCCTAACGTTCTTTTGATCATGACTGATGACGTTGGCTTCGGCGCTCCGAGCACATTTGGCGGTGTTATTCCAACCCCAGCCCTTGACCTAATTGGTAAGACTGGTCTGCGCTATAGCAATTTTCATTCCACTGCTCTCTGTTCTCCTACTAGAGCCGCTCTCATTACTGGTCGCAATCACCACTCAGCTGGTTTTGGCGTAGTTTCTGAGCAGTCAACTGGTTTTCCTGGTTATAACAGCGTCATTGGCCAAGATAAAGCTACCATTGGTCGTATCTTGAAAGACAATGGCTATGCTACTTCTTGGTTCGGTAAGGCTCACAATACTCCTACTTTCCAAGCCAGTCAGATTGGTCCTTTCGAACTGTGGCCAAACGGTATGGGCTTTGAATATTTCTATGGATTCATTGGTGGTGACACCAGCCAGTGGCAACCTAACCTGTTTCGCAATACCTCCCCAATCACTCCGTTCTTAGGTCAAAAGGGCTGGAACCTCACCACTGCCCAGGCTGACGAGGCCATCGATTGGATCAGCCAACTCAACCAAATCGACCCAAGCAAGCCCTTCTTCTGCTATTACGTACCTGGTGGCACCCATGCTCCACACCACCCAACTCCAGAGTGGGTGAAAAAAATTAGTGACATGCACCTCTTCGATAAGGGCTGGAATGCTCTGCGCGAAGAGATTTTTGCTAACCAAAAGAAACTTGGTGTAATTCCTCAAGATGCCAAACTAACACCATGGCCCCACGACTTGCTGAAGAACTGGGATGAACTGAGCGCTGACGAGAAGAAGATGTTCATTCGTCAGGCTGAAGTTTACGCTGCCTACCTGGCTTACACCGATCATGAAATCGGCCGTGTCATTCAGTCTCTCAAAGACACTGGCAAGCTAGACAATACGCTGATTATCTATATTAGTGGCGACAATGGTTCCAGCGCTGAAGGCACCCTGGTAGGAACACCCAATGAAGTGGCTATGTTCAACGGTGCCAATGTACCGGTGGAAGATCAGCTCAAGTATTTCTATGATGTCTGGGGCACTGACCGCACCTATAACCACATGGCGGTTGGCTGGACTTGGGCTTTTGATACGCCATTTTCTTGGACCAAGCAAGTGGCTTCGCACTTCGGTGGTACATCTCAAGGTGTCTGTGTTTCCTGGCCTGGTCACATAAAAGACGTGGGGGCAATTCGCCACCAGTTCCACCATGTCATCGACGTGGTGCCAACTATTCTTGAGGCCTGTTCTATTAAGGCCCCTGAAGCCGTGGATGGTATCAAGCAAAAGCCAATTGAAGGAACGAGTTTTGCTTATACTTTCGATCAAGCTAATGCCGCTGTGCCATCCCATCACAAGACCCAGTATTTTGAGATGATGGGCGATCATGCTATCTATAACGACGGCTGGATCGCTAGCACTAAGGTCATTCGTCCACCATGGATTACCTCAGGACCAGTCAATCAAGATCCAGTTAACAACGTTACCTGGGAGCTCTATGACCTTTCTAAAGACGCTACTCAGAGCAATGATGTAGCTTCCTCAAATAAGGCAAAGCTGAATGAACTCAAGGACCTTTTCCTCTCCGAGGCGAAGAAGTACAACGTGCTGCCTCTTGATGCAAGTTGTGCCACAAGACTTGTTTCTCCCCGGCCCAATATAACTGCTGGACGTACTGAGTTTGTTTACACCAAACCACTCACTGGAATTCCACAGGGTGATTCACCACTTCTGCTCAATACCTCCTACACGGTCAAGGCCAATGTGGATGTTCCAGCTGGTGGTGCTGAAGGAGTTCTGCTCACTTCTGGTGGCCGCTTTGCTGGTTATGGTTTCTATCTGCTTAAAGGTAAGCCAGTATTCCTTTGGAATATGGCAGACCTGAAGCGTATTCGCTGGGAGGGGCCAGAGGCCCTCAGCCCTGGAAATCACGAGATCGAGTTTGACTTTAAGTATGATGGTTTGGGTGCTGGTACCATTGCCTTCAATAGTATGAGTGGTATTGGCCGCAGTGGCACTGGTACTCTTAAGGTAGATGGTAAAGTGGTGCAAACCCAGAAAATGGAGCGCACATTGCCACTGATTTTGCAGTGGGATGAAAGCTTCGATATTGGCTCTGACACCGGAACAACTGTCTGCGATCAAGACTATCAAGTACCGTTTGCCTTTACTGGCAAGCTCAACAAGCTAACGCTTAAACTTGATCGTCCGACCTTGTCGGCCGCTGATATCAAAATGCTTCAAGACGAAGCACAACGCAATAACAAAACCAGCGAGTAATCGCTGGTCTTTGTAGCGTTTCTGCTCTTTGTGCGCAGTGTCAGTTATTTGGTCTTAAGCTGCTAGCGCGGTTTACAGTTGCCATCAACGTCACTGCGCACAAATTGCTTTTTCCACTCTTTGGCATAGTCAGCAAACATGCCAGTTTCGCGCAAAGCTCTCAGGGCTTTGAGTTGTCCTTCTGAAGATTCAACATCGCCCTGATTGATTCCGCGCAGTAGACGTGCGCCTTGCCAGCCAACTTGCTTCCACAAAGGATAGTGGCCATTGTCAGCGCCGTTTTCGTGGTCGATTATGGCTTTGGTGGCCTGCTCAGGGGTCATATTAATAAGGCGATTGCCGTGGTAGCCGTCGTCCATGGTTATTAAGGCGTGCCAGGGGTCTTTTGCTCCGTGCCAAGAATCGATCATTTTAGGCACTTCATCGCAGTCTTGAATGGGAAGCCCCATTTTGCCCATACCGATGCGTACGTCAGACCACAGTCGACATTTCTCTAGCTCTGATAAATCTGGCCTTTTGGCAATGCGGTCCATCATTGAGCCAATTTCGCCGAAGCTGACTTTGCCGTCGGCGTCGCGGTTGTTGGCGTCGGCTTTATTGGTATAGGGCTTCAAAAGTTCAGCCGCCATGCCGGCTATCTCTCTTCTGCGCCCTTCTGGTATAGAGCTGAAATCGGCCGGTAAATTCGTGACAAGCTGCGGTGCACCAGCTTTGCCGTCAAAAGCCTTCATTGAAGAGCTATGGGAATCTGTTTGGTTGCCTTGGGCTTGAGCCATTGAGCGGCGGAAGTCTTCAGGTTTGCTGTAGAGCGATTGGGCTAAATCGGCAGGCTTTTGGCCGTCGCCAATCTGACCCCGGTCGAGGGGCCGCGGAGTGCTATTTGCAGATGTATCGCCGGTCTTTTCGGACATAGTAAGCCGTTTTTCTGTCCTAAGCTGGTACATTTAATAAATGCCCAAAGTACCCTGGAACTAACCGTAACTTTGTCAGTCTTTGGCAGTCTTAGGCAATCTTAGGCAACCTTGACAGCAACGGCCGGAGGCCTGATTCTCGCCATCTCTTTCTTTGGAGTAAACATGCGTCTGTTCAATCAAATAACTCGAGTATTGGCTGCCGTAGCTCTTGCAGCTGGTCTAGGTCTTTCCACTTTAGAAGCTCAGTCTAAAGCCCCAACAGCCTTTCAAGGAAAAGTGTTAGTGGTCTTGTCTAGTGCGAAGGCCCTCACCCTCAAAGATGGAGTTCAGCATGCCACTGGATTTTATATGAACGAACTGGGTGTGCCCCTGCAGGCTTTGATAAAGGCTGGTTTCGAGCCTGTGTACGTTAATCCCCAGGGAAATCAACCGGCGATGGATGTAAGTTCTGACAAACCAGCTTTGTTTGCCAGTGCCGCTGAATACAATGCTGTAAAAGAGCTACTCAAAAATCCTAAGCTTGCTCACCCGCAAAAACTCTCAGCTATAGCTGCTGGTGATCTCAATCAGTACGTGGGTATTTTCGTTCCTGGTGGTCATGCACCGATGGAAGACTTGTGGAAAGATGCTTCTCTTGGCAAAATTTTGAGACATTTTCACAGTAAGAATCAGCCCACAGCCTTAATTTGTCATGGACCGATTGCTCTTCTCTCAACGCTAAACAAGCCTGAGGAGCTAGGGAAGGCCCTTGAAGCCAGCCATTCGGCAAGCGATAAGGATACTAAAAAGACTGCAGCCGAGAAGCCTGTCACTTCTAAAGAACTTTGGACTTATCAGGGCTATCGCATGACTGTTTTTAGTGATGCTGAAGAGAAGCCCAATGAGCCCACTGCCCTGGGTGGCTATATGAAGTTCTATCCAGAAGATGCTTTGCGAGCAGCGGGCGCTAAATTGCAGATTGCTCCAGCGAAGAAAAGCAAAGTTGTGCAAGATCGAGAATTGATCACTGGTCAAAATCCATTTTCTGATAAAGAGCTAGCCGCTGCCTTTTTGAAGGCACTTAAATTTAAAGGTGAAGTGAAGTAGTTGCCCGGCGCAGCTGTCGCAGCAATATGTGGCTGAGGATGACAGGGATGAGCACGACATTGCGCCCGAGAGCTATTGGCCAGCAGTAGCCAACCGCTGCTGGGCTCTTGCCGTATTTTATATCTCCTAAGGCACGGGCGAGCTTACGCAAGTGGCTAGGGCCAAAAGGACCATCATTGATTTTGTTGATTAACTGGCTCGGCAAGCCCTCTTCTCCATGAAGAGCGCCGCACCAGGCCCCTACGATGGCAGCGTTGCTATCGGTGTCACCGCCAGCTTTGATTGTCCATTGTAACGCGGTGAGAGTGTCGTCGCCCCAGCGCAGAAAAGCAAAAGCAGCAAGAGCTACGCTGTGATTGACAAAGCCGCTGCAACCTAGCTGTTGAGCGGCGGCTTCTATGGATGCTTGCTGCTCGGCGAGGTTGCGAGCTAAGTCTAAGGCTTCGCGTAACCAGGTTTCTTGAATAACATTGATAGCCGTATCAAAAGCGTTGTAGCGACTGGCCTGATCTTTGCATCGCCTATTGGTATAGGCGGCGGCGGCCAATTCAGCCACAAAGAGAGCACCGTCAGTTGCCCTTTTATCGAGGTGTGTGGTGCGGGCAATGCTTTCGCCGATCTTGATGCGATATTCTTGATTGTCGTGATAGAAGACGCCGATGATGGCCGCGCGCATAGCCGCCCCGTTGCCAGCAGAGTGGATGCCAGTTTGTTTTGCACCAGTCAACATTTTTAGACACGACAGGCTCGTGGCCTGGCCAACTCCAAAGGGTAGTCTAAAGAACCAACCCAGCATTGCTATTTTAAAGGCTTTGGTTGCGGCTCTGATGTCGTTAGGCGCGCTAGCAATTGATTGGGCCACTAAGGCCGACTGCTCTGTATCGTCGCTGACAAAGCCAATATTGTCGAGCAAATAATAGCGGTCGATGGCCTGGGGAAACCAGGTGGAAATGGTTTTGCCCGATAACCCTTCCATGTAGAGGCCAAGGGCGTCACCAATGGCGGTGCCTAGTAACGTACCAGCAAGATGATTGTAGATTGATTCAGTATTGATGGTGGCACCTGTGATCTCACAAAGTTCGCGGCTCACTCACTACTCAGATCCAAATTAATATTAGCAGTTGTAGGCAGCTACGACCTGTCGAAAGTACTTTTAAATTTGGCCTGATGCCGCGGTGTATTGGTTTTGTCTGGTGCTGGAAAGGGAATGAAAGCCACAACAGTTTAGCGGTGGGTGTGAATCAAGTGATCGATAAGTCGTTGTCTTCCAAAATTTTGGCAGGCGTTCTGCTTCTTGCTTGGTGTCTTTCTATTGGTGTTAATGAGCAAGCATTTGCGCTCAAGGCTAAGCAAAAGAGTGCGCGCTCTTCGAGTTCTGCGGCTACCGATTTAGATAAGCTGCAGCAGAAGGCTTTGCAGCTATACCTGGTGCGAAACTATTCTGAAGCTTGTAAGCTCTTTCAAGAATGTGTAAAAAAGAAGCCAGGTGACGCTTCATTGCAATATTATTTGGCTGTCTCTGCACTCTATTCGAATGAAATGGAGATAGCGGAGCACGCTCTTTGTCGTGTGGTGGTGATGACAGATCCTTCTAGCGAGTGGGGGAAGCTGGCGGCTCAAGCACTGAAAGACTGGAAGAAGCAATTTCATTCGATTCGTCCGTATTCGCAGTTACAAGACGGTAAGTTGATGCGTTGGGATAAATCTGAAGGTGAGATCAAGGTTTGGATTGCCGATGGTTTGCAGTTACCATCAGGTTTTGTTGGTCCTGATCTTACTGTTGATAAATGTCGGACACTATATTCAATGTTTGATAGACCTGGCTTTTTTGAGCGCCTGAGCCGTGTCGATCATTATGTTCCTAGCTATGCTTCTATACTCAAAGAAGGAATAAATGATTGGGCCTGGGTTCAAGCTGAGGGCATAATCAAGTTCAAGTTTGTTGATGATCCACGAAAGGCCGATGTTTTGTATTTCTGGTGCCCACAAAGTGGTGCTGATTCAGTGGGGAGAACATTCTACCCATGGACGGGTGTTTCACGTGCGCGTTGTATCGTCCACGTCGAAACTGAGTATTTGCGGAAGTGGGGCGCACAGGCACCCAAACAGTTGCGTCAGACCAGTGCCCATGAATTTGGCCACGTGCTTGGGCTGCGTCAACATAGCAGTGAGTCAAGCGATGTGATGTGCGGTCATGGCGTCACCGTGAGTTGGATGCAGCGAGCGCAGTACTCAAATAGCAGTCCTGTTACACGTAATGACTTCGTGACATTGCGGGCCCTATACGAATTGCCGCCTGATGAGCTCTTTTTGCCGCTCAATGATAAGTAAGAGTCGCCGTTGTCAAGCTCCGGCGATTGCAAATACTTGCTTAGCATCTAGGTGCTTGCCAAGCCATCTGCGCTAGCATATAAGCTGCTCATCCCATTTAGGAGAAACTACGCTAATGCGTCATCCCAGCGTTCCCGAATCATTGGAAGGTTGGTGGATACTCCACCGTATGTTTGACTTCGACCGCTTGTCTTGGGACGAGCTACCGGCCGATGAACGCACTGCTATTTTGAAAGAAGCAAGTTCAGCCCTGGCAGCTTTGAAAGATAGTGAAGATAGTGATCTGGGCTTGGCTCAGATGGTTGGACACAAGGCCGACCTGATGCTCACTCACTATAGCCGCAATTACGAAGGCATGGCCCATGCGCAGATGGTCTTTGATAAGCTGCGGTTGGCTAACTACCTCACTCCAGCGACTTCATATGTATCAGTGCTAGAGCTTGGTCTCTATGAAGCGACTGGTAAGATTCACGCTACATTGAAAGAGCGTGAGCTGAAAGCTGGCTCCCCTGAATGGATCCAGGCCTTCGATGAAATGGTTATGGCTCAGGCTAAAATACCCCACTTTGGTGGACGTCTTTGGGCTCGTATTCCGCAAAAACGTTATGTTTGCTTCTATCCAATGGATAAGAAACGTGGTGAGTCAGTCAACTGGTACACCTTGCCTTACGAAGAGCGCGCTAAGTTGATGATAGAGCATGGCAAGATTGGCAGAACCTACCATGGTCTGGTTAATCAAGTAATATCGGGCTCCATCGGCTTCGACAAGTTTGAGTGGGGCGTAGATCTTTACGCTGATGATCCAATGGTGTTCAAGAAGCTGATCTACGAAATGCGCTTTGATGAAGCTAGTTCGAAGTATGGTGACTTCGGCGATTTCTACTCGGGCGTGCAATTCTCGCTTGATCAGTTAGCTGCCTATTTTGATGGCACTGGTGTGCCGGCGCTTAACGTGTTGGAGTCTGCTGCTGTAGGCTAGCTAGTTTGATAGCAAAATACGACGATCCAAGACTAAAGGCTCTGTTGTTCGGCCTGGTTACTTGTTTGTTGCTGCTGACAGGATTTTTCTGGCAGAACATTGTTGCGTCAAGCCCTTGGTTTTTCGGCTATCGCGGGCCAGACCTGTTTGGTATATATGCTGCCAGATTGGATGGCAGTGGCGTTCGTTCGATTTTGTTTGATGAGAAGCGTGAACTGTCGCACCCGAGGGTCTCTCCTGATGGTAAGCGCATAACTTTTACTCGCTATAATCGCTTGTTAGGCGGTGGAATTGCCGAAGAGAATGGCAGTGATTATTTGCACACCGAAGTTGTGATCGCCGATATTGATGGTTCGCATCAATTGTCTATTGAGCCAACGGCAGCGCAGGTTTTAAATGCTAACAGCAGCTGGGTAGACAACGATTCTGTTCTCTACGTGCACAGGTCCGATTTGACTTCGTTGCCAGAGTTGAGGCTATACCGTTTGTCCTCACGAAGAGCCGCGCGTGTGCCTACACCGGCCGGGCTAGCGGTTTCAGATCCTCATTGTGTCAATGGAAGAATTGTCTTCCCGGTGGTGCCGCTCGATTTGAAAGCGACGACTTGCTGCTTGTATACGATGAAATTGGATGGCAGTGACTTTCGCCAGTTAACAGCGCCGCAAATTACTCCAACGTCTGCTGCCCTTAGTTTTAAGCTCGGTGACTATGATCCCTGGTTTTCGCCAAGTGGTGATACTGTGGTCTTTATGCGCTATTTCGGTGGGGCCGACTGGCGAATTTTCAGCGTCAAGGTTAGTACGGGGGCTGAACAGCTATTGACTCGCCCCGGAGAAACTAGCGCTATACCTGAGTGGTCTAGCGATGGCAAGTCAATTATTTTTGCCAATTTTGATAAGACAAAACTTGAGAATCTTGGACTGTATACCATGTCGCCTTCTGGCTTGAACAAGCAGAAAATTCCTCTACCGGGAGGCTACTTATATACGCATCCGGCTTCTTTCCCGTCATCTGCTCGCGGGGCTGGCTCGGGCGCCAAGAGTGACATCATATATGGTGCTCGTCGGGTGCCGGGGCTGCCTGGTGGGCGCTAGCTTTCCACTTAAGCATTTGCCAAAAAGGTATTCAAAGCCCCTTGCGAGCTGAAATTTTGATTAAGTGACTAAAGCCTGATTTTGCTCCTGAAATGCAAAGTTCCTAATGCTTCGGCCACTGTCAAGTGCTAGAGTGGTTGTGCGTGTTTTGGGAATTTCTATGCCAACAGTCAACGAAGCGCCTTCTTCTTCCAATACTATGGCGCAAAAGATTCGTAAGCTATTAGCTCTGGCCGATGGCAATAAGAATGAGAATGAACGCAACTCTGCCATGAAGTTGGCTATGGAGCTTCTGTCTAAGCATAACCTCGATATGGCTCAGGTTGCTGATAGCGCTGAAGATGTTGATGTGGTTGAAGTTGAAGCCTATTTGAAGCTTGATCCCTGGATTCGCAGCATTATGCATGCGGCCTGCACTCTCTACTACACCCGTTTCATTATGCGCCCTATCTATGGTGGCTACTATGGCGATAGAAAAGAGTGGCATCCCACTTTTGTTGGTACGTCAGAAAACATAGATTGCACAATGGAAATTGCCACATGGCTGATTGATTCAATTAGACAAGAAAGCAATTGGCTATTCCGCGCCGCCTACGAGAGGCGCAGTTTCAGAGTTGGTGCTGCTGACCGAATTTTAGAGAGAGCCAATCAATTAATTGCCGAGGAGAAGCAAACTTGTGGCAGCACACCAAGCAATAGTCTAATGGTGTTGCGCAATCAGCTTGAAAGCGCCAATCAGAAGTATATGGACAAGAAAAATCTCGGCACTTTTCAAAGCCGTGGTAGCTACCACGACCGCTCGGCCTATGGCTTAGGTCAGTCGTTTGGCAATAATGTCAACTTGGGAAAAACAGTGAAGCCGAAGGCGCTACCTTACCACTCACCCAGTTCGTAATGCACACCGCTTCTATCCGGCCGGGCTTCGCCCATGTAGCCAATCTTGCTGTTGCGCACGGTGTAACCGCCTGAATTAGTTTTGCTAATTGTCGTGGTGGTTTTGTCTGGTCTGTAGATTACTGTTGTTCCATTTGTCTTGCGAACAAGGCGACCTTTGCTGCCATTAGGATATTCAATTATATAAGCGTGTGTTTCTACACCATCCGGCAATATCACTGTGCCGTCAGCAAAGCCATCTTCGATGATATAGCTGCCATCAGGAAAATGACGCAGATAGCAGCTTGAGCCATCGACAAGGTTGAACTTTAAGACTATGGCTGGTTTGTTTACCGGAGCGCTCTTCTTGAAAGGATCGATGTCTTGGGCTGAGAAAACGAAGACCATCTCTTCGCTCATGTTTCGCATGCTAGTTTTTAGTTCTTTGGCGGTTCCCTTAGCGACGGCCTTGGCAAAGGAACGCACTGGTCCTTTGTGTTGCGCCTTTTGTTTGACTGCTTCACCTGGCAAGAGCAATGGTGAGGTGCGATTGCTTAACCATTCTTCCGCCTGCCACTTCTTTGCACTTTTGCTTACGCCAGCCTGCTTTAGTTCTGGTGCTGCTTTTGCTCCTTCGTTGCTAGCATGCGCCGCATTGATTTTGACAGCACTAGAGAGCAGGAGTGCTGCGCCGGAAAGCAAAACGGAAAGCAAGAAGGTGCGTTGCATAAAATAACTCAATTAGGGAATGCGCAACTAAATCTATCATTGTTTGTAAGGCTAGTGAAGCGGCTTAAACAAATCGGGATCAAAGTCTTTTGCTTTTGTACCTTCTTCTAAAACGACTTTGGGCAGGCGCTTTTGCAGTTGCTTTAGCTGCTCTGGGCTCAATTGACTTTTGCGCAACAATAAATGGTTCAGTTCAGGAAGCTGATTGAGTCTCATCAGGCCAGCGAAAGTTACTTTTGTGTCAGCCAGATTGAGTCGTTTGAGCTTTTTCATTTTCAAGATGCTGTCAATGCATTTGTCGGTGACACCGTTGCGAGCAAGGCCGAGTTCTGCAAGTTCGCTCAGGCAAGATATGTCTTTAACGCAACTATCAGTTATGACCGTGGTTGATAGCACAAGCAGCTGTAGCTTTTTTAGTTTGGCTAGCATGGGGCCAGCTTTATCGCCTAGGGTATTGCTGGCAAAAGCCAGATTCTGGAGATCTTTGAGATTGGAAATTTCTTCGACTGTGCCAAGGCCGATTGGACAAAAGCCCACATCGATATGTCTGAGTTTTGTCAGATTGCGCAGCCCGCGGGTTCCGGCGTCGTCTACGTCTGTGCTGTTCATGTCGAGGCTAACTAAGTCAGTGAAATGTAGCAAGTCTTGAAACTCGCCGTTGTCGACCTCGAGTTTAGAGAGGTTGAGATAGCGCAATAAAGGCACTGGTATAGCTTTTAACGTGCTTCTGTTGGCGTGCCCAAAGTAGCCGAGCTTTAGCGAAATGCGGCTATCTGCTGGTATGTTTACTGCCCCTCGCGCTGGCTTGTAGTCGCTCAGGCGCTGATCTTCTGTATAGACTTTTCCTGGTTTGATTAGGCAGTAGTTACCGACTTCGGTGCTGGGAAAATGAACTGTGATATATGGTTGAACTCCTGGGGCCGCCCAGCCTGGCTGAGCCAAGGTGAAGAGCTGAAAACAGACAAAGGTAAGCAGGCAATGGATATGCCAGCTCTCAAACCTTCTTCTCTTGACTACGCGGCTGATCATATCTTTTACTTTAATCCCTGGGCCAGTTTAAAAACAAGGTTCAGGTCGATTTGCTTTGATTGGGCCTAACAGCTTGGCGGTCTTGCTGTCCGTGATTGCGTCTTCAGTATGGTTATAATTGACTGACATTCAAGGATCAGGCGTTATTTTGAGTCGAGATTATTTAAGAAAGAGCCGTCGAGGCAATTGTCCTAGCCGTTGTGCGGCTATGCTTCTCAGTCTTTTTGTTTTGGGCTTTACTCCTGCTATTGCAGAAGAGAAAGCAACAGGCGCAAATGCTGACAGTAGCGCTGAGGATACGCCGGCTATCAATCGGCCAATTCGTGATAAGTGGGCACTGGTTGTTGGTGTCAGCGAGTTTGCTAATCCAGCGCTCAATCTTAAGTACTCGGCCAAAGATGCCAAAGATTTTGCCGACTATTTGGTTAAGGAGGCCGACTTCGCCCCTGACCACGTTAAGGTTTTACTCAATAAAGATGCCACAGAAAGGCGCATTCTCTCTGAACTGGGCGACCGCTGGTTGCCTCGGGTAGCTAATCCTGATGATCTGGTGGTTATTTTTGTTTCTACTCATGGTAGCGGTGCTGAGCTTGATGTGGGTGGTCAGAATTACCTGATTGCTTACGATACCGACGTGCAAGACTTGTACACAACTGGTGTGCCGATGCAACGCTTGGCAAAAGATATAAAAGATCGAGTGCACTGCGATCGTGTAGTGATTTTTCTTGATGCTTGTCACAGCGGTGGTGTTAAGTCTGAATCAAAGGGCCTGACACGCACCGGGGTCGATGCTTCAGAGTTAGCCATTGGTTCTGGTCGCATGGTCATTGCATCGAGCGCTGAGGATCAGGTTTCGTGGGAGAGTAAGAACGGCACTAATGGCGTTTTTACAGCGGCCTTGTTGCAGTCGCTGCGCAAGAAAGGCAAAGAAACTACTGTTGGAGAAATGTTTACCGAACTCAAAGACCGAGTGCAAGATCAAGTTTTGAGAGAACGGGGCCGCTTACAGACTCCGGTATTAGAGAGTAAGTGGAAAGGAAACGATCTTTGCATTGCGGCCGCTCCGGTGTCGCGGCGCCCTGGCCTTAATATCGAGCCGAGAATTGAGGCGCCCACTAAAGCTGTTGCAGACCCCCTGCCAGCTAATCCAGTAGTTCCGGTGGCACAAGCGGTGCCAGTTACTAAAGTTGCGCCTCCAGCTTCGACTGTAGCATCGCTGCCATTAACGTCAAGAAATACTCCTAGCACTTTGTCGCCGCTCTATGTTAAGCCTGGTCTCTTAGTTGTTCCCGGTGTATCGGTCGGGCGCACTAGCATTGGTATGAATCGCCAGGCAGTCGAGAACCTGCTCGGCAAGCCTAGTAGTGAGAATTCCGGTACTCTGGTTTATCGCACTTCTGATCATAAGTACTTTCTGGCCCTTCGGCTAAGTGGTGATTCTGTTAGTGAAATTATGTTTTCTTCGCCTGCATTTGTCACTGCTGGTGGTGTTGGTATCGATAGCTTTGCCAGCAATAAAGCATCTCTGAAGTTCTCAGACTTAGCCGGGCCGTATAAGACCTATGAGACTGGTGGTCTTTCCTTTGTGGTGAAAGATGGTAGTGAGCTTCCTCAGTTTGCTGTGGTGCATAAAGGACAGCTCGTTGCACCAGAAAAATTGGCTGCCAGTTTAGGCGTGCCTGCAAGTACTAGTGACAGTCCAAGCTCGTCAACTGGCGCTACTAACGTTATTGTGCCGGGGCAATCATTCGCTAAAATCAGGCTCGGTATGACCAAGGCTCAGGTGGTTGCTCTTCTTGGTCGACCAACTAGTGAAAGCGAGAATGTCATTTGCTATCGCACTAGAGATAAGCGCTATTTCTTGATTATTCGTACTGAGGCCGACAAGGTTTCTGATGTACTCTTCAATTCTCCTGCCTATGCCACTGCTAGCGGTATCGCTGTCTCTAATTATATGCTAGAGACGAGTCGGGTTGCTTTCCAGCCTCCTCACCGTCCAACGGCCAGACCGGTAGATATTTTCACTCTCAAAGATGGTGGTCTTTCTTTCTTCCAGCCTTTGAACTGGCCAACTCCGGTGGGTTGGGTGCACGAAAAATCGGCCTCAGCTAACGATGTTGATTGGCTAGCTAAGGTTCGCTCTGAGATGTTTCCTGACACAATCTTGCCTTTTGCCCCTAATCAACCCCGTATGTTCAACAGGGGTAATAAGCCCATGATTGGCCCTGGTGCAAGAGGCAGACGGCGAGTTGGGTACAACTGGCAGTGATGAATTTAGATACTAAAGTTGCACTTGTTACCGGTATTTCGCGCGGAATTGGTAAGGCAATAGCGGAGCAATTAGCCGCGGATGGTTTTAAGCTTTATGGCACTTTCAATACAGGCGAAGCCGAAGCTAGAGAGCTGCGGAATAGTTTGGGCAATCTCGAAATCTTTCAGGTCGATTTCACTTGCCGCCAGAATACGCTTAGCTTAATCGATAGGCTTCACGGCATAAAGTTTGATGCAATTATCAACAATGCTGGCATGTATCAAGCTGAAAATTTCAATGAGTTTGATTTTGCTGCCTGGGATGCCACATTCGAAGTTAATTTGAATACTCCTCTATTGCTGGCACTTAAGCTCAAAGAGAATTTGAATGATGGTGGCACCATCGTCAATATTTCTAGCACTGACGGCTTTACTGGCTCTTTCAATAGTATTGCCTATGCGGCTAGCAAAGCTGGCTTGATCAGTTTGACAAAGAGTCTAGCCAATTTGCTAGGTCCAAGAGCGATAAGAGTTGTAGGTATTGCTCCGGGCTGGATTAATGGCACGGGTATGAACACCGATGCTTCTTTTGAAGCTGCCCAGTTGGCCTCTTTGGGGCGCAACGGTACGCCTGCAGAAATTGCTCAACTGGTAAGTTTTTTGATTTCGCCTAAGGCTAGCTTCATCACCGGCACTACCATGGTGGTTGATGGTGGCTACACAGGGGTAGACTACATAATGAAGAAAGAGGCTGGTGTTTAGTTCGAGCTGGTAGCCTCTAGACAAATATTTTCATGCCAGCTTTTTGTGCTGCATAAATTAGATCGACATCGGGATAGTCTTCATCTTCTGATTGAAAGACAGAATCGCACAGTACTTCTCTCCATTCATTCTCATCGTCGCTATAGGTACTAGCGTTTATGTTGCCGCGAACAAATCCATCATGGTCTAGTAATAGATAGGCCTGAGCTGTAAGATCTCCGCCTATGCGCATAGTCCCGTCGTTATATTCGCCGACCACCAGACCATTGGCACGCAGTTCCTCCAGCACTACTATCGGTGCACCCGCTTTGATCAAATTGTTGGTTGCGAGGTTGCCACCAACAAAGAGTAATGGGCCGCCCTCTAAAGTTCGATTGATAATATCGCCCTCTACTGTCAGGTCGCCCATGCAGCAGACAGCTACTATTTCGTTTCGCTCCACCCATTGCTCTTGCCAATCTAGTATGAGTAGTCCAGGCAAGACGCAGTTGTTCGGCAAAATCAGTACCTTCCCATTGTTATAGGCCTCAAGTTGAAAACTTATTGCTTCAGCAAAAGATTGCGGATATGAATTCTTATCTCGATTGAACTCAATTTTATCTTTTATCAACTTGTCTATCGCTGCGCTGATCTCCGTTACAGCTACTAGATTGCCCAGGGCTGTGGCATCTATTCCGCTGCCACTTAGTTCAATCCTTTGTGGACGCACCACTTCTGGTGTCGCTTGCTGATTGGCACTCTGCTCAGGGCTTAGCCAAATCGTTTTACCAGCACAGCCCAGCGCTCTAACTTTTGCGCTATCCAACCAGCCTTTTTCTAGGGCATCGGTTTGAAATATTCGAGATAGTTCCTTTCTCCCATGCTCTTTGGCGGCATTGAATGAACGGCAGTTGTATCCACCGGCGATAACGTGACCAGCAATACCGCCCTGTTCTTTTACTCGGGGAATGTATCCCAGGCACTCTAGCTTTCCTCCCACGCGCATCGGCCCGTCGTTATATTCACCTATAAAGTAAGTCGTCTCGATATTTCCCAGCACAATGAGCGGCATGCCGCCTTTAAGTATGTTGGTGCAGGTGAGGTTACCTTGCACAAATAGCAGAGGCCAGTACTCATAGTCGTCAATGAGCAGTTCTCCATCTATAGTGAGGTCGCCGAAACAAAAGAGCATGGCAATTTTTTCTTTTGATAAGGGCCCATCTCTTGTAGAAAGGAACAAGTCACCAGCGATTGTTGTATCGTCTGAGCAAACCAGGGCTTTATTGGAGCTGGTGTGATGACCAGGTATGCTAAAAAGCAACGATGCATCTGCGATCTTGTGCTCAAGTGCCAATTGCTTTGCCCGTTCTAGTGGTTTCGACAAACTTGTTTGCTTAAATGGTTCCATTTTCTCAATCCATACTTCTGCTGTTTCAACTCTAATTACAGTCTGCCGTGGAAAGTTAGGGACAAGCTAGGGCAATTTTATGATGGTCATGTATAAGCCGACCCAGTTTTTCTATCAACCTTGCGATTGATGACATGTGTCGCTGTGTTAGGCTACTGTAGTAGCGACTGCTGATACTAAGAGGGTATGTCAAGTGACCGCGTTTTATAAGCAGTTCTGTCAGCTACACAGGCAAGAGCGGAAGCAATGGTTCTCGCTGCCAACTTTCGGCTGCTTGTCATTAGTGCTAACTACTCTCATTTCTATAACAGCTCTGGCTGGTGAAGCGAAGCCCCCTGAGAGTCATGCAATTAGAACCTCAGGGCGAAAATTGACAGCTAGTATGAACTGTAAGAGTTGCCACATAATCGAGGGTGACGGTGGTTTAATTGGGCCACCTCTTGACGGAATTGGTGACCATCGCACGGTCGATCAGATTTTTCGGCGCTTGAGCAGCGGTAAAGGTAAAACAAAACTTCCGAATCATTTTACTGTCGCTGAGTTGATGACTCACGTTCGGCTGCCGCATAGTGAAGCCCGTTCTATTGCTATTTATCTCTCAAACTTGCCAGAATGCACTGTAAAGTGGGATTTAAAGGGCCACGAGGCCGCTCCTTCTGACGAGATTCCACCAGGCTTTCACTTTAAACCTCGTCAGTCAGACGCTTCTACTGAGCAAGGCAAAGAACTTTATCTCACCCACGGCTGTGCCGCTTGTCACACCATTGGCTCTTCTGGTGGCCGTACTGGCCCCAATCTAGAAGGCGTAGGTGCGCGCTACAGTCGCACCTTTATTGAGAGTCGTATCGCCAGCGGTGCAATTTATGCTGCCGCACGCAAGGGCAATTATGCTCCGACAAAGTTTGCCATGCCACCAACAGAGATACCGGAAAAAGAAGTAAAACTAATTACTGATTTTCTCTTGACCCTTCCGGTTAAAGGCTCAGCTAAGTAAAATTAGTCAGGATGGCTGTTAGGTATCAGTATTATCAGCGGAGCTACCACTGGAATCTGAGTCACTCTTTTTCTCTTGCTGCTCGGCCTCGGTTTTGCCAAAGTCGCCAAGAATCGTTTTGGCTGGGCAGAATTTTACTAATGGGCAACCGGTGCAGTGCACCATCAATGCAATGGGACAAAGTGTCATAGTTCGCTCCTTGTGTTTTCCATAAACGATGCAGTTGAATTTATTCAATGCAGTTTTTGCTGGAATTTTGCAATGGTTTCCCTATGGCTCAAGATACTATGGTTGCAGGGTCCTGCTCAGAGCTAATGTGCTGCTAACTTCCGCCAGCACAGCAAAAGCTGAATTGCGCCGGGTAAAGGAATTCGATTTATCAGACCGAGTTGCTTAACGAGCTATGTGGGTTGCTATCGTCCTTCTTTGACAATCTTTTGCCAAACTTTGTCTATGGCTTGGCGCAGTTCCGGGGTGACTTGGGTCCGTTGCCAATCTAAGTATTCTTTGGCTGAGCTGCCCATTATCAAAATGTCTTGCTCTGCCATCTTTCTTACGATTGGATCTGGATCTAGTAATTTCGTTGATTGACAGATGGGACGCATGCCTTGTTGCAGATTTTCCTCAACTATGACACTCGACAAGGCTCCTTGAGTATCA
Source organism: Cyanobacteriota bacterium erpe_2018_sw_21hr_WHONDRS-SW48-000092_B_bin.40 (assembly GCA_030917395.1). Lineage (GTDB taxonomy): Bacteria > Cyanobacteriota > Vampirovibrionia > Obscuribacterales > Obscuribacteraceae. The sequence goes on from JAUPUU010000501.1 coordinate 19,370, forward strand.
AAGGTCATACTGACACCGAGTGTGCCAAAGTTGCCACCCTGGGGAATGACGCCTAGCTTGCCGCCGGCACGAATTGAGCCTGCTGACTTATTGGCATAAAGAGATTTTGCTTCGCTTTCGAACGTGAACATGCCATCTTGAGAAAGCTCTTTAAAAAGAACAAGAGCGGCTTTTACTGCCTGTATCGCTTTTTCATCTGACGCTGTGTGGGGAAGTTTAGCTATTAAGAACTGCTTGCATAATTCTTTGTTGCTGTCGGTGACTAAATTGAGAGCTTTAGACTCTTTGCTAATCACGAAGATATTGTTGTTTCCTAATGGTTGCGGCGGTTCAATTGCCAGTGGCCATTGCGGAAATCTAAGAACGTAGAATACGGAAGTGGGAAACAAACTATTTAGTGCATCACTCTCGATATAGCTGACGGTACCGCGGCTAAGGATGGGACGCCCTTTGGCAAACTTGAGTGTGCTTAGATACTTCTGTATTTGTACTCTTGGATCGACTGCAAATTTCAGTTGAGCTAAGCGTTCTTTTTCTGCCTGCGAAGGTTTAGCTGGAGGTAGCTCGTCTTTTATCTCGGCTTGTCTCCCTTTTGAGGCTTTCTCTGGATAGGCAATGCCAGTGCTGGTTGCGGCTACCCCTGCCTCTGGGGAAGTGGCACTCTCTGAAGGCATAGTTTGAGGTTGGGCTCGGGTGCCAAGCGGGATTGCCGCAGAGCTCAAAGTTGTTAGTGCTGCTCCGATAGTGAAAAGGCGAACAAATTTCATAGAATTTCCTTTTGCATTCTAGTCAGCGGCTGGTGGGTCAACTATGGCGCCAACAAATAGAATGGCATTGGTTTTTTCATCGCGAATGGCAACAACAAACGGGCGATCGCAAATCATTTCGAACGGCGGTTTCGGGTTCATCGGCGCGCTTGTCACGCTCATTTCTATGGCTGTGGCCGCGGCAGCCTCGGTGCCTTTCTCGTTTACCTCTAGATAAGTCTTGTGCAGAACACGAGAAATCATAGCGTTCTGTTCGATCATCTTCTTAAAGTCAGCACAGTTGTCTTCGAAAGCGCATGGCATACCAGCAGCTTTGAGTACTTCGCTCAGCTCGGTTTTGTATTCAACTTTGAAACGAGGTAAACCAAGGTGACCTTCTTCTTTTCTGAATTGCTCTCTCCATTCGCTCCAGCTCTCGCTAGTAAGGCTGTTGATAAAAGCCGTTATGTTTGACTTCTTGTCAGGGAGGAAGATGCACATCTGCAGCCGCTTATCTTTGTAAGGAAGCATAACTGCCTGGAAATTGTTACCGGCAAAATATGACATTTTTGCTGAGCGGTTCATCATCTCAACAGTTTTTTTACTGCCATTGCTGAGCTTGAAGTCGACTGGTTGGGTTTCATCTTTTTTAAACTCATCTAGCCATACGCCTTTGAAATAGACAGCATTGACTAGATATAGAATGGCATCTGGCGCTACTTTATCGAGTATGCTCGGAATTTTGCTCTTGGTATTGTCTTTCACCCAGTTGTTGATTTTATTGACTGTAGATAGGTCTGCAAAATCTAGTGTTTCAAGTTTTGCGCCATAGTACTTTTGATTGCTGTCCATGAAAGCTTTGACAAACTCAAAGTTTTTATTGGCGAACATGGCATTGGCAACTGTTAATTCGCTGCTTGGGTTAACCTGCATCAGGCTCTTGTAAAGACTTAAATTTTGCTGATTGACAGCTTCATCGCTGAGGCCCGTGTAGTCTAATACGTTTTGCATTTCAGTCTTGGTTTTGCTGCCAGCCCCGTTGTATGCCATCGAAAGAGCCGTGCTGACACTGTATGGTGATACAACGATGTTGCTATCAGGCTTCTTTGCTGCCAGCTTGAAGAAGTTAGTGGCAAATTTTTCGGATACTTTGATATTCATTGGTTCTTCATTACTTTCTGAATGATCGCTTGACGCGCAAGCCACGACGAACATAGACATCAATGAAAGTGCTGCAGCTGTGCTGCCATACAAGATAGAGCGCAATGTGTAGCCTCGCGAAGGGTAGAGCGGGCATTAGCATAGCAATGGCTGCAAGCAAGGTCAATCGGCGCGATTCTATGGTCGTCAGCAACCAAATTGGCGACGCATTTTAGTTGGCAGCCAAAGGATCAACAATTACTCCCAAAAACAAAATGGTGTCGGTCTGTTGATCGCGAATGGCAATGACAAAGGGCCGATCGCAAATCATATTGAATGGTGTCGTTGGGTGCACAAATAGCCCCCGAGGCATAACTTCAACTGCCGTTGCCGCTGCTGCCTCGGTGCCTCTTTCGTTAACTTCCAAAAAGGTCTTGTGAAGTACTCGTGAAATAAATACATCTTGATCAATCATATTTTTGAAATCGGCGCAGTCATCACTAAATGCACAGGGCATGCCAGCTTCGGATAGTACTTTGCCCAGTTCAGTTTTATACTCTATTCTAAAGCGCGGTAGAGCTAGTTTTCCTTTGGTCTCGCTAAAGTTGTTTATCCACTCTTGCCAGTTCTGGTCATTGAACCTGGCAATCAGAGCGCCAACATTTGACTGTGGGGAAGGAAGGAAGATGCACATTTGCAGACGATTGTCTTTATATGGAAGCATCACGGCTTGAAAATTTTCGCCTTGCAAGTACAACATTTTTGCAGAGCGATTCATCATCTGTACTGACTTTTTTGAGCCATTTTGCAAATTGAAATCGGCTGAATGTGTCTCACTCTTATTGAATTCATTGAGCCAAGTGCCTTTGAAGTAAATGGCATTGACTAAATATAAAATGACATCTTTGGGTGCCTTATCGAGAATTGTCGGTATCTTGCCTTTTGTGTTTTCTTTGACCCAGTTATTTATTTTGATGAGAGCCGAAGGATTGGTAAAATCTAGGGCTTCAAGTTGAGCGCCATAGAATTTTTTGTTGGTATTGACAAAGTTAGGGTTGAAGACTGCGTTTTGTTTAGCAAAGAGGGCATTGGCAATGGCTAATTCGCTTTGCGGATTTACTTGCATCAGGCTTTTGCTTAGGTCGGCATTTTGCTTGTTGATAGCAGCATCGCTCAGGCCATCGTAGCTAAGCACTCGCTGCATCTCAGCTTTGGTTCTACCGCGTGCACCGTTGTAGGTCATCGACAGGGCTGTGCTGACGCTGTATGGAGATATGACAATATTGCTATCGCTTTTTTTTGCTGCAAGTCTGAACAATTTAAGGGCAAAATTCTCTGAAACTTCCGATGACACGGCCTTACCTTTGCTTTCGGGTTGACTAGGGGCCGCCGAAGCGATGGCCACCGCAGACATCAAAGAAAGAGCTGCAGCTATGCTGCCGTAGATGATAGAACGCACTGGAGTGCCTCGCCAAGAGTTAAGCGCGGTTAGCATAACAAGGGCGCTCTTGGCGGTCAACTGTTGCTTTCTTGTTGGACTATCTTGTTAGGCTTTCTTGTTAGAGTCCCGGGCTTGATCGAAATCTATACCGAGCGGACCTTTAGCGCTCTTTCTCTGCCTTTAGAGCCAACTTGCGATCTTTGGCCGCCAATTCTGGTTTGCCTAATTTATCGTAGGCGTTAGCTCTGGCTCTATAAGATTCTGCTGTGGGATCAATTTCGTGCTTTATGGCCAGGTTATAGTCGTCTAGGGCTTTTTGATACTGACCAAGGGCAAACTGACAATCGCCTCTCTTTTGGTAGGCATCTTCAGAATCATCGTCTAGTTCAATTATCTTTGAGTAGTCCGCCATGGCGTTGGCATAATCACGAATAGAAAAATAGAGGTTGGCGCGATCAAAGAGAGTTTGATCTAAGTTCCAGTCTATATGACCGCCTTTGCTGGGGGGAATTTCAATTATCTTGGAAAAGTCAGCAATTGATTTCTCCGCTTGCGATGTATCTCTGTATAGTCGGGCCCGGCGAAGATAGTCTTTTCTTGAAAGCGGATTTTTCTTCAAGACAATGCTAAGTCCTTCTATGTGAATTTGCTGCATTGTCAGTTGCTTGTTGAAAGGATCGCTTTTGAACTTTGCCCTCAGGGCTGGTTGCTTCTCTTTAGCGATACCATATTCGGTGAACAGTCTATCGGCTGTTTGATCAAGTTGTCTCTCTGCTAGTTTGGCGCGATTGTGATCTATTCTTGCCAGGTCGACTTTGCCCATGGCTTCGTAGGCCTTGGCTCGCGATTGATATGTTGCAGGGAGATTGGGAAATCCAGAGATGTAAGTGGAGTAGTTATCTACCGCCTTATTGTACTGATGTAATTTCATGTAAGTATCGCCCAGGGTCAAATAAGGCACAATGTATTTGGCGTCGAGGCGCAGAGCCTGCTCGCATTCACTCAAGGCTTCCTGATAATGACCAAGCTCCATCAAAGCAATGCCTTGTTCATGGTGCCCTTCAGGAAGGCGTGGATTGTGAGCTATGGCCTTTAGAAAATACTTGCTTGCTTCTTGCCATTTATTTGCTCGGCCAAGGCTGCGGCCTTGGTCTATTTCTTTCATGGCAGCAGCAGGGTCAAGAGTTGCTGGCGTGCATAGCGCTGGATTGGCATAGCCCGCAGATAGCAGGCAAGCGACGGCGCTGGATAAAACGAGCGAGGCGAGTGTAGAGGCGAATCTCATCTGTTCCGAGCCTCGTCCCTCTTTATTGCTTCGGTCCTCTCTTTGAGAGCGACCTCATCCATTTTATCCACTTCATCTTGCTTGCCTACTTCTTTGAGCAACTTGCGGAATATAGTATCTGTTTCGTTATCCCAACTACCATGCTTTTCAAGGATAGGTTTGGCTTCACGAAAAAGAGTTTCTGCTTTGGCCAGGTCGACCCATTGAGTTAGTCCTCTTGCTAGAAGAGCGGTACCTGAGGCAGTGCGGAAGTCACCAGCAGGGAATTGTTTGCGTTCAGCAGCCAAAAGTCTTTTTGCTGCTATTATGCCGAGGTCTGTATCTCTCCTTTTAAAGCAATCTAAGAGCGTTGCATTGATAATGCTAATTGCTTCGAAGCTCGATTCAATAGGAGTCGGCCCTCCCCAGCTGCAGATGCTGGACTTGGGATCTGGCGCTACGAAGCGGCCCTGATTTAGGTCTGTGGCGAGTAGCTCATCGAGTATCTCTACTGCTTCTTTTCTAAATTGCTCATTGACACAAAAGTCGAAGTAATGAGCCATCTGTACTTGAGCGGCAATACTTGATGGACCTTGTACATCTTGTACACGCTTTATTGCTTCTTTAAATATTGTCGCACCCTGGTCTCTGGCGCAATTTACAGCTAGAAATGTACTGATACCACTATTGCCAATTATCTGTTCGCGACCAGTTGCTCTGGGGTCATTCTTTGTATAGGCTTCAATGGAGCGTCTTGCGTGTACGAGCGCATCTTCAGGTTTTTCGGCTTGTGCCTCAGCCATTGCTAGCGCCATCCAGTAGTCACCACGATCGGGCAGTCTGTTCTTTTCTGCGAGGTTGGCGGCTTGAAGGTCACTTTCTAGTTCATCAGCTGTTGGTTTCAGTAGGTATACGATGCGGAGCCTGTCGTCACCGCTTTCGCTGCTAAGCATTTCTTTCTTTCTCGCCGGTGAAAGTGCTTCCCGGCGAGCCTCTCGGCGCAGATAGGTCGTATATCTAATTACTTCTGGTTTTTTCGGATTGCTATCACTCATCAGCGTCAGTGCTTTTTCTCTTAAGCTAAAGCTGCTGCTGTCTTGGTAGCCGCTTCTGTCTGCCAAGCCAAGGTAGTAAGTTGCTAGGGTGTCGTTGTCTAGGTCTTTTGATTGTTCTGCGCATGCTATTGCTTTTTGTAAAAAAAACAGTGCCGCTGCTTTTGTATCCTCAGTGCTAAAGCTTTGCCCTGCTAGACGGTAGTATTTGGCTGCTTCTCTATAGTTTCCTGCTTTTTCCGCTATCTCAGCTGCTCTCCCATAATTTGATGCGAGCAGGGCTGAGCTAAGTGTTGAATTACTTAGTCCTATGAGTTTGCTGGCTTCAGAGTTGACACCTTTTTTGAATAAAAGGGCCGCCAGTTTCATTTTCAATTGATCGACCGAGCAATACTGATCGACCAATTTGCTGGCAAGAATTTTTCTTAGGAGGTCAATTGACCTGTCCGTTTGACCGGTTTGATTGAAAATTTCAGCAGTTTTTATCAATGATCCAATGATGGTCTGATTTGCTTCTGGTTGCTGTTCTTGGGCTAGTTTTATATATTTGTCAGCGTTGCCATAGTCACCTTCTTTTGCAAAAAGCATCGCTAGATTGATACGCAGCAAGAAACGTTCGTCGAGCTGCTTATCTATGTATCGCAATGCTTCTTCGTCAGTAATTATGGCGGGTTCGATCTCTAAGGCACGATCGAAGAATAGTTTGGCGCGTTTGTATTCATCTGCAAAAGAATAGTTCATGGCCAATAGGCGCAGTCGCTTGCATTTTTCGAACTTGAAGCTGATTCTCTTCGTTTCAGCACTCTTGCCAACGGTTTTGATTTCTAAATAATTGTCCTCAAAAGATTGCCATGCTTTATTTGAGATTCTTTTGTCGATGTGCTGACTGCATATCAAATTGACTAGATGCTCAGCTTCGATCATTGAAGCTGTTGTTTTTAACAAGCCGGGGTCTAAGTTCTTGTCTTGTATTATGTTGGCGAGTTCTTTTAGAACGTGTTCAGAGTCGCTTGTCCATCCTTTGTCGGCCAATGCTCTGGCGATACGCATATTGGTGCAAAAAAGATTTTGCCGGCTGGGCTTGTCTTCGTCGCTTGCCTCATTCTTGTATGCTTTTAGGAGCTGCTGCGCCAAGTTGATAGCACTTTTTTTGTCACCATTTTTGATGGCTTCAAAGCAGGCTTTGGCGGTAGGGAATTGCAATGAAATCTCAGCATAATTTTCGTCAGCTTTGCCCTTGGGGCACGATTCGTACCACGGTTGGCAGGTGAGAGGGGGAAGTGGTGGTATTGTTTTTGACTGCTTAATAGCCGCTTCTGCTGTTGCTATATCGGAAGGTTTGGGAAAGTAGAGCGGAAGTTGTTCAAGTAAAGCCAGTTGGTCAGCTGGTAGATTGGATTTTTTATGGGAATCTAAGATGTCTAGAGCTTCTCTTGCTTGGAGAAAATTGCCTATTTTCGATTCTACTTGGGCTTTTAGGTAGAGGCCCTCTGCCAGCTTTTGGAAAGATATGAAAGACAGGTCAGGGCCTCGGTAATCGGGTCGACGTTTTGCTTGAGCCGAATAAATTGCAAGGGCTCTCACAGGTGTTTTGTCTCGACCTTCTATGAGCTGGCCGAACCAAAGGAGATTTTCGTCACTTGGAAATTGTTGGTCTGCGTATTTTCGATAGATTTTTTCAATAAGTTTTGATTGAGTCGCTCGTGATTCTTCCGTGTCTATCATTGCTAGGCACTCAAGAATTTTGCAGAGGTTAATATGCTCTGCTGCTGCTTGGTACTCTGGTGATGCTAACTTTTGGCAGATTAGAGTTGCTTCTTTTAGCTTTCCTAGGGCCACCAAGTTTTTGATGGTATTGGCTAAGTTGAACTGTAAGGTTCTTAATTTACCGCTATTTTCTGTTAATGCAGTTAGAGCCTGTTGAAGATAGCAATCAGCTGCTGCATAATCTCCTATTGCTTGGGAAGCAGCGAGTGCTTGAAAAATTGTACTGAGAGTGTTGGTTTCGCTCTCCTGTGTTTCACTACATCTTTTTGTCGAGTCATTGCAATAGCTTTTGGCCAGCAGATCATTGTTGGTTTTGTCTTGTTCTAAGATATGAGGGTGAATTTCTTCTGTGTTAAAACGTTCTATTGCACCGTAAAATTCTTCCGGCGAAAACATGCCATTGGTTTTTTGATGGGTTGGAATTATCAGGTCGATGTCTTCGGTTTTGCCGTCTTCGTGCAGTACAGCGATCCGAAGAGTCGAACCCGGTGGGCCTTGCAAAAGCCGCTTTACTTCTTGCGGCGCTTTGTCTCGTAGATTAACTCCGCCAATGCTGAGTAGATAGGGCTGACCGCGTTGCTGGCTATAGGGCAGGTCGAAGCTGACAATATAGCCGAGATTGCTTACTGCCCTTACGAATATGGGCGGTTTCTTGAGCCGAATTGCTTTTGGCTTGATATCGGTTTGACTTCGAGCTGCTTCTCGTCTTTGCGAAATTTTAGATGGGCTGGTCTTTGCTGCTAAAGTATTTTTTGTCGCAGCCGGTTTAGCGCTTGCAATTGGCAGCGTGCAGCTAATAGCTAATGAAGCCACAATTAGTCGCACTGATTTTGCTGGCTTTCGGTGAATCATTGACTCATTATAGCCTTAGTTTCTAAACAGAAGAAATCGGGAATAGATACGGCGAACTGGTCTAGAGCGTTGATTCCTCGGTGAACATATGCGCATTAACTTTATCGTTGCAATATCTGCACTAGTTTGGGCCGCTGCAAGTAGTCCGGCCCTTGCCTCTCCAGCGGCTCGAAATACTTCAACAGCAGTCGATTCGCCTACCATCACCTTGTGCGGTGCTGTGCAGCCTACAAAGATAGGTCTAAGAGAGAAGAAGTGTTTTGTCGTAATTCAGAATAAGACAAAGGCTGCCTTGAATATTTGGGCTGAAGATTGCTCTTGGGGCTGGTCCAATATTTCTTTTGAAGTTAAAGCTGGTGAGAAAATACTATCTGTAAATCGTGACGAAGTGAACTGGAAGCGTAACTTCCCGATGCCACTAAAGCTGCTGCCTGGTGAGATTTCTGTGCGAGAGATAAATCTCGAAGACCGTACCTGGTCTTGGAATAAGGTAGTTGATTTTTGTCGGGAGAATCCAAGGGCAAGCATTTCTGCCAAGCTTGAGATCAAGGGCGATTCTTCAACAAATGCAGAACGTGTTTGGACGGGAGCTATTCATTCTAAAAGCTCGTGCGATTTGTACTAATTTATCGATTCTTCCCATTGCTCTAACTCGCTGCGGTTAATTAAGCCCCGGCGAAAGGCTATGTTTAGCGCGCGGCAGCGGTGGTTATATTCATCTTCTTCGGTGGCACCTTTTAGGGCGATACCAAGTTTGCCGTATAAACACTTCAGCCTCGCTTGTACAGCCTTGTCTGTGATGTAAAGCCTTCGTCCGATCGCTTTGTCAGTGAAACCCATGGCGATGCCGCCCAGCACCTCAAATTCTGATTCGGTAAGGGCCGTGGCACTGCTTTCGCTGCGGCGTATAATGCGCTGGATGCGAGGATGTATCCAGCAGTCTCCTCCTAGAACTGCGTTTGCCGCATCTATCACTTGCTGGTCTGTCGAGTCTTTAAGCACATAACCAAAGGCTCCATCTGATGGTGCGAGTTTCCATAGCTTGCGCACAAAGACTTCGTCAGAGTGATTTGAGAGCATAATCACTGGGGTCTTTGGGTGACTGTTCAGTATGCTCTCGGCTGCTTTGATGCCTGACATTACTGGCATTTCTATGTCGAGAAATACCAAGCCTGGATTTTTTTGATTGACTAAGTCGATGGCTTCTTGACCATTGCTGGCCTCAAGAACATTGGTGTCTGGGCCGAGGCTTGTCTTCAGTAATTCTTTTAGCCAAAGCCTTTCGCGTTCCTGGTCATCGGCAATGACAATGGTCATTTCTAGCACCTGTTTTCGACCTTTCAGCCCGTTGTGTTATTTATCTTACTGTCATTATTGTAGTCGGTTCAAGACTTGGCGGCAGACCGCTTTTAGGGTGGAGAATACGCCACTACCTTGAGAAGCCACGGCTTCGAAGCTTGGTACGTCAAAGACATTACATTTCTTTTCCATTCGCTCAATTGCCATTGCCGTCGATAAATCTCTTTTGTTGTATTGCAGCACCAATGGCATTTTGTCTATGGTCAAGCCGTAAGCGGCGAGATTTTCTAGCATGTTTTCCTGCGATTCAATGTTCTCCTGCTCTTTCATAACGTCTGAGTCGGCCACAAAAATTATGCCATCGGCTCCATTGAGAATTAGCTTTCTACTAGCGTTATATTCGACCTGGCCTGGCACCGTATATAGTGAAAGTCTTACGGAGAAATCACGTACTTTGCCCAAGTTTAGGGGCATGAAGTCAAAAAACAGGGTGCGTTCTGTTTCTGTCGCTAGGCTGATTAGATCGCCTCTGGTAATAGGCGAGACCTGGCTATAGATATATTTGAGATTAGTTGTTTTGCCGCCAAGGCCAGTACCATAGTAGACAATCTTGATATTTATTTCTTTAGTCTGTAAGTTGATAATTGACATAGTCATACCCATCTGTAAACGGCCTCTGCTATTGGTATCTTTCCAAACATTGCAGCCGGCCGTAATCACGGGATGCTCAATCAGTGCATAGTGATCACCCTAATTCGATTCGATTGGTGGCAAAACACTTATAGATTTGGCAGCTTGATGGTTAAGAGCGTTCCGCTTTGATATGAGATAGACTTCTGCCAGGTGGCAGTGCCCGCCATTGCTTTGGCCCGCTCTTTGATATTCTTTAAGCCGCGATGCGTGTGGTTCTTCTCTTCGTTGAAGCCCACTCCATCATCTTCTATGCAGATGACTAAGTGCTCTCTTTCTGGTTCCAGCAGTACTGTAATATTTTTTGCTTCCGCATGCTTTTCTATGTTATTGAGTGCTTCTTGAACAATGCGGTGCACAACCAATTTCATATTGGTATCAAGCTTGATATTGGCTGTACTCTTCCCCGCTATCAAGTTTGGTTTTATTAGAGTCGATCTGTGAAATTTGTTGATTAGTAGCTTGATCATGGAGATAAGGTTGAGATTGTCCAACTGTCGCGGATAGGTTTCGCTTACGACTGCATCAACCAATTGCATGGCAGTGTCTAGACTGGCTTTCGCTGCTTTGCTGCGGGTGCTGTTAGATAAGTTCTCAGTTAGCAACTCTACTTTTCTAAAGCCCGGCGATACTGCTCGTTCGATTTCAGATAAGAGTCTTTTGCGCTCAAGGGCAATTGTCATAGGCTCCCAGAAATTTGAATTTTTCTCTAAGAGATCAATCCATTCGCTCTGTGCTGTTGCCATAATTTGTTCGAGTTCTTGCAGTCTGATGCGGCTGAGATTGTCAATTTGACTACTCCGCTCTATGTGCTCGATAGTTGCATTGGGAGTAGCTGATTTGAACTTGTGAGCAGAGAGAACGAGGAAGCGACTTGCTTCTTGCTTGCTCCAAGTTGTAAATTGTAGTTCAGCTCCAGCCAGGCTGCACCAGGTAAAGAAGGCGTCAAGCTCCGGCTCCGGCATCGAGTGCAGTAATCTCTTTGCTACCGAATAGTCTTTGCTCTCGACTCCTAGACCAAGTCGAATTGTGCCGTTCGTGCCCTGATAGCGCACCAGCAGGTTGCTTTTGCCCCGATCATCCTCGGCGAAGTATTTCAAGACTAATTGCAGAGCGCGATAGAGTGCCAATTGTTGCAGGCTAGAGAGGCTGCACGTCTCGTTCTCTTCCCTGCAATTAATTGTAGTTCTATAGTATCGAGAGTATCGCTGGCACAAATTTTGTACCGCAGAACTAAGGCCAAGCTCTTCGAGGTCTACTGGATGTAATTCAGCTAGTAGGTCACGCAGAGTTTCGTTGAGGTCATGCAGGGCAGACACTATATGTTTTGTTTCTGTGTCCTTTTCTAGGCCTTTTTCTTTTGATTGTAAGGTACGCACTAGTCTGCTCAAATGCGGCAGAACTTCGTCATGAAGTTCTTTGGCCACTCGACGACGCTCCTGTTCTATGAGTTTGAAATCTGTTTCGTATTTGTGTGCTCGTGCTTGGTCTGACCAAGCCATTGTGCGCTCTAAAATTTGCAAACTCAGGGCCGTCAGTCCTGGCTGGTTGACCGCTTCGGCGTTTTTAGCGACAGTGAGCGCTGTTGTGGGAGTTAGATTTAGCAAAACTGATGAATTTCACCTCGCTTACTTCACCGTATCACTCCGGCAGCCAGCTTAGAGCAGCTGACCGCTATTGTCCTACAGATTATTAAGCGTTGAAATTAGAGGTCGCCTACTCTCAACTTAGGCATTACCCTAAGAGAGTGAGATTTGGATGACAGAAACGGCCAGATCTCCTGAAAGTCAACCCTTAAGAAAGTTATGCTTGGGATCGGCCGTTGGCCCAGACCATCACCGTCCTCAGTGTTGATCTAAATTGCCGAAGAATCAATCTTGGGATATATGCAAGTCGGCAGAATGTCTATGGCGGGCCCAGTTGCTTGTGTAAGTCAATCATTGGCTGTTGGCTTGCTTTGATTAGACCTTCATGGGGCCTATCTAGATCTGTCACTAGCATCATAACCAGAGCAAAGGTGACAATTAAGACAACCGTTTGGGCCCAGCTTCTGTTTTCTGTCATGCCGAAGTAGAAGCCCACGCTGAGCATGGCCAAGGCTGACACCGCAAACAAGACTAGCCAAACTGATAGCGGAACGCGAAAGTGCAGCCCCAGGGTGATGCGTTTAGAGTGCATGTCGATAACTTCGTTCAAAGTGCTGACATAAAGCCCCGATATTGGTGTTGGATGCTCTTTTGCCAGTTTTGTCGCGCCGGTCCAGAGCTCATTTTGTATTTCCTGTGAGCGGGCAATGACCTTTTGAAACTCCGGTGTGGGTAGAATTCCATCTACACGCAGTTGTACGTACTCGCGCAGAAGTTTTCTGGCAGTATCTCTTGCTTGATTGTCCATGAAATCAGTACGTAAATAAGTGGTGCCGATGGCATTGGCTTCATTTAGAACAGCTTCTCTTCTATCGTCATAGCGATTAATGGCAACATTAAAGGTGAAGCCCAGCATGAAGGTCAGTAGGCCAAGAATAGCTGCCACGACTGTGCCGAGCGGTGCCTCTGGCTTCTTAAGGTCTAACTTGCTGCGATGGGAGCCGACTCTGTAGCCGCATTCGGCCCAGAAAAGCGAGAATAATAGAACTAGGGAGAAAAATACCCAGAGGGGTAAGTGGTCGACTGAGTGCATCAACTTCCTTCTGCGAGTAATTGCACCTTCTATACCCGGTTAGTCACTGAATTTATTAAATGGAAATTGCCGCAAAGTCTTAGAATACAGAAACGGCCAGTTCCTCTGAAAATCAACCCTTAAGAAGGTTATGCTTAGGAATGGCCGTTTGAGAAGCTTTTATTGGTTTCTTTAACCAATTTTGTTTTCATTTATTCTGGTATTCTCCTTTTCCTTGCATCTTCATTCTAGTCCTTCGCTGCTGCCGCACCATCATCCGCAATAGCGATCTATTTTTGCGAAAAGATCAGTCTTGGGATAGATGCAAATTCGAGGGGGCCTTAACAAACTATTGCCTTTTTCAAAAAAGAAGGTAATGTAGAGTCATGAGACATTAACTGACTACCAATGGTCTGCGACAACTTGCCCTACGGGCTCGGCGCACGCTGTTGGTTTTTTTGTGCCCATTTTCGCAAGAGATGGCGCTATTTTCGTTTCTGAGCAAATTGATTTTTGCTTTTAAGGAAAGAGTTTTGTCTTGGATAAAGAACAGCTTGGCGCTTCGCCAAAGAGGAACATATGAACGCACATATAAGTGAATTCGACATGGAAGTCGATGTAGATGTTGGTTTGGACGAGAACACTGTAGTTGAAAAATTGCCAAACCCTGGCGGTGAAGCTATCACTAGGGGCTCGCTTTGGCTGGCAATCTGGACCTTGTCGTGGCCATTATTTTTAAATATGGTGACGATTGCATTCGCCAGTTTTGCTGATATCTGGGTGGCCGGTAAACTCGGCTCTCAAGCTCAGGCTGCTGTCGGTGTCAGTGGGCAAATTTCAATTTTCATGATACTGCTAGCAGTGGCTCTATCTTCAGGTACGAACGCGCTGGTTAGCCGCTTCTGGGGTGAAGGTGACAAAGAAAAGACAGTTGTGGCTGCTCGGCAAGCACTATTGTTTTCAGTTATCTTTGGCATCTGCTCAGCGGGTCTAGGGCTGATTTTGTGTCGGCCGCTTTTGCACCTACTTGGTGCAGCACCAGATGTGGAGAAACTCGGTTGGGACTATCTGAAATTTGATTTGTTGGCTCAACTGCCGTTTACGGTTCTATGGGTAAGCAATTCTATTTTTCGGGCGCGTGGTAATACCAGAGTGCCGATGATAGTTATGGTGCTAATTACAGCTCAGGTCATCGCATTAGACTATCTTTTGTGCATCAAGCCATTTCATTTAGGTGTGGCTGGAATCGGCATGTCGTGGGGCATCGCTAGTATTCTTGGCCTGACACTTTCTCTTGTTCTTTTGAAGCGTTCAGATTTAGGTGAGTGCTTAGATTTGAGAAAGATGATTAGCGAGGCATCGATAGATTGGTTTAAGCGACTGATGAAGATTGGCATTCCAGCATGCGTGCAAGATTTAGCTTGGGTAGGCGGAAACGGCGTGCTCTTGGTTATATTCGCGCACACCATGCATCCGACTGCTACTGAAGCTGCATGGGGAATTGGCTGGCGTTTAGAAGAGATGCTTGGTGGTTTTCCCGTCTATGCTTTGAGCATGGCTGTAGCGACTATCGTTGGTCAGAACCTTGGTGCTAAACAGCCAGATAGAGCGGCATTAGCTGGGTGGCAGGTCGCCTTTGTTGGTGCTGGGCTCAATGCAATTATCGCCATGGTGCTCTTCTTTGGTGCTAGACAGCTGGCTTCGGCCATGACTAGCGATCCATTGGTGCTTGAATATACAGTGCAGTATCTTCAAGTAGTTGGGCTGGCTCAACCATTTGTGGCTATCTGGCTCATTCTCATGGGTGCTATGAACGGTGCAGGCTATACCAAGTGGCCGATGTGGGCATCTGTTATATGCTTGGCTCTAATCCGTCTACCTCTGGCCTGGTTGCTCACCATAACCTTTGGCATGGGGCCGATTGGTTGCTGGTACGCTGTGGCTATTCCAGCGGTGCTGCTGGGTCTACTCATGCTCTGGCAGTTCAAAGTGGGAACATGGAAGTTGCAGCAAGTCTAACTAGCTTCAATTGAGCCTATCGTTGTCGTTGGCCCGGTCTCAATCGCAGATCGGACCACGACGGCCGGGGCTTGACAAGTTTGTAGTTTGGTACTACATTTGACGAGTCAGAAACTTATTCTGATTGTTCGCAACTTACTAGTCCGAAAATAAATACGGTTTGCTCGTCGAGCGTTACAGCTTGGTATTTAGTGCTTTGCTCTGAATCCATGCTATTCGCCAATGGCATTATTATGATGCTTTGGCTTGTGGTAATAAGCTGTTTTGATTGCTTCTTCTAGCTTTCATGCTCTGCTGTGCTTTCCGGTTCAGCTCTGCCTACATGCTAGTCATGTCGGCTGTGTTGAATGTACTCTTACTACTATTTCTACAACTATTTCTACAACTATTTCTACTATTAGCGTGTTGAGCGCAGTGGTACTTCATCGGCTTTTTCGCCTTCGCGTCAGCGTCGGCGTTATCTATTCGATGTGGTGCTTCGGTGCTGCAGCGCTTGAGGATATTGTCATGCAAATTACTAAAGAAGACCCCGTGCAAACTCTAGAAGCTCAATCTGAACAGGCGCCCCCAGTAAAGCGCAGCCCTTTGGTTGGGCCGACCTACAACATGAATAAGAGAGTTGGAAAACCAAAATTCAATCCGAAGGTAAAAGTTAGTTCGACTATAAATCTCTCTCAGATGAGTGCTCTCAATTCTAATGCTAGCCTTGATTCTAATGTTAACTCCAAGCCAAATTTACTAGCTCGACATCCCTTGACTAAGGGGATGAAGGCCACAATTGCGACCATTACAGTAGCAGCCTCTCTCATTGGTGCGGTATCTACTATCTCAAGCTTTGCTAATTCTGTGGCACCAGTAATGGGGCCAGCCCCAGTGTTTGCAGTAGCTAAGGGTAGCGGCAATGGCGCGGCTCATCTTGATCCTGATTTCGTTGCACCCCTTGCTGCTCTTGGTGCCGATGGTAAACCCATAGGCCAATGTCCTTTGAGTCATACATCGATGGATGCAAAGTTAAGCGGCTATGTGGCGAGAGTGAATGTTACTCAGGTTTTCACGAACCCGTACAAAGAACGCATTGAAGCTGTGTACAGCTTCCCGCTCTCTGCTGATAGTGCCGTTGATGATATGACTATTAAAATCGGTAACCGCACAATTAAAGGAGAAATGAAGACTCGAGAAGCAGCCAGACAGATCTACGATAATGCTAAAAATACTGGACACACTGCCGCTCTTCTTAATCAAGAGCGCACCAATATTTTTACGCAGCACGTAGCCAATATCGATCCAGGCAAGTCTATTGTCGTCGAGCTTTCTTATGTTGAGCTGCTCAAATTTGAGGATGGTAAATATACATTTGCCATGCCAACTACTATTGGTCCGCGATTCTTCCCTGGCACTAGCCCTAGTGTCGATACTAATTCTGATTCAAGTGCTGTTGCTGATGCAACATCCACTGTTGATGACTCCTCTTCAGTTAGCGCCTCTGCTGCTCTCTCGCAGGTACTGTCGGGTGCTAATTTAGCGATTGGAGGAGCTAATCCGCAAGCTCGCACAGCGCCAGCTATAGCTTCGCAGAATCTCTCGATTAATGTTGACGTTAATGCTGGTATGCCTATCAAGAATATTAGCTCTAAGCTATTTCCAATCATGGTCGACAAGCAGAGTGCCAATCATTCAGTGGTATCACTGCAGAAGTCGCAGAACTATCCCAATAAAGATTTTGTCTTGACCTACGAGTTAGAAAATCCGAATGCGCTTAAGAGTGGCTATCTTGCTTATCGAGATGATACTGCCAAAGATAAAGATGGTTATGCCACTTTCATGCTTCTGCCACCGGCAAAAGTCACACCAACCAATGCTGCGCCTAAAGAGATGATTTTCTTGATTGACTGCAGCGGATCGCAGAGTGGTCGGCCCATCGAGAAGGCTAAAGAGACATTGCACTATATCGTTAATCATATGAATCCTAATGATACTTTCCAGATTCTGGCCTTCAATGAGGAGGTTGCTACTTTGGCCGAGCGCCCAATCGGTGCCAGTATGGCGGGAAAATTGCAAGCTCATAACTTTATAAACCGTCTCAATGCTACAGGTGGCACCTGGATGGGGCCCGCTGTTGAGCGAGTCTTGAAGCAGCAGAGTAAAGCCGGCGATGATCTTAAGCGTTTGCGCATAGTCACTTTTATGACCGATGGTTATGTCGGGAACGATGTCGAGATCATGAGCATGGTGCAAAAAGATAGAAAAGATTCTCGTTGGTTTACCTTCGGTACAGGTGATAGTGTCAATCGTTCTTTGATTGATAATGTTGCAAGACTGGGAGGAGGCGAGGCCGACTTTGTACTGCTCAATAGCTCAGCTGAAGAGGTGGGCAAGAAGTTCTATTCGCGTATTGCGAGCCCTGCCCTTACTGATGTCAAATTGAAAGCTGAGGGTATTGAACTTTATGATGTCTATCCAGGAACTATGAGCGATGTTTGGGCCAATAAGCCACTTTATTTTACAGCTCGTTATCGCGGCGCCGGTCAGGGCAAAGTCACGCTAACTGGTTATGCTAATGGACGTCCCTATCAGCAGGCATTAGCCGTGACGCTTCCGCTCAGAGATACTACTAACAGTGCCATAGAAAAAGTTTGGTCGAGACAGAAAATTGACTATTTGGCAGATCGAGACCTAGCTGGCTTATCTAGGGGTCTGGTTAGCCCTGGCATTAGAAAGGAAATCACTAAGGTGGCGCTAGATCACAAGTTGATGTCAGACTTTACATCTTTTGTGGCAGTAGATAGTGCTGTCTATGGTGGCAAGAGCATGCTAACTGTGCCTGTCGCCAGTAT
This sequence comes from Cyanobacteriota bacterium erpe_2018_sw_21hr_WHONDRS-SW48-000092_B_bin.40, assembly GCA_030917395.1. GTDB lineage: Bacteria > Cyanobacteriota > Vampirovibrionia > Obscuribacterales > Obscuribacteraceae. Next base: position 37,132 of record JAUPUU010000501.1, read on the forward strand.
GCCGGTAGACGGTATGGACACAAGTGCTGCGCAGGCAGTCCCAGCGCAAACCACCATAGCGCCTACTCCACTTCCAGCACCTGCATCTCCGCCACCTGCACCTGCATCAGTATCTGCTCAGGCTACAGCTCCGCTGCCAGCCAGTAGCGATATCCCGCCTATAAGCGGTGTCTACGATAATTTGCCTATTGCTCCAAATTCAGAAATTATGCAGGGCCAGAATTGTGCTATCTCACCAATTCTGCAAGGTGCCACCAATGGCACTATTGGGCCAGAAGGTGCCGGTGCGATTGTTGTGAATGGAGTAAATACTGCCGGTACTGTCCGAGTCAATAATATTGCTAACGCTGAGGCTACGGCAAATATTATTGCCAATGCCATCGAGATACTCGGACTGGGCTGGGGAAGCATTACTGTGCTTGTTACCTTGATGCAAGGCCGCTCTGCATTTTACACAAGGAGAGGAAGATTAATTGCTGCTGCGATCGCAATATTTATTGGTGTAGCTACACCAAGTGTTCTCAACATGTTTTTCCACGCACTGCAAGAAGGATGCCAATTTAACTAGCAGGTCAGTTTCTTAAATTTGCACGACTATGTGCAGCACGGGCGCGGGCAGTAATGTCCGCGCTTCGTTTTGCCTGGCTTTTATGTTATTTCGGCAAATGGTGGAGTTGTCGCTGCGGTGTGGCATAAAGTATTGGAGTCTATCTATCGTATCTTCAGTTTAGGTAGAAAAATGATAACCACCAGAGTAAGCGACCGGTTTATTACGTTTCCAGTTCACGATGTGGCTGCGGTAACGAATTCTATGGCAACCTGGAAGACCCATGAGGGAATTAATGCTCTGCTGCTTCAGTCAGAAGGAGATGGCTGTCAGCCTATTCTCAGTTGCTCTGGATACAATTCTAAGACTGTCCGTCAGATTACCAATCACGCCCTTATCGAAGCGGTGCACATTGCATTTGCCGAGCATCGGCCCCTTTCTTTGTCCCCGGACATGCTCTGGATAACTATCATGCAAGGCGTTGCTCAGCATGTTCACAATAATCCCGAGCGTTTGCGCAAAAGATTGGTTTCTCATGAAGGCAAGGCGATAGTTGCCATTGGTGTTTCTGAATTTGACCCAGACTCGCCTGAGAGTGATTGGCAGGGTCTGATAGACAATTTGGGGGCGGCTCTGAAGGATAATATCGGCGAAACCTACGACCAGCTCATGGCTGACTTTAGTACCACTGGACCTCTTGAGCGAACTGTCTGCGCCATTACAATACTCGATGCTTATGAAGCCTACTTTGAGTATGTGGTTACTTGTATCTGTGGAATCCCTTCAATTACTTTAGAGGGCTCGGTAGGTGATTGGCGGAATCTGAGAGAGAAGATTGAGATATTGGCGCATTTTGAAATGGACTGGTGGCTTTCTAGTTTACGCCCCATTCTTGATCAGTTTGTGCGTGCTGCTGACGGAGATATTGATTTAGAGTACTGGCAAAACATTTATAAACTGAAGAAAGCTTATGGCTGGGAGCGCATAAATGGTTGGATTGCCCGTTTGATTCCTTATATTCGGCACTATCAGACCGGCTCTTTCAACGTTGCTAATCCCCTTCTGGATGAGCCTTTCGTTATTGAGCCAGAGGCGGAACCTGCCACTGGCTATGGCTTGTTGTTTAATGTTCCAGGTCTAATATCGACTAGTCTTCCTAGCGGCCTTTCCCTTGTGCCTTTCAAATTTGAAGAAGGCTCGAGATCCAAGAACATGCAGCTCATCGGTGGTTTTGTAGGCATTGAACAAGTTGGCGAAAAGCAGACGATTCGACCAAAGCTTGGCTGGGCTGTGCGAAATCTTGGAGGGATAGACGGTTTGCTTGCCTCTCTGAGTAAGAATTGTAGTGTCGCTCCGCCTCTAGAGCACGCAGAGTTCGAGAAGGAATTGCAGCGCTTGAGTAACCGCGCTAGTTTTGGTGGCATGCCTCTGCCTGGCGAACTCAGTACTTTTTATCGAAAATGTGATGGTATTAAATACAGTGCACCATGGTCTGGAGCATTTCGTTCGATTGCTAAGTGTGAGCGAGTTTGTTTGCCCGGGCAAATTGACCACTATGCTAACGAAATGGAAGTAGTAAGGCAGAAGGGTCTTGAGGAGGGCCTAAGTCTTGAGGATTATTTGGAGCAAGAGAGAGAGGCTGAGCGCGAAGTCATGTGCGCTGATAACCGGAAATGGCTGGTTTTCTTCGATTTTCCTGATGGCACGTATTTGGCCGTAGATCTGGAGCCCGGTCGTGGCGACTCTGATTCGGAGGATTCTACTTCTGATTGGTCCAGTGATTCTAGCCAAAATAAGGTGAGAAGAATTGACCCAGTAGCTCGTACTACTCAGGTTGTCTTTGGCAGTGTGAAAGAGGCGCTAAGCGGATTGATTGCTGGCAACGGTTGTCTTTGAATTAACTCTGCTGCTCGGATCTGCCAGGATTTACCAAATGGGGTTGATGAGGCCATCTAAACCTTAGTGCTGGTAAAAGCTATTGGTCCGACAAAGTTTCATTCTCTATCGCCATGCGACGCTCTTCTACTTCGGCAATCATAGCGGCCCTGGTTGTCTTGTGCCACTTTTGTTCCCGTTCTGGTTCGTATCCGAAAAAGGCCCAAGGTGCGCGTTTGCGTAAGCTCACACCTATGTAGTCAAAGTCGTCGGATGGAAGATAAACTTGGGTGTATTTGCCGCTGCTATCGCAGATTATAAGGCCGTTTGATTTGTCTACAGGTACACCATACACGTGATTTCTAGTAACTTGTGGATAGATCCAAACCAGCTCTTTGACGCTTCTTATTTCTAGGCCAGACAGTTTGCTGGTTATAAGCCAGTTTGGGGTCAGCCACAGCATAGAGCATCTAAATACGTTTTCGCCCTTACTCAGCTCTTCTTCTATTTCGGATAAGACCGTTGGTGCATCGCCAAAGCGATTGAGAGATTTAAGATTCGGATTTTGAAACTTGTTGAGCAGGCGGGATAATGCTTTTAGTGTGAGTGCTGTTCCCGCGATGAGCAGTGGCATGAAGAACAGAAGAACAAAATAGCCACCCCAGTTAAATCTTGTTGCATCAATTAGTAAGGGCAACAATTGTGTTCTAAGTTTTGGATCTTGTTTGAGCTTCGCGACCACATTCTCTAGTTCCTCTGGGGTACTTATTAGAGCTCCAGCAATGCTCGGATCTTTTGAGCTTTTCTTTTTTCTCCTGCCAGACTGGGTCGCTAACTCTTGAGCCTCTAGTGCAAATATAGTAGCGAAGGAGTTTAGACGGATTTTGTATCTTAATTACTTCATCTGGTGTCATAGCGACAGGCCCAAGGATTTCATTGAGGTTTGTGCGGGCCGTTAAAACGAGGAACGCGCAACTCACTACCGCAACAAAGCTTCCTGCCACTAACATATTGATGTTGCCGCGTTTTAGCTGTTTAGAGATTGTGTCGTCTCGCATGACTCATACCTCAGGTTGTTGGTCAGTATTCCCGTTTGCTGGAAGCTTTATACGATAGAGCCTGAAGCTATTTGGTAATACCTCGGTGTACAATGCACTAATGCTTCACACCTTGACGATAGCTACTGTTTCCCGGTCTTGCCGATTGCTAATGGCTGCTTGGGGAAGCCTTGTCTTGATCTCTGCTCTGGCTGGGGAGAGTTCAATAGCCAGTGAATCCACAGGCCAAGTTGAGAATGTTCATTCCGATGCAAGTTCTGATGCAAGTGCCGAAGTGAAAGGCGCAGGGAGCCTACCTCATGAGCAAAGAACTCTCGCTGAACTCTGGCAGGCGTATACCAAAATGTCTCCTCAACTCTTATTGGTTACTGAGATACTGAAGAAGCGTGGCTGGGCTGATGATAAGATTGCTGATTTTTTAGCGAATCCATACCCGGTGGATGGGGGCGAAGGGCAACGCTCGGGGTTTGGTCAGTCTACTATGGCGCTTACCGATCCTAACTTTGAGCCGACCTATCCGGTGTTGAATGATTCGAGGCCAAGTTATCTTAGGGTTGGTCGTGCCAAAACTCTTACCTGTAATTCTGTAAGTATTCTTGCACCGGTGAGATCGATTTCGCGGGCTGAGAGCGCGGCTGCAATGAGTTCCCAGACGGAGCTGCTTTTGCTTTGTCACATGGTCAGGTCTGAAGCTGAATTTTTCGCTAGCTATGTGCAAAATTTCCGCGCAATGCAATCGCTCCAATCACTTCGGGGCATCAAGGATAGCTCAAGTGAGGAGAAGGGGAAGCTGACTATTGATCAGTTTGAGCGCCTTAAGGCTATGCAGGCTGAATACAAGTCGTCTCGCGCTATGCTGGTTGCTAGAATTGGTGAAAAAGCTGCTTTGAAGTTTGATGATCAGTTGCAGATTGGATCTTCCTCCCCTTCGTCTAAGCCGAGTGAGAAGAAATGATTTTTGTACCCTTGCGATCTTATTCCAGTCATGGTAATGTCGTCATATGAACAAGCAAATGACACTATCATTAAGCACTTATCGGCGCCGCTCATATTGAGGCTAGGCGTTGGTCGTCGTGCGTGTGTTGTTCAAATAGATTTATTTTTTAGAATATCCGCTTATGACGACTGTCTGGCTCTAATTGTGTGCCGTTAGGCAAATACATGTGGCGCTAAATATGGTGCCGCTATAGAGGAGCGCGAATTCGCGTTTATTATTTCACGAACTTGTGTTCGTGATTACTGACGCGCTCATGTGTATGGGAATTCACATGCTCGTGAACGTGAGCATCCATCGGCGGATGGCAGAGGGGTCGATTGCGCCTGCCTGTAGAGCAGGACTGTAAAAAGCACGTAGGTTCAAATCCTACTCCGCCGAAATTTTACAATCTCAGTAGTGCTAAACTAGCGCTTCACCTGCAATCTTGCGTTTGGGAGAAGCATATCGTGGCTATGAGCTTTAAAGATCTGATTCAGAATATTCTGACTGAGCATCATGTTCTTTTGCGCAGAGAGCTTCCTCGCCTTGAGTTGCTGCTGGGTGAAATAACCTCTGAATTTGGTGCTCAGAATCAGAAGTTGTGTGAAGCATTTGAGACCTTCAAGAAAGTGAAATCTAAAATTGAGATTCATCTCGGTGACGAAGAGCAGTTTCTCTTTCCCGCTTGCCTTAAACTTGAAAATATTGAAGTCGCTAGTCAATCAATTGACGAAGTGACTGCAGGGCCTAACTTGCTTGAGCGCCTTGTCGAGATGGAAAGCGAGCATGAGAATTCTGGTAAAGCTTTTGAAGCGATACTGGCAGTGGTGAAGTCTATTGCAGCCGATGACGATCGAGCTGATGGAATTTGTCATCAATTTGTTGCTGGTCTTGCTGTAGTCATTGCCGATCTAAAAGTGCACGTGCAGAAGGAAAATGAGCAAGTGCATCCGCGCGCAAGACAGTTGCTGTCTCAATTGTAAAATTCGGAACAGGTAGGAATCGAACCTACTAGGCTATTGGCCTGACTCTCTAGCAAAGAGTTTGCCCCCATGGGCCACTGTTCCTAAATGGAGGAGACGGTATGGACTCGCACCTACAACCCTGTCGGGCACTTGTTTTCAAGACAAGCTCCTCATCTAGCCGGATCGTCTCCATAAATTGGCACCAGTGACGGAATTCGAATCCGCATTACTCCCGTGACAGGGGAGCGTCCTAAACCGTTAGACGACACCGGTATATAAAGTGTACTGATGGATTTGCACCATCGCATGACTGGTTTGCAATCAGTTGCCTTGCTATCTTGGCTAAGTACACAGAGCTTTCTACAAACGCAATGAAAAAATGGTGGCCGAGGATTGAATCGAACAATCGCTACAACTCTTATCGGGAGCTTGTTTTACCACTAAACTACACGGCCATTTAATCCGGCTATATAATTCGTGGACTAATATTTGTTGAGGTTTCATTTCTAAGTGCTCCTGAGGCATTCAATAGGCAGATATTCGCGCATGTATTTGCGCTGGCATCTGAGGGCGACCAGTAAGGCTGGGAGCCACTCATCTGTCTATCTGAATGTTGGAGAACCACTTTCATTGGAAATAATTTCCTGTACCTTTCAACTTTTTTCAGCATAACACACCTACGAAAAAGCGCGAAATATTTTCTGAATGTAATTTTGCAAAATAAATTGCATCTTCGAAAATGGTTCCACTAGCTGGATTTGCACCAACATCACTCCAGTCATGAGCTGAATGTCTTACTGTTAGACGATAGTGGAAAATGGCTGCGCTACCTGGGCTCGAACCAGGGACAATCCACTTAACGGGCGGACGCTCTACCAACTGAGCTATAGCGCACCACACGCACGGCAAGAATCGAACTTGCTTTAAACGCTTTAGAAGAACGTTGCCCATCCAGTAGACCACGTGCGCGTATATCGCTGCGATTAGTGCAGCAATAGCCTCTGCTGGTGCAGCAGAGAAATGGAGCCCAAGGCGTGGTAATGCTCCCGCTACCTGTCGCTTACAAGGCGACCGCTCTGCTTTTGAGCTACATGGGCAAATATTCAATTGAAAAATGGTGGAGTCTGAGGGCTTTGCACCCTCCACTTTCGGGTGCAAACCGAGAGTTTTGCTGACTAAACTAAGACCCCAGGCATTAGGCGCTGGTGGACGTCGCTCGGGCAGTGCTGGTTGTAAAAATAACATGGTGATTTGATCTCATAATAGGTGTGACAAAACGAATGACAGAGCAATTGCCTCTATCACTATTCCGTTTCATAATCCCTATCATGCAGTTCACTTTATTCACCTGAAAATGGAGCGGAATAAGAGAATCGAACTCTTTTAGCTAGCTTGGAAGGCTAGAGCACAACCAATGTGCCAATCCCGCGAACAAAAGATTGTGCAACGAATTGCACGACCGTTTTTTCAATATACCACGAGCAAAAGAAAACGCAATAGCGATTTTCGATTTGTGCTTTTCTGTAATAATACAGGTGGCATCCCTAATTTTGATTTCTGGCAAGAAGGTTGAGAAGTTATGTACGTTGAGCCACCCAAGCTAGTGGATTTGCCCGTCGATAGAGTTGAGTTTCGCTATGTCGCAAAACAGTCGCCGTCGCTTTTGCTTGCAAAAAAGTTTCCTTATCCTCCGCCTGCTCGGAGATCGTCTGTGGCAGATCATCCATCGGTTGAAGTAAAGGAAATGCCAGCTATTCTTGAAGATTTGCCGATGGTATTCATGAAATTGCCACCGGGCAAATGGATGTATCAGCGGCTAGAGTATGCATCGCATCCTGGTTACAACATTCCTTTGACCTTGAAGTCAAATAGCAAAGTTGAACTTGGTTTCTCTAGCCCTGGGGTGTATTTGAGGGAAAACTCGCACTTCAAGTCTGTTATTCTGAGCGAGCCTCATGTTGTTCCGCGCTCTGAGCTAGAGTCGCTTGCAGTTCAAGATTTTTTTACCGATGTTCGTGTTGAAATTCTCAATGGCAAGCACGTTTTAGTAAAGTCAGGTCGATTCGACGGCACCGATATTTATGAGCTTGAGTTTCTTCACAATCCAGATGATTCAGATATCTGGGTTACGGCTGAAATTTCATTTCGAGCCCCAGCCGCTGAATACAAGAAGCACATTGGTGACGTTAAAAAGGCGTTGCAGACTATTCGCTGGGCAAAAAAACTTACATATGTACCTTAGCGCGGCTTGCTGACGAATGCCTGCTGTATACTCGATGTATGAATGACGACGTAGACAAGTCGCCGGAACCGCAGCTACAGACCGAGGGGGCTGGAGCTGGTGGAGGCCGCAAAATTAGGACAGCTCTCGGTTTGTATGACTTTGGTGATGGTGGCGGCCCCATACCACTAGAACCACTTGAACCTGTGGGGCCGATGCGCACAGAGCCAATTAAATATAGTCATTTGAAAGACAAGGCCGTCGATGCCTTAGTAGAATCGACAGTCAAAGACTGGCAGAGTGTTTATGATCGCTTAGTTGGACGATTTCCTGATTTCGATATTGCCGAGGAAGGTTTAGCTGATATACTCGCACTCATGGCCGTGACAGCATACAAGTTCGCTGAAAAGGCTGTGCATTTTCCGCAGCTGCAGTGTGGCTGTCCGTATTTTTCTGACGAACAATTGGTGCGCATTGTCGCTCTTACTTCCCGTGCTCCGCGAAATAAGCCATAGGCCTAGAGAAGTTTAGAGATTGGTGCCGTGGCAGAGTGTTATGTGTTTACACTTTTCTCTTCGGTCGGCTTTCTGCCTGTGCCGTAAGTGGGTTGTCTGGCCACGAATGTTTGGGATAGCGGGCCTTGAGATCTTTTTTTACTTCACCGTAGGTGTTTTTCCAGAAGCTCGCGAGATCTGGTGTGATTTGCTGCACTCTATAATTTGGTGCTAGCAAATGCATGAGCACCGGCTGCCTTGCTCTTGCTATTCTAGGCGTTTCGGTCATGCCGAACAGCTCTTGGATGCGCACTGCTAGTACTGGTGCCTTGCCGTTCTCGTAGATTAGTTTGATTTGATTACCGCTAGGCACCGCTATTTGCGAGGGTGCTTCTTGTTCTATTGCAGTCAATTGTTCATGGCTTAGTTGTGATTGCAGAATGGCAATGAAAGAGTTTGACTTTAGCTCGGTAAGGCTGCTTGCACCCATGCACCAAAGTGGCAACAATTCTCGCCAGGGTTCGCTCGAAAACTGCGGCAGCTCAAGCTCTGGCATGTTATCGCGCAGGCAGTTGATGCGGGCGAGATATTGCTTCGTTTGATCATCTACAAGTGCGGCAAGATCAATATTTGCAGCGCTCAGAGCCTTGGCCAGTATTTCTCCAGGGTCAATATCTGTCGGTAGGGCCGAAACTTTTTCTTCAATTATTAGGTCGCAGAAGCGAGTACATTTTGATGCCACCACTTTCTCTCGCGCGCTATCGTAAAAGACGTCGACGCTTGTTGAAAGATGCGACTTGGGTAGCCAGCTTTTGTCTATGGCAGATGCTTGTCTCACGGTTGCGTCAGATTGGCCAGTTTCAAGCAGTTCAACCGCAACAAATAATTCTGCATCGCTTACCGCTGAGTCTATTGCCAATCGAACGCCACGACCGCCAACCATAACTGCAGTTTTGCCACCAGGTTCTCGGCGTCTGCATATGCGATCGACAAAGGCTACCATAATGGCTCGCATGACTGCTTCTTCGGCCTTCTTCTCGTCTAACTTGTTGGCTTTTGTGCTCTGGTCTTTGCCGCTGCTTTCTCTGTGATTATTCTTTTCTTCTGAATCATTAGATTTGAACTCACCTAATAGTTTTGTCAATTGATCCGCGGCACGTAGAATTTGCTTAGCCGGATTGACCATTAACTCGCCAGCAAACGAATGTTTGTGCCCTTGCTCCGCAAATTCGTTTAGCGCCCATACTCTATCCATTACATCTGATTCTGACTTGTGCTTGGCTCCCGTATTTTCTGTCGAGCGTTTGAGGGGATCTCTCTCTGAAAGTAATGCTGCGCATAGTGCTGTGTCTTTGATTTGACCTGACTCAGCTCCTTCAACCAGCAACCTAGC
>JAUPUU010000502.1 GCA_030917395.1 Cyanobacteriota bacterium erpe_2018_sw_21hr_WHONDRS-SW48-000092_B_bin.40
CCGAGAAGAGCATTGCCGCCGTAGCCAGAGCCATAAGACCAGATTTCGCGGGTTTCAGGAAAGTGGCAAATATATTTGGTTTCATTGCAGGGCCAGGCCACATCTTTCTCACCGGCTGCCAGCGGAGCGCCCACTGAGTGTAGACAGGGAACAAAATCACCGTCGGCACCGAGCACATCGAGAACGGCTTTCCCCATGCGAGTCATGGTGCGCATGCTGACAACGACATAGGGTGAATCGCTTATCTCCACACCGATGTGAGCGATCTCTGAGCCCAGGGGGCCCATGCTGAAGGGAATGACGTACATGGTGCGACCGGCCATGCTACCTTCGAATAATTTGGTCAATGTTGCTTTAGCTTCGTCAGGGGCAAGCCAGTTGTTAGTTGGTCCGGCGTCTTCTTTGTCAACTGAGCAAATGAAGGTGCGTTCTTCAACGCGCGCTACATCGTTTTCGCTAGAACGAGCTAAGAAGCTACCAGGGCGCTTTTCCGGGTTGAGTGCTGTGAGGGTACCAGCGCTAGTCATTTCAGTGCAAAGCTTGTCATACTCGCTCTGTGAGCCATCGCACCATAAAATTTTAGCGGGTTGGCAAAGAGCAGCTACTTGATTTACCCAGGCGATAAGCTTGGCATTGCATGTGGGTACGGTCGAATTGTCTGGACTGACAATTTTCATCTTTTTTCCTTGAGAATTTTATAGGTTGGATTGTGTGAGCAGCCGAATAATATTTAAGTGCCAAACAGGCCGCACTAGAGAACTAGTTTGGGAACACGATTGAAAGTGTTGATTGTTAGGCTTTTCGGATAGCTCAGTTTTGCAGGAAGAATTGGACTTCTACCCTAGCAGGCTGGGTATTCCGCTCCCATACTCACTGATATTCTTTCCTTAATCTCATCGCTGCAACAGCCATCCAGGCGTGTTCTTGTGCTCCTGCGATATCGCAGAGCCAGGCCAAGGGCTGACTCTGTATGAATTGCTCATTTTCCTGGCACGCTTTGGGCGGAGCAATTGAGTCTCCCTGAGCTGCGCTAACCAGGGTTTTCATTTACTTTGCTTTTGCCGGTTCTAGATTATGCATGAACGCCAAGCGCTTTATGCGCTCAAGATATTTTTCTTGATGACAGTTAAATTCTTCCTCTGTGCATTGTCTATCTATTTCATGGCGCCACATCTGCTCTAGTGCGAAAATGGACTGGAAACGAACTTCTTCGTCTGGTTCAGTTAGAGCTATGTGCAATAAAGCCAGTTGAGCTTTCTCAGACATCTCTCGTGAAGGATAGAGACAGTTCAAGTTTTGTGCGCAGGCACGTCTTACTCTTACTCGCTTGGAACTCATAAGGGCGATTAGCTGCGTTGCTTTCTCATTTAGTTCCTTGGCTTCAATTTGATTGTCATGGCAATTGTTTCCAATTAGTGTTTCGCACAGTGACAACAACGCCCAGTCTGAAGATGACGACAATGGTTTGTCAGACAGTAACAGGTCTTGAATGGTGGTGATGGCGCTGTAATCGCCCAGGGCAATCAAGGCATTGACAATCCAAATTTTGGCTGTTTCTTCAAGCTCACTCGATTCAAGTTTGGCTCTCAGTAAGGGTATTGTTTTGGTTTTGGGAAGTGCAATTAGAGTGCTATAAGCACGGGCGCGTGCATAGTCCGTATCGGAGCAGTCTTTGCTTAAGTAAGTTATTTTTGCAAAATCCGAGTCTTTACCGTGCAGAGCTATGTCTCTTTTTGCTAATGCCGCCATAGCGCGATCATATGATGGGTCCGAGGCCAATCTTCGGCCCAAGATCAGGCTTGATTCGGGGCAACTGGCAATATCTACCATTTGTTTGAGAAGGATCAATTCAAGATCTTTGGGATTAGGATTATTGGGAACTTCGGTCAATGATATGTATGGTAATGCTTCTAAATAAGCCCCATTTAGACATGCGAATTTTCCGTTTGGCAGCCGTTTGAGGAAAAAGATTCCTTTGTTGTAGTCCGAACCATAGTAAGTTGAAACCACAATTGAATTGAGACTTTGATTTTTTGTATTTTTCAGAACGCGCTCTACAACTATGCGTGCAAAACGATCATCTGATTTTGACTTCGGGATAGATTTCAAACTGCCGCAAACTATCAATTCTGCGTCCTTTACTGACTCAGCGAGATTGCTAGAGGGCGATCCTATGCAGAAAACTCTAGTAGGATTTTTCGACTTGGGCTGCGGGTCTGCCAGTTTGCATGCTTTTGGTAGTGCTGGTGAACTATCTACGAATTCGCTCATTTTCTTGAAATATTCAACTTGTTCACGACTGGTCCATTCAAAGCCGCCGTTGCAGGCAGCTCTGACACCATAGGCTTTGGCTAAGCCCTCGCACGAGAGGAATCGGATTGTCCGATCGCGACTGCGCAATCCGGTCTGAGAAAGCACCTTTGTGGCCAGGCTTGTTCTCAGCTCACTTAGTATAAAGGCAGACTGTCGGCGAATTGTGATATCAGACGATTTGAAGCCGTCTGCAATTAGTTGTTGAGTTAAGGTGGATTCTTTAAGCCATTTTTCAATGTTGGGATAGTGTTCAAGGCTGAGCCCATATTCAATGACAGGAGACCAATTTCCGTGGCAGCCCGGGTAAACGTCGAGCGGGGTCAAGAATAGCACTGGTAAAAGTTTTGCATCACTGAAATTCTGTTTGGCAAACTGCTTTTCGATGGTCTTTAATTTGCCTACAATTTCGGCTTTCTTGGCCTGATACTGCTCGGGATTTGATGGAATGGTATTGTTATTGTACAGGTCAAGCTCTTCTGGGGTGAGCATCGTTAGCGGTGCAAAAAGGCAAATGGTAATTGCGCTCAGCAAAGTACAGGACACCCAGTATTGTCTAATTATTTGGTGCATAAAAACCTCCGTCGGCCAAATTTAAATTGGCCGAACACAGCTTGCGCTGTCTGAGACAACGCCAGCGTTCGATTTAATTGTTGGGCTAGTAAGTTTGAACGACCCGGGAAAAGTCCGGGCAAGTACACAATAGATGAGCATTGTGCGCAAGTCAAGTGGGCTCTTGCTTTAACTACTACAATGCATTTAAGTATCACTGATCACTCATCACTCATCACTCATAGCGTTGCGCATCGCGCATCGAGATAGCTACTACTGCTTGTAGCGGAGCTGCAGAAAAAAATAAGACGCTGAAAGAAAGGAGGGTTCCATCGTTTGATGGAACCCTATAAATTGTTACTTGTTCAGCGAAGCACTAATTTCCATTTCTACCCATTCCAGATAACCAGGGTGTTTGTTCAGGGGGTGATCCCATGTACCTTCGAAGCGGCCTTGGTCTTCGCGCCAAGTAGCACCATTATTGCCGCTGCGTACAACGACACGGTGCCCTAGCAGACGGCCGATTGTCAAAATTTCGCGAGCTTCGTCTGAGAGTGCGTCTTCACTTGTTGCAGTGGCCGACATTTCATATGCCCCTTCAGTGACTGGAAGCGTCACAAGCCTTACGAAATTACCGCTTTCGTATTCTGCCAGAAAGCTAGCCGTCAGTTTAGTAAAGGCATCGATGTCACCGACTAAGGCTTTAATTTCAGTTATTTTGGCGTTATTGCAAGGCAGCGCCCCCAAAATGTCTAGCTTGCCCTGTTCGCTCTTCCAGTATTCAAAACGCCTATGTAGGGCTAATTGCAAGGCATCATGAAGAGTTTCTATTTCGACAAACCTGGCCGTGCTATTTGCATTTCCTTGTCTGGCACCGGAATTGGCTTGAGAGTCGTGTACGTATCTATCTATTTCGATTTGACTCCATTCTTCGTAGCCATCAAGCTTTTCTAGTGGATGATCCCAGGTGCCTTCGAAACGTCCAGAGCCAGCTCTTTTGCTCCGGCCATTGTCGGCCTGACGAACGTGAGCATCGAGTCCTAGTCTCTTGGCCAGAGCAAGAATGGCACTGACTTTGTCTTGGTCGTAGATGCTTGGCAATTTGACTTTGGCAATGCGCGTCCAGCCGATTGGTACTTCCAGAAAAGCGCAGACGAGATCTAACAGGTCTTGGCTATAAGCCTTGTGTTTGCCGTAGTAGCTGGCAATCGCTGACTTGTTTGGTATAGAGATGACCAATTGAAGGGCGGTATTTAGAGCCAAGTTGGTGGCGGTGATTCTGGTGGCATAGCAAGACTGGTTCATAGTGTTTCTCTCTTACGGTTTTCGTTGAAGGGAAGGTTGGGGATGTCAAAGATTGAGTAGCTCATTGGCGTGGTTCCAACGTTCGTTTGTGGGCACCGAGAGCAGCTCATCCAGCTGAATATTTAGCAATTGCCAGTAGCCTGCATTGACCTCATCTTCCAGTTGTTCGGGTGTCCAACCGGCGTAGCCGCAGATTGCGAGACTATTTCCATTGGCACTAGCCCGCTAATGGTCTGCAACTGGTTTCATTTCGCTGGGGTTCTTATCGTCAGAGATGATCGGTACAAAGTAGTAGCCGCTTTCACCTATAGCGTGTTTGGCCGTGATTTCATTTACTTTGTCCAACCAAATCAATGGCGTTTCCATTGGTCCGCCGCTGCTCAACCAGCCGTCTTCAACGGTGCCAGCGAGATTGAATCCGAAGGCTTTCTCGCTATCAAGAACAGCTAAGAAGATCACCGACTGTTTAAAGTCCGGGTCTACTTCTAGCTGTTTGCTAGCGACGAGGAGAATTCCTGCTTTTATGTTGTTGTTCATGCTTTTACCTCAAGATAAAGCAAAGACCAGCTCTCGATTGATAGCTGGTCTTCATGATTGAAAAATTGTTTAGTGGTCGCCGATTTCGCCTGATTGCGCCAAGCGAGACTGGCTAATCACAAGGTACGTGCCGCTTGCACCGTGAGGGTCAACAGAGAAGCTCCATTGCAAGTTTTCGGTGCGCAGGTGTGAAGCTGCTTTGGCGGCATCTTCTTGCGAAAC
>JAUPUU010000503.1 GCA_030917395.1 Cyanobacteriota bacterium erpe_2018_sw_21hr_WHONDRS-SW48-000092_B_bin.40
AATTTCTCTAATAGTTTTATTGGCAACGCTTGCGCCTCCTGTAACGGCAAAGAATAAGTGCCCCGCAGATCAGACAAGTGCGGCAATCATTCCTGACTACATGGAACGTCAAGGACTGACAGACCTTAACGGCAAGCAAATTCTTCCAGCTCGGTACGCTTCCATTACCTATGCCGGAAATGGCCTCTTTACCGTGCGCGAGAAGCTCACTCCACTAGGAAGTAACAACAGAAGCTCGTACAAGGACAAGACCTTAGTCATCAATCGCGACGGCACTAGAATAGCCGCTGCTGTACCTCCAGGGAGCACACTGACCAACATCCGCTACTTCGGCAAGAAGGCAGAAAACAGTCACCTGGCTTCGCCACACAGCCTCCAAGACGATGCCATGATTGTTTTCTCCAAGGATCAAAATCTTGGTATTTGCGATAAGCGTGGCAAGGTGATACTTCCCGCATCGTATGCGTGGATCAGCTTGGAGAGTGAAAGCAAGATGGTCTTGCGGGACACCAAGGGAAAGCTATTTATTTTCGAAGTCGGCAATGAAAAAATCACCCCGCTCTTGTGCAATGATAACGGACAGGGGGTCTCAATGTACTTTACCGAAGGCCTCGCTGTAATAAACAATCACGGCCCAAAGTTCATCACTCCAACGGGCGAAACCCCCATCAAGATCAGATTTTTCCAAGCCAGCAATTTTGTCAATGGCCGATCACTAGTGCGTTTCGCAATGCCTGACGGCCACTCTTCCGGAGGAATCCTTATCGATCGAACGGGAAAAATAGTCTCACCTTTAGGGCTGAATATTATTTCCTATTCTGGCAGCTACTCTGTCGTCTGCCTGGGACTCAATAAATGGGGGGTTGTAGACCGGGATTTCAATTTTACTATCAAGCCAGAGTACTGGCTGATTCTGCAGCAGCCAGCTACAGTCTATACCTCTGAGGAATCTCTTAAGGACGCTCAAACACCACCAGCCTGGTTTTATGCATCCAAAGGAGAAAGACAGACAACAGAAGTCCTTACCAGAGAAGGTAAACTGATCTGCACATTGCCTCGCGGCACACAGTTTCCTTTTGCTCCAGCCATTCACTATGTCGACGGCGCCATACTGTGCGATATAGGCTGGGCCAACAAATTTTCAGAAAGCTATTTCGTCAATTTGAAAGGAGAACGTATTGCCAGGCCACACTCGGAACTGTCTTTGTCTTCGAGCGTATCGTTTCATGAAATCGCGCCAGGACGCTTGCTCAAGACTGTTAAACCAGAGGTTTGCGCCCAACAGTAGCTTTCAGCAGTCTATGATAGCGTGCCTAAGGCTTTGCGCCGGTGTCTATACTACCTAGGTAACAGAAACCGGGAAATACACAAATGCAATCAGGTCGCCTAGTATCAGTTTTTCTAGCAACCTGAGCTTCGTTTGCGACCTTACTCTCCACTCAAGCAAAAACGGGAGAAGAGGATCGCGCCTTCTCCCCGCTTTTTATAAATTTCTAGCTAGCAAGATAGAGCAGGTCACGCCAAAGATCGTCTTTGTAGTTCACCTGTTATTAAAACCAGAGAGAGCAGATCCCTGAATGGGAGATGCCTCTAATATCAAATAGAGGTAAGAAACCGGTCTGCTTCCATTGATAAAAAAAAAGAGTTTTGCCAGTTCACGAGATAAACTCAAATAGGACCATCCAAATATTCTATGAACGAATGGAGACGATGTACCAGTAATCAGACCAGTACGAGGTCACTTCTAGCCCTCATCCATATCTTCAGTTACCCAAATATCACTAATCCGAAATCTGACAAAAAGAGTATTCGAGGATGTGGGGTCTAATTTAAACGGTGCAGCACGTCTGATGATTTGTTGCGCCTTCTCATTCAATCCTACATCGCCAGAACTTTTGATTACTCCCAAAGCTTCGATATTTCCTTTAGAGTCGAGTACAAGCCGACATATCAGTGGTTTGTTGATGACATCCACAGGCTTTAAATTAGTGATTGTTTTATCTGGATTTTCACGAATGAATCCTGAGGCGAGCAGAATTTGCTTTCGATATTCGTTTTTGTACGCATTTGGATAATATTTAAATCTTGCTGAGGCACCTAGCGGCGACATAAGCGAAATCATCAAAACTATACAGATTATCAAGGCTGATCTTTTCATGCGTCTATCACCAAAATTCTACTTCACTCTTATTGTCACTCTAACATTGATCAACGGCAATTAGATTTTCGGCCCTCGCAGTTGTGAGGAAGACGCAGATGTGGGCCGCGCTAGCGGGGATTGAGCGCCTTCCAGGACTTCAGGAATTCATCAATTGCTCTTAATACGCAACTGGTTGGGTCCTGTTCAAGTTCAAGGTTGCATTCTTTTGACCCGCCGTTCCACTTGTTGCAGAACATTGGAACGTTGTTCTTGTCTGGCGCTATGGGGACATCAAGGTCGATATAGGTGGAACAGAGCAGCCCGCCTTCATTTGCGTTGATTAAATGGACCGTGAGGATCGGCGAATTGGTCTTAGACCGGACGAGCTTAAGGCCGGCGGCTCTGCATCGTGATTCGATTGCCCTTCTTAAGTTTGCTTCTGAAACTATTCCCAACCTATGATCCCGGGAGCAGTCAATTTTTAGATCAACTTCTTTTATGCCCTCTAGCCCCTCACCTATAGCCGCCCAGTAATCAACAGATTCCACCTTCCGGGAATTAGGTTGAGCCTTGACTTGCTCTACAGGGTTGCTTGCAGCACTATCTGCGGCAGGGTTATGCTGCGCCTGCGCTGTAGGCATGGCACAGACCAACTGGGCCGCGGATAAAAGTGTAAGCAGGTATTTGATGACTACACCCCACCACGAGTACCACTAAAGCTATGGAAGATTCTCCGGATCCTTTCCTGTTCTTCTCAACCAAGATTCGTTGGGGGGCTTAACTTCATGCTGATAGTAGAAACTTAGGGGTAGCTTACAATTGGCAAAAAACTGAAGAAGCTCAGTGTTAAATTCAAAATATTGACCCTTAGTGCAAACGCTTTGATAAAAGTCTTTGTTTTAAAACAGCCTAAGCACCCAAATAAACTCTACTGGAATCACATGTCCTTCAGGCTCACGAATCTACATTCGCGATATCAGCGGTTTAAACTTTTGAGCGTTCCCTGACAAGAAAGAGCGGAACTCGGCTTCAGTCGAAAACACTCTTGAGCTAGGTATCTCAATCAATTCCTTCCAGCGAGATCGGATCACACCAAGGTAATTTTGAAATCTCGGCTCAATCTGTTCCATGGAGCAACCAAATGCAGCTTCGAGGTAAGTATTAAATCCTCTTTTATCCTTAGTTCGCGCCAACTCTATATACCTCGGAAGTTTTCCGCTGTCATTAAGAAACGTTGCCACAAGCCGTTCTTCCGATTCGTTGCTACTCGAGGTAAAACTAGCATCCTGAACGATTCTGTTAAGCCTTAGTTCGTTCCAGTGATTCTCAGTTTCCGCAAGTCGCCATGGATTTTGATAACCGTAGGAGAATTTCCATCCGGTTGCAGCGGGATAGCCATATATCTTCTCGAAGATCGTCGGTATTCCTTCCTTCGCCCAAGGGTCGAGTTCGGCAACACCTCCGTCGAGAACCTTGTGCATAATCTCGTGTGTCATAGTTCCCAGGCCCGATCCCCTGTACGTAACCACCGCATTCATTGGGGAAATGTACCTTCCGAAAAGTTTGCCTGAAGAAGTTTCTCCAAGCGAGACCTTAAAGAACTCGTTCATTGCATTTTCATCTTTGAAGATGTACATCAGGAGCGGATATTTTCCCTTCAACGGACATTCGTATTTATCCACATAGTTTATGAAACCTTCGAGTGGTTCAACCAGGGTTTGAGTTGCAGCCGAATCACAATCACAGAACACAAGAAGATGTCCGGTCTCGTACTTTGTGGCGAACGTATGGTTCTTTTCGTTTACATTCGTAGCAATCACCTTGCCACTTAACTTGCTCAAGTTATTTGGGGCACAAGTAGCGGATTCGCCACCGACTTTTTTAAGTGTTTGAGCCTTTTGATAATCGGCAAGAGCAAGCGCCTCCTTGCCTAACTTCCTGGCAATGGATGCACGAAGAACAAATAGTGAAGAGTCGTTAGAGTTGATTTTGATTGCACGATTGACGTCGGCAAAAGCTTGATCGAATTTTTTGGACTGGACGTTGCAATAGCATCTCATACGCAGGGCGGACAGATCACTGGGTCGCACTGCGAGAAGCTTGTCGAGCTCAGAAATAGCCAAGCTCCAATTGCGATTAGCGCAATACTTACTCAATTTCTTCGCATCATACTTGGAACTTTCGACTGCGCATGCAGAGCCTACTGTGGTTAACAGCACAGATACAAGAATCAAGGTAACTAGAATTTTCGAGAACAAGGTTTGTTCCTAGAGCAATACAGGGAGCGAAGCCAATTATACAGAAGTATCTCTCATAATGGTGGTCTAATTCTTCTGCCAGTAGCCACTTCGACACAATAGCTCTGTTGCCGTTCATCAGATGCACTAACGTACTGATGGCTCTTATCGGTCCATTGCAAGGAGGCCAAGTAATAATTCGCGGTGTATAGCAAAGTCTTCCAAACGACCTTCTTACTACTCAAACTCTTTCTGGCGAGGTAAACCTTGACCACAGAGACTCCAGCACTTTCGTAGGAAGGTTCGATCACCATATTTCCTTCGTAGTTTCGAGGATGACCAAACCACTCAATCTTCAAAGGAGTAATCTTCGGTGGCGTCCGTCTTGCCCAAACTTCGTTTAAGCCAATCAAAATCAGAAAACCGCTCAATAACAGCGCTATAGCCACTCTAACCAATGGGAGTGCTCATCCCGTTCCAAATTGCGCGTGTATAGTCGCCCATCGACGCATAGCCATCGCAACCGCGAGAATCTAGGGTGGTTTCTAGGATATAGTCTAGATTCCAAATGAAAGCACCACCAATGGGATCTGCTCCCAATTTTCTAAAATATACTATTAAGTCTTGCAGACCTGACGGGCAGCTTTGTTCCCATTTATCCTTGTTCTTATATCGAGCCCAGCAACCGATATTGATAAATCCGCTGGTGTCAAAATCTGGCAAGCGCTCCTTGATTGCCTCAACATAATCTAGAGGAGGAGAATTTTGGTCGGCATAATATTGGACATTGAATCGCTTTACAGCCCCTTTTCCCCAGTCACTTTTTTCGATTGCCTCTAGCATTCTGACGAAGAACCAGAAACCGCCCTGTCCATGACCTTCGCGTGCACCAAACGGACAGAACGAAATGTCATATCCTAGCCCTCTCACCAATTTGCAGAATGCCAAGAAAACAGTTTCGTCATAACTATCTTCAATATCCATATCAATTCCCGTAATCGCAGGAAACTGACTTTTTAACGCCTTTAAATTGAACTCAAGGGTAGTGTTGTGGAATGAACCCTTATTTGCGTAATAAGCGTCAGCAATGTGGGTAAAGTCGCGCACCGGATCACCTCCGCCTATTGAGGCGTAAATTTGGCGAACAGTGCTACCTTCCAGAAGCTGAGAAAGCGGGTTTTGCCAGTCCAAAAACAAGTCCATCACGGTCCCGCCTGAAATAGCGAGATAATTGTTGAAATATATATCAGAAGCCCGATCAAGTGAGTCGACATGAAACAATGAAAGAATGACAGTTGTCCAGCCGGACACCTTCATCTGCTGAAGATTGTCCAAAATTTTCACAGGATTTAGGGGATCACCAGCGAAGACGGCCAGATCTGGGTTGACGTTTCTCACTTACATTTTTCCTTGCGTGGTAATTTGTCAATATTATCCACGAATTTGCGATCATTTTGGACTGCCGCCTGCATAGTGGTCAAACACTGGCTAAATCACTCGTTTGCCAGAGCGATCAATGTGCTTTCCCATTCACATTCTTAGCACTTCAGCAATATAGCCACCGAATTGACTTTTGGTCATGAATACCGGGAA
>JAUPUU010000067.1 GCA_030917395.1 Cyanobacteriota bacterium erpe_2018_sw_21hr_WHONDRS-SW48-000092_B_bin.40
GCTTAAGCCAGAGGTCATAGCCAGAAATAGAGACTGTTTTAGAATCTCCGCCTGCTCTATTCACCTTCTCAACCGAAAGCGAAAGCGGCCTATCCTCAGCATCTTTCACGTCTATAGTAAGGGGCACATAGCCAACTTTACGCCTCAACTCATCAGCAGAAATTTGCACTCGATGAGCCTTGAAAAACGGAGAATCTTGGCAATACTTGCACTTAACACGGGTGGCCGTGCGGCAGCTACTGACAGGCTTGCGTGCAGCATCATTGAGAAGCTTGCCAGAAAAAACTTCTCTCTCATCGCTAGTGCCACCGGCACAAGTTGAATGATAAAAAACCGCAGGAGTAGTACCGTTAGAGGTCTCCAACTTTTGCCCAAACACCGCAGCCACAGCCTGCTTTACCAGCGGTCTCTCATAGTCGCTGCCAAGATAAGCCTGCACATTAGTAGTATCACCAAGTTGCATATTGGACCGCTGCCTGGCCAAGACAGTTGAGGCGAGTACAGACTGAGCCTTGAGCGCCTCCAGGGGAAACTCAGGCAGACTCTCACTGCCAACAACACTAGTTATATAAGACTTAGTATCAACTTCATTGACTATGTTGAGCTTGCCACTGCTGGCAGTGACAAAGATGCGACCTCGGTAGTGTCGGCCAGAGCCAGAGCTAGAGCTAGAGTTAGATCCAGCACTTGAGTTCAAGTTAGGGGCGCTGCCAGGTCCAGAAGCCAGTAGAGTATCCGGCTGCAAGTAGAGAGGCTGAGCAGCGACGGAGCGGATGACAATTTTAGTACCAACTCGCCTCCCGGCTTTCGCTGAGGCAAATGCAGAAGCAGCACCAGCATGACGCCCAGCACCTGTCTTCAAAAGCAAACCATTTTTAGACAGACTAATCTCCGCATGGTGGAGCGTGACAGAGCCAGCGCCAGAAGCAGAGCCAGCCTGGCTAATCTCAAAGCTGCCATCAATGACCAGTGAGGTAATATCAGGATGGGCCTGAAAGAGATTTACTTTCACCGAAGAGGGCAGAGCCAGAGCGGCACCAGGAAGAAGTAAAAGGCTCAACAGAATGACAAGTATTTTGCCAATTAATACACTAGTTCTAGCGCTACATGGAGCTATCATGTCGCTAGGGCCAAGTAGTCGAGAAGAGAAATTCTTTGGCTTTTGGTACAGCCGAATCTTGCGATGTACCTGATGGGGCATACAAAGCGAAAGCATGGGCCGGCTTATCAACGGGGAAATAACCAATCACATAAGACTGAAACTTGTTGCCGTGGGGAGTGGTTCCAGTTTTGGCGGCAATCTTCAATTGGTCATCAACATCAAGCTTACGAGCAGTACCCTCAGTGGCAGAGAGGCGCATACCAGCACTCAAGACCCGATGAGATTCAGCGCTGAGAGGAGAAATCATTGGCTTCTCTTGCTCAAGTAAATCGAGATTTTCAGCCGAATGTAAGACCGGCAGCTTAGCACCAGGGGCGATGGCAACCAGGGCAGCGAGTCGCATCAGTTGCAGAGCATTTGGTTTAAAATCAGGGGCTAAACCCAAAACATAGTGCAGCGAACTAGATTCAGCTGGCTTAACTGGGAATGCTCCAGAATGGCGACCAGCACAAGGTTTATCAAGACCCAGCTGGGCCGCTTTAGCCAAGAAGGCGCGAGTAGTTAGACGCTTGGTGGCTTGGGCGAAATAAATATTACAAGAGCGACCAATGGCCTGCACAATATCAATTTTGCCGTGGGCATTTTGGCAATGCACCGCTTCTTTTCCCACGTTATAAGTGCCTGTGCACTCATAGGTTTCATTAGCGTGGGTCAGGCCTTCGTCAATCAAAGCGGCGGCGGCCACAAGTTTCATCAAAGAGCCTGGTCTTTCTTCGGGCACAAATAAACCGGTAGGAAAACCAACCTGGCCAGTTTTAAAATTGCACCAATAAAAGCTTGTTTGACCTTTAGCTTCAGCCATTTGCTGGGCAACAGGAAGGGCCCCCGTGATACCAAACAGGGAGCGAATAAAGCCTCTTCTATCAATGTTGCCAGACACTTAAATAACCACCATCAACTTACACGCAGTTGACAACCTCTTGACCTCGAGCACATGCAATTTTGACACATCAAGAGCGACGGACGGGGCAGCTTAGGTTGATAATAGGCGAAGTATAAGGAAGAAGACGCCGCGAGCCAAAAGCTTGGGGCCCACAGGAGAGCAATGCTGCCCGCTCGCACTGACACATACGGCCATACTTACAAACTTTGCTTGGCAATTATTTGCTTGCCCAGTTTTTACTTAATGAGCTTTTTCTTCACAAGCGAAGCAGTCTATGCAGGGCAAAGCAGCCTTACTCTAGTTCAGGTAGCAAAGGTAACAATCGACAATCACTTCAGCGACCATCCTAAAACCATAGGCGAAATCGTGGAAGCTCTGAGCAAGAATATCCATCCTTCTTATAGGCATTCAAAAGGATTGTTTATCACTTTGAGCAAACACGGTAAAACCAGGGCCTGTTGGGGTCAAATCAGCGGCACAGAGAACAATCTTGTGGCTGCTACTGCTTTTACCACCGAAGGCGCCCTCACCAAAGAGTACCGCTATCCGCCCATAAAACGGCAGGAAGTGCCCGGGCTCGATGTGCAAGTGACAGTAATTGACCGGGTAGAGCCAGTCGAACGCAATGTCAGCCTGCACCCGCTGCTCGATGGCTTAATGGTGAGAAGTGGCGGAAAGGCCGCAGTGTTGCTTCCTGGCGAAGCCAGTGATGGCCATTATCAAGTGATGCAGTGCAAAGTCAAAGCTGGTATAACCCCCTCTGAGCCGTGCCAGATGTATAGGATAAAAGCCCATGTCTTCAGGTGAATCTAATATTAGTGCTGGATATAACTCTGGGATTAATAGCAAACCTAGCCCCAGAACGCCTCTCTTTACCTGGCTCTTTGTCGCCTTTCTCATCGTGCTGCTGGCTGCGACGGCGGTTGTCCTCGACAAACCGATGGGTGCCATTGCTGGTCGAGTAGCAATTGAGCAAAAGGGCTTCCACCTAAAATCTTATGACCTTAAAGACAATAAAGTTTTTGTTCTTGCTACTGGTCCGCGCAAGGGTCCATACGTTGAGCGGGGCGCCTGGGTTAACAACGACGGCACATTCAAAATTGAGCAATTGCCTGTGGGCGAATATTCTATTCGCGTGCGCGCCCCTGGTTTTTCCACAGAACTAGTCAACGGCCTCTTTGTCGTCCAGGGCAAACCACAAAATCTTCCGCAACCAGTGCAATTGACTCTGCTTAGCCCAACAGTCAATATTGCCTCCAACACCCGGGTCTTCACCACCAAAGAGGCTCCTCATTTCTGGGTCAACGCCACTGGCGCCTCCGACGCCGAAGTCCAGGTCTATAAACAAGATTTTCTTAGCTTGATCAATTCACCTGAAGCTAAAAAAATGGGCATCTCACTGGCCTCAGATTTCAATATCTATGTTGATTCGTCAAAAAAATTCGCTAGCCCATTTTCCAAACTGACTCCTGTTACCACTTTCAAGCGCAAGCTCACCATGGACGACAGTGATTCAGCCAATGCTCAATTTAAATTTGATCAGCCCTTGCCTGCCGGTGACTATTTTGCCCATGCTCAAGTGACCGACATGTTTGGCCACAGCACAGCTTCGGCATTGACCTGGTTTTCCGTCAGCGATGTTGGCTTAATCGTCAAACACGCACCAGACAAGACCGTTGTCAAAGCTGTAGACCTCAATACCTTAAAAGGAATTGGCGGAGTCGATCTAAAAGTATTCTCCCGCGATGGCGATATTAGCAAGTCAGCCAGTGTGCAAGCAAAAACTGGTGCCGACGGCATTGCCACATTGGCTCTGCCTCAAGATATTCGTTCGCGTCTGAGCTACGACTTAGTCTTAATTGGCTCTCTGGGCGCCAGCCGTGCCTATAGCGGTTACAACTATTATCGCTCTGATTCCGATACACACAAAACCTATTTCTATACTGATAGACCTGTCTATCGCCTTGGCCAGACAGTCTTCTTTAAAGGCATCTGCCGCTCAATTGACGAAAACGGTATCGCCAATCCGGGCGCTGGCGAACAACTTGATGTCACCATTGAAGATCCAGATAATAATGAGTTCAAGACTCTTCATGTTAAAACCAATGCCCATGGCACTTTCCATGGCCTAGTTGAAGTTCCTGCCGATGGTAAAACTGGCGGCTACCAGGTACAAATTAAATACGCCGATGGCACCATTAGCTATCAAGGTTTTGAGATTGCGCAGTACAGAAAACCTGAATATCAAGTTGAAGTATTGCCCCTGACAGAACGCGTCATTGCCGGCGACAAAGGCAAAGCTCGCATCAAAGCCACCTATCTATTTGGCGGCCCAGTGGCCAATGCCAGAGTTAAATACAACGTCTATTCATCAACTGATTGGAATACTCGCTGGCGCTTGATGGACAGACCAGAGTTCTACAGTTTCTTTGATGATTGGTACGACGCTGACTACTATGAAGGTGCTGGTGACTTTAGTGCGGAAGGTTACGCCGTCACCGATGCTAACGGAGAAGCGATTGTCGAATTTGACACCAAGGCGGCCGAGCCACCAACGGCGGGGCCACTGGGTAGTGAATTTGCTGACAAGAAACTAAAAGTAGAAGCAGAAGTAACCGATATAAGCCGCCTCTCAGTAGTAGGCTCAGGCTCTATGTTTGAGTCTGCTGGCGAATTCTTATTGTCAGTGACACCGAGCAATTATGTTGTTGCTAGCGGCCAAGCAATGGCCGTAGACATAAAAGCGGTTGACTATAAAGGCAAACCAATCAGCACAAATCTCAAACTGAAAGTGATGCGCTATCCATGGGATCGCTTCAAATCAGAATATAAACCAGACGTCACTCTTGAAGAAAAAACTGCTAGTACTGATGCCAAAGGCAATGTCCATGTTGATTTTGCTACCAAGGGCGAATGGGATTCTGACAGCTACTATGTCATTGCCCAAGCCACAGATAGCACTGGTCACCTGGTTCAAGATTCAAGTTCAATTTGGGTCTCAAGCAGCGAGAAGCCATTCTTCTTAGGCCACAAAGATGCCCAGAAAGAGCCGCTCAAGCTTAAGTTAGACAAACGCGTCTATAAGCCAGGCGAAACCGCCAAACTGATTATTACTGGTCCTTTCACCGGTAAAGATGGGGCCGAAGCAATCGTGTCAATCGAAGGCACCAAGCTTCATAGCTTCAAAACAGTAGCGCTTGATTCGGCAGCGAAACTGGTAGAAATTCCAGTCAGCAAAGAATTTACGCCGAACTTCTATGTCACTGTGTCACTGGTGGCCAAGAACAAACAGTTCTACAACCAAGAGCAAGTAGTCATGGTTAGCCCAGACAATCACTTCCTCAATTTGACAATTGCCAGCGACAAAGAAAAATACAAACCAGGCGAACAAGCAACCTATACAGTTAAAGCTGTCGACCAGCAAGGCAAGCCAGTCAAAGGCGTTGAGCTATCGCTGGGCGTGGTGGATGAAGCCATCTATTCAATACGCGCCGAAACAGCGAGCGATATCAAGAAATTCTTCTACGAAAGGCTACCTAACTGGGTCACTACAGTTTGCTCCTTCCCCGAGCAATATTCAGGCGGGCCTGACAAACTAGAGCCGAAAGTGCGCAAAGACTTCCGCGATACAGCAGCCTGGGTGCCGGAACTAGTCACCAACGAAAAAGGTGAAGCCAAAGCTGTGATTAAGTTGCCAGACAATTTAACCACCTGGCGCGCCACTGTTCGAGGCATAGACATGGCCACTAATGTCGGTGCCACCTTACAAAAAATCATGGTCACCCAAGACCTGATCGCTCGCTTAGCCCTGCCTCGCTTCTATAGCGTTGGAGACGAAGGCAACGTAACAGCGGTGGTGCACAACTACACAGACAAGACACAGAAAGTATCTATCAACTTGACCATGGGACCAGAGCTGACTACTAGCACAGCCCTGACCCAGGCCCTGACAATCGAAGCTGACAAAGCGGCCCGTTTCGATTGGCCAGTAAAGGCAAACCAGCTTGGTAAAAC
>JAUPUU010000504.1 GCA_030917395.1 Cyanobacteriota bacterium erpe_2018_sw_21hr_WHONDRS-SW48-000092_B_bin.40
GCAGATGCGGCCAAGGAGCTACTGCTACTGGAGCGCGCTCTTAGCCAGCCATCTCACTTAGAGGCTGACAACGATAATGACGAAGAGCTAGACGAAGAGCTAGACGACAACGATTTCATAGACCAGGTCGAACCAGACCTGGCTGCCCGCATCAGAAGTGCTGCGAAGCCCTTGACTCTAGGTTTTATTATGCTTGCCGGCATTGCTCTTCTCTCCAGCCAAATCACAAACCCAGCGCCGCGGCACAAGGCTGCAGAAATAGCGCCGCAGCCAGTTCCAGTAAAGAACTACGACGCCTTCACGCGGGAGAACGCAGAGACACGAGACCCTCTTTTTGAACCAGAAATTGGCCCCGACAAACCGTTCTTTAGCAAGGTAGTGGGCTCCGGAGCAAAGGCAATAAGGCACTTCAACCTGCCAGACAAACTCAATCTGGGCTCAATAAAATATGGCCCAGGCATGAATCAATGCAAGAAAGCTCAGGGCTCATTCGACCTGCCCGAGAACGGCATCCGCGAACTAATTGCAAGTCAAGAAGCCGCTACTCACAGCAAAATCTTTAAACGTTTTCAAGACGGCGACTTTCAAGTTTTCACGTGCAAGACCACCGAAGGGGCACACGATGACTTGATTGAAAACATCAGCCATATCAAGTCAATTACAGAATTAAATATAAGCGCAAATGACCTCTCAAATGCCAGTGTTCCAGCCATAGCAAAGCTGACAAATCTTACTGACCTTGGCGCTGGAGAAACCGACATAACAGGCGATGCCCTTGCCGCAACGGCAATACCGATGCAACTCGTGCATATCAACTTTGAAAACAACAAGAGTGGTTCGGCGCTAGTTCAGGCCATGCGCAATTCGCGAAAGGCACGGCATCTTTGTCTAGCTGGTAGCGATCTCGATGGCGCTGACATTGAGACCTTGAGCACCATGCCAGAACTGATTAAACTAGAAATTGGCCATAACAAAAAGCTTCGCGATCAAGACCTCAAGCCCCTGACCAAGCTGAAAAAGTTGAAAGCCCTAGAAATACAAGGATGTTCTAAATTGACAGCGGCAATGATTCCGACTTTGGCTAAAATGAAAAATCTCATTAACCTTGAATTGAACCTGTTCAAGTTGTCTGAGTTAGACAAACAGAGCTTATGTAAAGCTCTACCACATTGCAACATCAAAAATGCCGACACCAAAAGTTTCCTACAAAACCAAGACAGAACAGAAGAAGAAGACATGAGCGGACTCTAAATATGGTGAAATAGACGTAGAATAGGAGCAGTTGGCGGGAATGGCAGCAAATACCAAAGGCAACCAATAGCAAAGGTAGTAAATTGCAAAGGTACTAAATTGCAAAACCAGTTTCAGAGACCCAAAACCAATATCTCGATCAAAGAAGGTGATACCTTTGCTGGGTCTTATCGCATCATTTCTCAAATTGGACACGGCGGCATGGGAGCCGTTTACCGAGTTCATCATGCCTTTCTCAACCGCGAATTTGCTCTGAAGACAATTCCCCCAGACGAAGTAACAAAAGAGAGTTGGGCTCGCTTCCAAATGGAAGCTAAGTCGGTGGCCAAACTTGAACACAAAAACATGGTCAAGATCTACGATCTGGGCATCGCTGAAGGCAAATTTCCTTATTATGTTATGGACCTTCTCGAAGGCGAGTCACTGGCTGAGCTTTTAAAGAGACAAGCTACTCTACCCCTAGCAGAAGCCCTCGAAATATTCTGTCAAATAGCTGACGGCCTCAACTTCGCCCATGAGCGTGGCTTTGTTCATCGAGACATAAAGCCAGGAAATATCATGCTTACCTTCGACACCGGTGCCACCAAGCCAACCGTCAAAATTCTCGATTTCGGCATTGCTAAACTCGCCACCCCCACAGGGCAAGATTGTGCGGCCACAACAAACACCGGCGCCATCTTCGGCAGCCCTTTGTACATGAGTCCAGAACAATGTCGCGGAGCAGAAGTGGATCCACGCTCAGACATTTACTCTATTGGCTGCGCCCTTTATGAAACCCTCACTGGCGCGCCACCCTTCATGGGTGACAGCGCCCTGATCACCATGGTAAAGCACCAAAAAGAAGTACCACTGAAACTACGGGAAGCCTCTCTAGGCAAAGATTTTCCCGAGGGCATTGAGATAATTGTCGCCCGACTGTTAGCAAAAGAAAAAGCCGACCGCTACCAGTCATTAACTGACTTACACAACGACCTTCTTGCTGTCAAAAGCGGCAAGCCCCTGACCACGCCCTATTTCAACAAGAAGCGCATCCAAGAAGCCTACGACGACGATGATGACTATGAAGACGAAGAGGACGAGGACGAAGAAAACAGTCAGTCATCAGGCATGCCTAAAATAGTCATTGTCGCCATCATTATTGCCACAGTGCTACTTCTGGCAGCCACAATCTTACTAATATATGTTCTCACTACCGGCCAGGGTCTCGGCGGTTAAGTAAAACAGTCGATGGCAAGCGACAAACATGATTTCACTGGCATTTTACTAGCGGCTGCCTCTGCAGCACTATTTGGCTTAAGCACACCATTTGCTAAGTTACTAGAACGAGAAATAGCACCTGTTATGCTAGCCAGTCTTTTTTATCTTGGCACAGGAATAGGCTTTGCCGTGCTCTCAGCATGCTCAGCATCAAAAAAGAAGCAGGCCAAAGTTCTATTTCTTCGTCGCAGCGATTTAGCAGCGCTCACTGTTGTAGTCATCACCGGTGGCATTCTCGCACCAATCTGCCTGATGCTGGGCCTAAGCCAAAGCACTGCCACCACCGCGTCACTCTTGCTCAACCTCGAAGCAGTTTTAACAGCGCTAATAGCCTGGTTCTATTTTCACGAGAATTGCGACCGGCGTATTATACTAGGCATGCTCTCTATCACCGCCGGTGGTGCGCTGCTAAGCTTCAACGCCAATACCGATTTGGCAGCGACAACTTTAACCAGCATCTCAGGCCCTGCCTTAATTGCACTGGCCTGCCTGGGTTGGGCTATAGACAATAATTTCACCAGAAAGATCGCGGCAGCAGACCCCCAACAAATAGCAATGATAAAAGGCCTAGTAGCAGGCCTAGTAAACTTTGCTCTGGCACTGTTCCTGGGGCAGAAGCTACCGAGCCCAGAAACAACTGTTGGCGCACTTCTGCTTGGCTTTATTGGCTATGGTCTCAGCCTCGTTTTTTATGTCAAAGCATTGAGAGATCTCGGAAATGCCCGCACTAGCGCTTACTTTGCAACAGCTCCATTTCTTGGAGCCTTGACCTCGCTGCTCATTTTTCACGAACCAATTACTCTGACCCTGGCTCTAGCAGCACTGTTAATGGGCTGCGGAGTCTACCTGCACATCAGCGAAAATCATCAGCATTCTCACCATCACGAACTTATGGTGCACGAGCACGAACATGTGCACGATCTACATCACAACCACAAACATGAAGACGACGACGAACCAACTAAACGTGAAGACGGCAGTGAACTTCCACACACCCACAAACATCAACATCAAGCTCTCAGTCACAGCCATAAGCACTATCCTGACCTGCACCACCGGCACGAACACTAACCCTCAGTACAAAACCTTACATTTGAAAATAACCTTGCGTTATCACCCGAAAGGGTGAGACACCAAGCGATTGAGACGTGGAATAATGGCAGAGTAAGGCACTTGCGCACGCTGTCCAGGAGACATTATGAGACTGACGGTTAATAACAGACTGTGCGGCCAGATTTTGCCCTAATGTCTGAGCAAAAGCCTATTACTATTTTGATCGCCGAAGATCAAGCCATCACTCGCTTTGGGCTTAAGTGCTCACTCGAGGCCTATGCCGACTTGAAAGTTGTAGCAGACTGCGGTGACGGCGTCAGCGCCATTTTGCAAGCTTTGGCCGTAAAGCCCAATGTTATCTTAATGGATATTGGTCTTCCCAAAATTGATGGCATTCGCGCCTCAAAAGAAATCAAACAAGCGCTGCCCAACTGTCACATCATCATGTTTACGGCCAGTGCTGAGCAAGAGCATATTTATGAAGCCCTTGAGGCTGGTGCCGACGGCTACTGCTTAAAGACTGTAGCTGGAGAGCATCTATACGCTGCCATCAAAGCCGTCACCTCTGGCGCCACCTGGCTAGATCCAGGTATCGCTCATAAACTACTTAAGGCACAAGATAAGCAATATAGCGCTGAATCTAGTGCCGTAATAACCAGCTCACTGCCGCTAAAGCCATCACCCAATTCGGCCCTATCCGAAGAACAAGTAGCCATTCTTAAAATGCTAAGCGCTGGCTGCAGTCTGGAATCTATTGCCAAACAAACCAGCGCATCGCTTGGAAATGTAGGCGGTTTAGTACAAGGAACACTCGATCTTCTGCTCAAAGCCGCCAAGCAAGAACTAAACGACAAGGGCGAAACGCCTATAGCACCTTATCAAACCGGGGGGCCAGAGCGGCAAGGAATTAAAAATTACCAAGACGGCAGAACACCAATTGGTGACCGCTACGAAATAGACGGGGTGCTTGGTCGGGGCGGCATGGGCATTGTCTACAAAGGCAAACACGTTCTAATGAATCGACCTGTAGCCATTAAAATGCTGCACCCAGAACACGCAGCTGACGACAATATTGTTGCCAGATTTCAAACCGAAGCACAGACCTTAAGTCAACTGTCACACCCAAATTTGGTTTCAGTTTTCGATTTTGGCGTCACTAGTAACAAAGAACCATACATGATTATGGACTTTCACTCTGGGCAAAGTCTCGACAACTATCTTATTGCTCAAGGTCCACTCGACAGCGCTATTGGATTGAGCATCTTTAAGCAAGTCTTAAGCGGCTTAAGTATCGTACATAAAGCCGGAATTGTACACAGAGATATAAAACCAAGCAATATTATTGTTTCGCAAGACCGCAACCCAGAGGTTAAAATCGTAGACTTTGGCATCGCCAAAAACCCAAGCGCAGAGAAGGAACGCTTAAAAATAACCAGCACCGGTGAAGTGATTGGTACACCTCGCTACATGAGCCCAGAACAGTGCACAGGCAGAGAACTAGATGCCAGAAGCGACATCTACGCTCTCGGCTGCGTTATGTATGAATGTTTCACAGGTAAGGCCACTTTTGATGGCGACAGTTTTTACGATATGGTCCGCCTTCATCTTAATGAAGCGCCTTCCAGGTTGCCATTCTTCCAGCCTGGTGTAAGTCATCCCAAAGAACTAGTAGAAATAATATTCAAAGCGCTGAATAAAAATCCAGACGATCGCTACCAGAGCGCAGAAGAAATGCTTGAGGCCCTGAACAAAGTATCGACAGTTGAAACCAAAACAAGGGTTGCTGACTAAACCAAAGACTGATCTAAGCAATAGTGGTAGTAAGTTCATGGACAATTTTCAAGAAAAGCTGCAAGCACTGAAGAACGGAGCGATCGGGTCAGTATTGAGCCAAATTGAAGATCCCCAAAAGAAAATCGAAGCCCAACAAGCCATTGAGCAATTAATCACCCTAGCAGAAGATGAGCATAGCCAGCACCTCAAAGGCGAAAGTGAGCATGCCTCATGCAACGATGCCGAAGGCCACCAACGATTAATCGAAGAGTTGACGCAAGCTCGTGACCAGGCCCAAGCCGTTTCAAAATTGAAGTCAGAATTTGTCGCCAATATGAGTCATGAAATTCGCACA
>JAUPUU010000505.1 GCA_030917395.1 Cyanobacteriota bacterium erpe_2018_sw_21hr_WHONDRS-SW48-000092_B_bin.40
ATGCTAGTTATAGTGTTTATGCTGCCGATGCTAATTTGAGGATCGGATTAAGCCTGCCACCAGAGAAGGGCAAAAAATATTTGGCTCGAGCGCTGTGGTACTTCCGCGGGTGCGAAACCTATGGTGAAAATCCCGCTTTAAAACCACTAAATCAGGCATTGGCAAAATTGCATTTGATGTGGCCTCTGGCCGATACCTACGTTCATCTTGGTTCTGATGAGCTTCTAAGCGGCGACCTAGCGGCGGCTGCTGGCTACTTCTGTCATGCTAATAGTTCTGAGGCTACCATTCTTTCCTATCCGATTGAGCATGCGCTATCTCTCAGGCAATCCTCTGGTTTTGTTCCTGGAGATCCAAATAAAATCAAGGCCATTCCTCTTTTAGAGAGGCAGTTAGCGATTTTGGAACAAGCTCACGGTAAAAACGGTCCGAAGTTAGAATCCCTGATGCTCAATTTAGCTGATTGTTATCGCTCAGCTGGTCAAGAGCAGAAAGCTATCAATGCCTACGAGCGCTACTTCAGTATTGCTTCAAAGACTGATTTTGCTTGTCCACGTTACGTTGTTAGTTATTGTGATTTGCTCACTAAAAACAAGCGTGGTAAAGAAGTTCCGAGCATTTTGTTGAGGCACCTCCAAAGAGGTCAATCAATTGATAGAAGCTCGCCATTGTTGATATTCTTGATTGAGTCTTATGCAAAGCAGAATATGAAGCAGCAGGCGGCTGATACCCTTCGCACGTTGGTTATTGTTCCTCGCCTGCCTGATTGGGATGCTGATGTCATTCGGGCAGAACAGGGCCCGGTCTACTATGTGCTCACTCCGAGGCCTAGGGGCGAGATGCCGCATCCTGCGTCTAGAGAAGAAAATCAAACAGTAGATCCATTTGGAGCTTATTCTGCAGTAACCAAATCTTCTTCTTCTTCTTCTTCTTCTTCTTCTTCTGCCAGTTCACACATTTCGTTTACACCTCAGTCTAGTGCAAAAACTAAGAATGACAGCGACATCAATTCTGATGGGCGCAATGCTGGTGCTTCCGACTCTGGCTTTTAATAACAACTAAATGAAAGACTAAATAAACGACCGACAGAGTGAGCCGAATGATTCTTTAAAGAGATCTATGTGCATCTTAAAGACGCCATCTTCCATTGCTTCGAATTGCAAATGGCGGGGGTCTTCATCAAATGAGAATTGATGTGACTTGTGACCATGCGGATTTCGTATAGTGATCATATTGCGAGCTGGTTCAAAGCCCGTGATGGTATAGGCGTGGCACTCGAATACAGGCACATAGCGGCGCCCGATTCTGCCTGCTGTTCCACAGGTTATCGGATTACCTGAACTGACAGCGCTATAAATAAATGAAGATAGTTCTTGATTGCTGGCGTGGCCTGGGTGAATTACATCGGTTCGGCAGCCGGTGATGCAACTTAAGCCAACATGCAGCCTGTTTAACTCGCCATCAGAGCCATTGGCGCCAACATTGTTTGGAAACTTTCGGCGTTGAGCGTAATCTAAAAGAGAAGCCCACAAGGCCGTGCATTTTACTCCGGCTCTATCTAAATCTGCTTCCGTAATTTTATATTCGGTGCCGTCGCCAGGAAAACGCACTATATAAGTTTCGCCGTCACCGAAGGTGATCATTCTGGCTAGCATTCTCTGCCCTTTGGGCAATTGAGCGAGAGCCGACATGGCGCACTCGAACCAGCAATTGGGAGCATCTGTCTGGTCGATGCCGTTAGCGCCCTCGCGGGCAATGTCTTCTGGTGTAAAAACAAATGCGCCTTTTTTGCGAGCTGTTTTCTCTGTCGCTTTTGCGCTAGTCGAACCAAGGCTTGCCACGGCCGAAGAAGTTGACGTCGCTTTCTCGCTAGCTGTGGGGGCTGCGTCTCCAGCTTTTCCGCCAGTAGTGCCGCTAGCTGCGCCGCTTGAGACAAGATAGGCACTGGCAGTTCTTGCAAGCTCACACTCTGGGGTGCCGGCAAAGTTTGTGATTACATAGTCAAATAGCTGCTTGGCCCGAGCGTTGCGGTGGGCTGCTGTGTTGGCCAGACCGGCATAATAGTAAAGCCTAGGTTCAGCCTTGGCTGTGGTAAAGACTTTCTCAAAGGCGTTAGCTGAGGCGTCGTATTGTTTTAGAGTGTAGAGCTTCCAAGCGCCGACAGCATCTTCGGCTGTTGCCGGGTATGCCTGCACGACACACGTAGTCATAAGAGCTACGAGAGCGGCTGATTTAATAATTGTCTGCATTATTATTTGCCAGGTTGCTACTTCTGTAGCTTACCCCGATGCCACTCGCTTGTCACTAATGTCATCCCTAAGTAAGACATAGTCACGTTTATAAGTACTAGTTAGTACTCGTTAGTTCTTGCTCTGGACTATTTGGGCTAATTTGAAACTAGTCGAACCTAGTCGAACTTAAATCTAAACTGTGCCGCACACACCGCTGAGGCGCCGCCAAATGCTGGAATGCATGTCAAATCAACGGCCGAGCGCTTGCCTTCAATTGTCGCCAGAGGCAGAAGCAGTGGCACGGGGGCTCCGCCAAGGGCTTTGTAGCCGGTTACCAGGCCGACTTGCATGCCAAGTTTTACCGGTCCGATTTCATAGGGAGTGTAATGATAGGTGGCGTAAAAAGTGTCGCGGTGAATACTGTTTTTGTAGTAGCCGACAGCAAAGGCGCTCTCATCATCAATGCGTCGCAGTATGCCGATGCCATAATTTTGCTCGTTGTAATTACCGTCGCGCTTTGAGTGATAACTCAGCGCTCCAACTTGCAGCCAGGTGTCGTGCTTGCTTTCGAGGTCAAATTTGAGTTTGCCTTCTTCTTTATTGAATGTGATACCGGCGTCTTTCATTTGATCGCCGATTTTTCCCAGACTATCTAATTTAGGTAGAGACCATGATTGCCGTGCAAGTTCGGCCCCTGGTGCTTCTTTCTCATCGTGTTTGACTGTTGATTGTGTATCACCCTGTAGCAAAGCAGCCTGTTCTGACATAGTAGCCTCAAGCGATTGGTATTACTGATTAGTGGGGATTCGAATTTGAGGATATGTTGCGCCCGGAAACGCAACAATGGTGGAA
>JAUPUU010000506.1 GCA_030917395.1 Cyanobacteriota bacterium erpe_2018_sw_21hr_WHONDRS-SW48-000092_B_bin.40
GCGCAGCTACGTAGATAGCGAGCCAATTACAATTGGCAAATATCTGCTGGGCGAAACGCCCGAGAGTGAATTCCAGCGGCACTCACGCCGCAGCGCCGAATTCTGGATCGGAGTCAATCGTTATCTCGCTGGCGATAAGAAAAGAGCAAACGAGAATTTTCAGAGGTTTTTAGAGCAAAAAAATTCCGATGTCATGGCCTTCGAAGTTGCTGCCGCGGCCAAGCTAAAGCAGAACTACGAAAAACAAACGAAGTAAAT
Source organism: Cyanobacteriota bacterium erpe_2018_sw_21hr_WHONDRS-SW48-000092_B_bin.40 (assembly GCA_030917395.1). Classification (GTDB taxonomy): domain Bacteria; phylum Cyanobacteriota; class Vampirovibrionia; order Obscuribacterales; family Obscuribacteraceae. The sequence continues at coordinate 259 of JAUPUU010000506.1, forward strand.
CGCTGAGCTTATTTAGTAAGAAGGGCAGCACCGATAGTGCCAGCATAATCACCAAGCTCGGCTCTAACTAGCTCAGTTTCAAAGCTCGGTATACGCAAAGAACGACGGCGCATTTCGGCCTCAGCTTTTTCGAAATAAAGCGGCATAGCTTCGATGAAGCCGCCACCAAGTATGATGCGCTGTGGATTATAGAAGTTAACGACACTAGCAAGCCCTATGCCCATGATGCAAGCAGCATGGTCAACGGCTCTTACGGCAACCGAATCACCTAGCTCATAGGCTTGGGCTATGGCTTTAGAGCGCAAACCACCATTGGCTGGATCTACTTTGTCACGCAAAATAGATTCGTAACCCCGGTTAATGTCAAAAATGCAATTGCGAGCCACAGCCGTGCGCGAAGCATAAGCCTCTAAGCAACCGAAGCCGCCGCAACCACAATCGCGGCCATCGGGCACCACTATCATATGACCGATTTCGCCAGCGGTTCCACTATAGCCCCGCAAAATCTCGCCATTATGAACGATACCAGAACCGATACCAGTTCCAACAAAGATACAAACGAAGTCATCACAATCAAGACCGGCACCGAAGGCTAATTCGCCGATGGTAGCAACTTCTACATCGTTTCCGAGCTTTACCTTAAGACCAAACTGTTGCTGCAGTGGCTCTGCCATCGCCAGATCATTGGCACCAATATTGGCAGCAGCAAGGAGAATGCCTTTTTCTCTATCCACCATGCCAGCAGCACCAATGCCGATACCATTGAGTTTCTTGATATCAACACCAGCATCACTAATAGCTTCATCGATGACCAGGGCAATCCGCTTTACCAGATCTTGGCCGTCAGCCACAAGGCGGGTCTTCTTCTTGGCTGATGCTATCATCTGGCCCGTCGATAGATTGACTACCCCAGCCATAATTTTGGTGCCGCCCAAGTCAACGCCAATAGCTAATTTTTCAGCCACAAATCCACCTATGAAAATCTAGATCAACTTTGCCTCTTAGCGCCCTAGCCCCTTGAAAAGGCGAGCGGCAAAATCGATTTTCAATTTAGCAGATTTAGTGGTTTTCGGTACGGTCTGTTTTATTACTGCAGGAGCACCTTGCTCAGGGCCCGGTTGACGGCCAATATTTTCCATAGGTGATGCACTAACAGGGGCCTCAAGCTGACCAAGAGTGACCGATTGTTCGCTGACACTGCTTTCTTCTACTAGAGACTCAACAGGCAACGGTGAACGCAGAATGCTTCTAGCTAAATCAGAAACAGCCACTTCCGGGGCATCAGCCAAAGCTGACTGGGCCGACGGTACTAATGCTTTGATTTGGTCAAGGGCTTCTTGGGTTGATTGAGCGGTTGACTGCAGAGCCTTCTCACTATGATAAGCAGGCAACATTGAGGCAATATCAGCCTGAGGGCGATAGTTAGAGCCGGTGTATCCACCAAAGCTATTGGCACTAGCCACCCCTTGAGCTTTCTCGGCACTAAACAAGCCAAGAGCCACAGCCACTCTGCGTTGAGAATCATTGGCATTGCGAGTAACAGTATTGCCATTGACGACCATGGTGGTAGAACCGCCACCGTCAAGATTCATCGCTTCAGTACAACCATGATTAAGGAAGAACTTGGCGACATCATAAAGTGAATGGGGACCTTCAAAAGTTGCCATCAATAAGTGGTCATCAGCAGTAATACCAACGGCTGTGCGCCGGGTTATGTGGCTACCAGTCCAGCTTGCTGGAAACTTCTCGCCCTTCAAGTCAAAAGCGAACTTGCCATCTTTGAGCAGTAGTGGGCCACCACTAACAGCCTGAGTGACATTACTCCACTCTTTGGGAGTGATATTCCAATCAACACTAACCTTGGCGCCATTGTTTTGGCGAAGAGCTGCTAATGGGCTGTCTTTCGAGTCAGCAAGTACAAAGCCACCAAAAGGAATGGCAATACTCTTACTGTCGCTATCGACTATTTCGCCATAGCTATTCACGGCAATCAAGGTGCCTTCGTAAGGCAGAGAAACAGATTCGCCCCAACGGCGCGTATAGAGAATACAGTGCGACCCAGAATGTCTGGGCTGATTCATATTGTTGATCCAGAGGGTCTCATGGCCAAGAATCGATGTATGCAAAATTCCATGCATCGCCACCCGAGCGATGCGAGCATAACCGCCATCGGTAAAGCCCAGAGCGACTCTTGTGTAAAGCGGGCCAGAAAGCCACTCGCCATCAAGCATCAAAGTGCCAAGAGGAGTGCCATTGCCCTTGAAATAATTAGCGTTGATAGCAGCTAAGGCACCACTATCACGCACATGATCATGGACATCTTTCAATGCATGAAAAGTCGACGAGGCTGGCATGGGTCGCACTTGAACCGGAGAAAC
>JAUPUU010000507.1 GCA_030917395.1 Cyanobacteriota bacterium erpe_2018_sw_21hr_WHONDRS-SW48-000092_B_bin.40
CTAATTTGTGAAATTCCTCTGGCTGATAGGACATTGATTTGTCAATCGCCCAATCTGAGCGTTAACTATTAACTACCCTTCCTAGCCATCGGCAAGCGCACATAAAACGACGTGCCTTTACCCACTTCACTGGCCACAGTGATAGTGCCACCATGAAGTTCAGTCAATGCTTTAGCAATCGATAAACCTAAGCCACTGCCCTTCTTCTTAGTGGCATCACTGGTGCGCACTTGGCGGTAGCGATCAAAGATAAAGGGCAAATGATTCTCAGCAATACCAATACCCTGGTCTTTGACCACAATCTCAATATCGTCATCTATTTGCGATGCATGCAAATGCACCACACCACCTGGCTGCGAAAACTTAATGGCGTTCGAAAGTAGATTAGTCAAAATCTGATCAAGTCGATCGCGATCAGCCACAATCTTTAGTCCACAATTGTGGTGTTTGATGATCACTCTTGCTTTCTGAGCAACCGTAGACATCATGCTGTTAATACTTTCAAACTGCTGATCAAGATCTACTTCGCCATACTCCAGCACCAGCATGCCAGCTTCAAGTCTATCTAAAGCAAGCAAGTCACCAGTTAAATTCAAAAGCTGTGCGCAAGCCCTTTCGCCACTCTGAGTTAACTCCAAGGCCTTAGGAGTAAGCGCACCATAAACACCAATTTGCAACGAGGCGAAAATTACATTGATAGTCGAAAGTGGCGAGCGAATATCATGACTGACCATGTTCACAATCTGACGGCGCATATTCTCGGCTAATTTGCGCTCCGAAATGTCCTGAACCACGCAAATCCAATGATTCTTATCTTTCGACCACTTAATCATCCAAAAGCTATCTATAAGATTGCCGTTCTGAGCTTTAAGCGGTATTTCAAGCACCGATTCAGAGCCGCTGTAGCGCACTTGATACAAAGTCTCAAGCAAAAGCTCTTGACCTTCAGTGGTGAGAAGGCCCAGTAAAGAGCTACCAATGAGCTGCTGGGGAGTGAAGCCTAACAGCTTTTCCACCGCAGGGTTAATAGTGTCAATAACGAACTCACCATTGATGGCACAAATAATCGATGCCGCACTCTCAATTAAGTCGCGCTCACGAGCTATTGCCTGATTCAGTGCCGCTGCCATTTCGTGGAAAGACTGGTCGAGAATAGCAAGCTCGTCGTCACCACCTTGCAGATAATTTAGTTTTTCCTGTCGGCGAAAGCGCTCGACGTTATCGGTAAGAATGGCAAAACGGTCGCTTATGTCTTTGCCTAGCTGCATACCTAAGAATGCCACCAAGGCAAGATTTACCACCAGTCCACCGCCAACCAGCAGGGCCAGTACTTCCTTTGAGGTATGAAATTCGACGATGCTCTCCATTTGCAAGAGCCAGATAACGACAATGCAGGCAATAATGGCCTGAATGGCCAGAGGCACGCAGACTAGACGAATGAAGCGAGATTTTAGGCTGGTTTTACTTTCCAATTGCCACTAAAACAAAACAGAATACCGATCAAAATATAACTCTATTTTGCTTCTTCATCCTCTGGTTCGACGATAACTTTTCGAGCAGGCTCAGGCGAGGGATACTTTCCTGTGGCCAAGATTACCCAGGTGGCTCGTTTTAACTCATTGATGCGGCCATCATTACTTTCTTTCTTCAAAGGCTCGGTCATAGCGACAAAAGGCTTGGCTTTCGCATGCTTTTGCTCCACCCAATCTTGATAGCGGTACCATTGCTGGGCTTCTTGCCGCTTGAGTGCCATGCGATAGAGTAGGGCATAGTCCGGATTATCAGGAAACTCAATGGTCAATTGGTTGAGAGCGCGTAAGCCACCCTGAACATCTTGGCTTTTAAGCTTCTTGAAGGCAATATCAAGAATCTTTTCTTCGCGATTTTCACTTGGTAAAGCTTCCGCTACTGGCTTTTCTTCCAGCAGTTTAATCGGAGCGGCTTTACCGTGGTTAAGACCTGCAGCACTGCTAGGAGTTGCATGAGAAGGGCGGCTAGGCAAGGGTTTAGAAGTGTGAGCTGGTAAGCGCGCCGGGCTCACTTTTGGCGCCGGTGCTGGGGTGACCACAGGGCTGGTTGCAGGAATATCCTCAGGACCTTCAGTAGGTTCGTTCTCTTGATATCTCGGTTTTTGACGAGGGGAACTTGCCAGAGCTTCGGGCAGTCCATGAAAATAGGTGACGAAGACAAGTAGAATAGGCGAGAGCCTGTAAATGGTTCTTTGAAATCTAGAGAATCTGCTACCTGACACGAATAAACCCTTTTGTTTAGTTAACCTGCAAATTACCTAACGCCGCGATCTTAGACAGCTTACGGCAACATCTGGCAGTTAGCATAGATACCACCACTTTTGAGCAGGCAGCATGGTCGAGACCAAACAGTTAGAAGAGCGGGTCAAAGCGGAAGCTTTGATGCGTCCGCGTTGGCTAATTGTAAGGTTTTTGGCCGGTTGGTTATTCTCGGTAGCGGTACTTTTCATCCTTGCTTTGATGATAAATATTGACTGGGCCAAGCCCAAGTTAGAAGCAACCATGGGCGAAGCGTTGCACCGCAACGTGCACTTGGGGCACCTAAGGTGGCACTTTGGTCTCAACGGCATAACGGTGCTCACACGCTCTCTCAAAATTGATGAGCTTGACGGCACGCCGTTCATTGCCGCCAAGGGCAGCAATATCGGGGTGGCTTTTACGCCGCTGCTATCGGGCAAGCTAATTGTCAAGTTTGTTCAGGTTGATCATCCTGTTATTTACGCAGTGAAGCTCAAGCCTGGGGCCTGGAACTTTGAAGATCTCTTGCTACAGACCATTGATGTGAAGTTCATTCAAGCCGACTCAGGCACCATTCACATATCCGATCGTAGCAAGACAGCTATATCAAAAGAAATTGTCACCCTAAAAAATGTTGACTTAAAGCTCAATTGGCCGGCCAAGGGCAAAAGTATGCCCTTCTATCTATCATTCAATACAGAGGCCGAAGGTGATCAAAAGCCCGGTTACGTTCGCATAGATGGCTTAGGTAAGGCCGTAGACAAAAGCTTTGAGCATACTAATTATGCTCTTACGGTTTTTGCCACCAATATTCAGGCCCCTGAAATAAAGAAAATTCTAGCGGTGGTGGCCGATGACCAGCGCCTAAAAGATGCTCTTGATGCCAAGTCGCAAAATGTCATGGTCAAAGGAATATTGGCACTGAAAGCGATTGTTCAGGGTAGCGTCAATACTGGTTTTAGTGCCGATTTAAACACTCAGGTAGAAGACGTAATTATCTCTTCAAAAGATATGGGTCAGGTCAAAACCAAGCACGCTAGCTCTGGTGGCAGCTTGCAAATGACTGATTCGCTAATCGGATGGAAAGATTTAGATCTCACTTTTGGCCTGCTCAATGTTAAAACCAACGGCGAGCTGCGCAACTGGCAAGACAAAAAGACGAAGTACGATTTCACAGCTAATAGCAACCTCAATGACCTGGGCAATATCAGCAAATCAATTGATGTATCAAAGCTAGATTTGGGTTCAAAAGAAGCAGACCAGTTGGTACATGTTATTAAGACCGCCACACTGACAGGCAAAGCATTTTTCGATATTAAGATGTCTGGGGTTGAAACCCAGTCCAAAATTCTTTCTAAATTGAAAGCCGAAGGCCTCTCTGTTCAAGAAGTGGTGAAGGAAGTAGCCCCCGAGCTAGGCCCTTATTTAGCTCTAACTGGCATCGGCGCCAATTCTGTTATTACTGGCAATTTTGAAACTCTGCCTGGACGCCGTCTACTGATAAAAGATGGTCAGATTACAGTGCCAGACTCAGCCATAAAAATATCTGGCGAACTCGATTTACTCAAAGATGCCTTTGATCTCAACATTGATGTTGACAAACTCTCTCTAAAAAAAGCCTGGGCAGCTGCCCTCAAAGACCCTAAAGCAAGAGCGGCCATTTCAACGCGCATTCGCCGAACCGATTTAAACACTTTATTTGTTGACGGTATGGTGCGGGCATCAGGCAATATCAAGGGCAACAGTCGCACCCAGCGAATGACCGCCGACGTCAAGGCTCATTTAGAAAATGGTGGCTTTGCCACCGCTGACCATACGCTCAACGCTAATTCAATCTCTGGTGATTGCATCATTAACGGTGAGACCCTGCAGTTTAATAACGTGCTGGGAAAAGTTGGAGCAACAGGCAAATTCACCTTAACTGGCGGTGCTGTCAAACTGTTCACACCAAGACCAGATATCAACCTCACACTTCGAGGCACCAATGTAAACTTCGAAAACCTCAGCACAATCATGAACTTGTTTGAGTTGAAGTTCCCGGCTGTTACCGACCAGCATTTGACTGGCAAAGTGAAAGACTTGCTAATTAAGCTGACAGGCACACCGGAGAAGCCCCAGGTTTATATGAGTGCCTCACCGGATGATATAGCTTACCGGCCGCCGGGTTTGACCAGACCAATCAGGGCAGTATCAGGCAATATTTTGTATGAGCACGACAATGTCACCTTGACTGACGTTGGCATTATCAGCCGAGGAATGAGGCTGACCACATCAATTCGCATCGACGATTTGTCGCACGCAGCAGTACTACGCAGGGTGCACGTAAAGAGCGATGGTATCGAGATTGGTGACATCGACTATTACTTAAGCTCGCCAGTTCTGCCCACACCACTAAGAACGGCTTATAAAAATCTACTCGATACCTACAAAATCAA
>JAUPUU010000068.1 GCA_030917395.1 Cyanobacteriota bacterium erpe_2018_sw_21hr_WHONDRS-SW48-000092_B_bin.40
CTAACGCTGGAATCGGCTTTGTTAGCGCAGCTAGCAAAGAACCGTCCCGAAGAGCCTGTATTGATTCTCAAATGTAGAGATGGAAGTGAGCAACTGTTCCAGCGCTACAGATTTATGCAACTACAGACTCGACACAATCGAGGCTGAAAAACCACAAGCCAAAAGGATAAACACCATGGCCGCAGACACTGCAACCTACACTTATGACAACCTCGGGCGTCTTAAAACCATTACCTACACTAACGGTACTGTGATCACCTTTAATTACGATTCGGCGGGGAATCGCACGTCGGTCGTTACTTCATGCCCGTCGGGCACGTGCTGACAATTGCGCCTGACAACAATGGTTGGCAGACAAACTTCCTGTTTGTCTAGATCGCACACAGTTCACAATCAACAAACTCAAGGTAAAGCACAAAATGGCTAATACACCTAATAACAGCAACATTCCGCAGTCAACAGCAACACAGATTTTGGCTGCAAATCTTCCTGGAAAAACGTCTCCTGCTGTCGAGCAGACCATGCGGAACAATCCAGGAACAGAGTCCAGAATCGGCTACAACTATGAAGGAGCTAAACAGTTCCCAAACGATGTTGCCAAACGCACAATCCCGGCGCCTGCTCGCAAGCAGTTTCCGCCTGTAAGTCCCAAAGTCGCAGCATTTGCTAGCAATACAGTTCAGGGTCCTGCATCCATTGTTGAACTGTCTCGTGCACTCAATGTAGATAACAATGGACCCCAGCTAATGTACGAGTGGGTGTACTCAAACGTAGATTGGGAGCCAGGTTGGGGCTTGAACAAAGGTCCTGTGGGCACTATTGCTGATGGCATGGGCAACCAATTTGATCAGAGCGCCCTGCTTGCTGCGCTTTTGCGTCAAGCTGGCTATACAGCCAACATAGTAATGGGCACCATTAGATTGAACGAAGCACAGTTTAATGCATGGTTCGGAACTAATAGCATCTGGGCCGCGCGAAACTACTGCTTCAACCTCTTTATCCCGGTCGTGACAGAGCCAACATGGGATGGCACGACTTTCTACATGGACATCCGCCATGTGTGGGTACAGTGGGTTTCTGGAGCCACTACTTACAACTTTGACCCTAGCATTAAGTCGTACACCAGAATTACCGGTCGCACTGACATAGCGACAATTCTCGGTTACAACGCCAGCACGTTTATGACGAATGCGCAGTCAGGCGCCACGGTTACGGCTGACTACGTTCAGAACATGAACCGGACCAACATCCGAAATGATCTGACCACATTCTCGACCAACCTTGCTAATTGGATTAAGACTAATGATCCTGATGCGCAGGTTGATGACCTAATTGGGGGACAGTCGATCAATGAGCCGACTTTACCGGTGCTGCAAACCACATTGCCTTATCAGGCGCCTGGTGACACACCGACGGTCTGGACTGGTGATGTGCCAGCCAGCTTTAAGCCAACCCTGCAAGTGCAGTTTCCAAATTGGACCACTCCTGGAGTCTGGGACATTGACTGGCAGACAACGTCTGACCAGCTTGCCAATTCACGGCTGTCACTCTTCTATGATGGTAGCTTGGTTCCCTCGCTTTACCTGAATGGGACTGCTGTGGACACCGGTTTGGCTCAACCTTCCGGCTCGTGGACTTCGCTCTTTCTCACTGTCACGCATCCAGCCTATGACGGTGCCAACTATCCGCTGACCTATCAGCGCTACTACCAGACTACTTATCAGTGGTGGCAGGGTGGCATCAATGCTGGCGATTCATTCCTGGTTGCAAACGCTTGGGGTAACCTGGGCCGCGGTCAGATGGATTATCACCAAGAGCAGCTCTCCAAGAATACGGCAGCAGGTGGCGCAGCCACTTCTGAGCCAGTACTTGGATCAAAGCTTGCCATGACCTGGTATCGCCTAACATCCCAAGCGTCGCGTGTTTGCGATCTCGTAAACCGGATGAAGAGCTGTCGGACAGTATACAGCCATCAGGTTGGCGTTATGTCTTTCAAAAACAGTGGACCTGGATATGTCGGGGCAGACATTGGTGGGGTCACTGGTTCAAGCACAAACTTGAACAATGACATGACCCAAGTCCCTTTCAACGACACTGTCATCTCCATGCATGGTGTTGCTCTAGAAGCCGCTACCCTGGCACAGGTCACCGGCAACGGTCCTGGTGTTAGTGCCACGACAGTCTTGGATAAGGCAAGCGTTGCTGGTCACAAGCTTTACAAAGGCACGACAGCAAACTGGAATACTGGCTCTAACGTGCAGTCGTCGCTGGTGACAAACGGCTACAGCTCAACTGATATGACCAATCTCTATAATTGGTATATCCAGTATGGCAATGACTTGGTCATTGGGGACAATCCTGCTGAAACCATTGGAGCATGGACTGGCTGGGCTTATTGGGTTTATCCAAATACGGGAGCTTTCGGTATCATCAATGGTGCCTTCAAGGGTGGGCAAAATGAAGGCGACCCCAAGAACAAGGAGAAAAAGCCTAAAGAGCGCGGCTCCTACGAAGGAGATCCTATCGGGATTTTTGATGGTGCTTTTGCTCTTAATACTATTGACATTGATGTTGGGAGTCAAGCCTTTCCCTACAAGCTTTCGTTTGAGCGCAACTACCATTCTGGACGGCAGTATGAGTCTGGAACTTTAGGGCGTGGATGGGCTCATTCGCACGATATTGCCGCTTCAGTATCGAGTAACGGATTCTTCGCAATGGGTGAGCAATATGCCTTGCCGGCTTCAGCGACAATTGCTGAACTGTTTGTCTGTACCGATATCATATCCGACACCACTCGCCCCGTTGCTAAACTGGCAACTTTGACCCTTTCGGATTCCTGGTGGGTCGATCAAATGTACAACAATTCAGTTGTTGTTTCTTTTCCTGGAAAGAACCAAATCTTCATCAAGCATCCTGACGGCTCTTTTGCACCACCAGTGAACTTTTCGAATACTTTGACTCTGGTTTCCGGTCTTTTTCGGGTGACCACTCCGCAAGGCGTTCAGACCAATTTCAACGCGAGTGGACAAATCAGCTCAGTGGTATTCCCTTATGGGGTCACTGTCTCCTATTCCTATACAGGTGGGCTGTTGACGAGTGTCTCCAATGGCTTAGGGCGAACACTAACTCTTGCATATACAGCAGGTACATTGACGAGCGTTAGCGATGGAACTGGCCGTTCTGTTGGTTTCACAATAGACGTAAGCCTCAACCTGACACAATTTACAGATGCGAATGGAAAGATCGAGGTTTATGGCTACGATCAGCCCGGACGCATGACAACTTACTTTAAGCCCGCGTTCCCGGCTACGGCGTTTGTCACAAACGTCTACGATTCACTCAGTCGCGTTAAGAGCCAGGCCAATGCAAGAAATCAGGTCACGAATCTCTATCTGGCTGGTTCTAGAGCGGAGTTAATCGACCCAGTAGGCAATAAAAAGACATTCTACCTCAACAAACTGGGCTCCACTCTCAAGCAGATTGACGGCTTGGGAAACCTTACCACCGCTGTTTATGATGGTTTGAATCGACCAGTTCAGGTTATTCAAGCCGAAGGAAACAAGGTTGTAACAACCTATGACGAGAACGACAACCCTCTGACCATTACTATGGTTGCAAAGGCGGGCTCAGGGTTGAGCAACATCGTGCAGAGCTTCACCTACCACACAACCTGGGCAAAGCCGCTTACAGCGGTTGACGGACGGGGCAATACCACCAGCTTCTCGTATGACGCAGCTAATGGAAATCTGCTCACCGTGCAGCGTTCAATCATTGGTGGCTTTACTCCGACTATCACAATGACTTACAACGGTCGCGGTCAGATGTTGACCAAAACCGATGAGACCGGCATTGTGACTAAGTGGACCTATGATGCAACTACCGAAAAGTTGCTTTCAGTAGTAGCTGATTTCGGAGTGGGTCGCCTCAATCTGACCGGATCATTTGGCTATGATGCAGTTGGAAACTTGAATTCAGTAACTGACCCTCGTTCGAACACCACCACTTTCCAGTTTGATTCGCTGCGGAGAATGACGCAGAAAACCGAGTCTGCGCCGTTCAGCTATGTCAGTAAGTTTACTTTCGACGATAATGGCAATCTTACTAAGCAGGAACGCCAAACCGGTGGAACTCCTGCATGGCAGACCTACTCGTGGACGTATTCCGCTGGAAACGAGCGACTCACTGCTGTTGATCCGGCAAGTAAAACCACAACCTGGACTTTCGACGGCAAAGACCGAGTGCAGACCATGACGGATGCTCAATCTCGTCTTTGGCAATACGCATACGATGCCAACGATAGGATTAGCACTGTCACTGACCCGACAAGCACAGTAACGGAGACGCGCACTTATTCTGCCAACGGCAGACTGGCTTCGGTGAAAGATGCTCGTAACAACGTAACCCAGTACACTTTTGACGGATTTGATCGTCCGAACAAAGTGATTTACCAGGATGCGACATTTGAGCAGAACAGCTCATATGATGCCAACGGCAACGTTTTGACCTATGTCACGAGATCTGGAAGCACTATTGTGAACACCTTCGATGTTCTCAACCGGCTTTCTACAAAAGCGCCTTCCGGGCAGCCCACGGTCACTAGCGCCTATGATCTGGCCGGTCGCTTGACCCAAATTAGCAAGCCAGTTGTCGCAGGAGACCCTTCTTCTGGAGCAATTCAGCTCTTTTACGACACTGCTGGTCGTTTCTTCAAGGAGCAATATCCAGACAGCAAGACCGTCACCCATGTGCTGGATGCCAATGGTAACATCACGAAGACCACCTATCCTGATGGGTACTTCGTAGACAGAGCCTATGATCAGCTCAACAGGCTGAGCACGATCAAGTTGAATGGAAGCGGAACAAGCGCTGCCACTTTCAGCTACAACCAGCTGTCTCAGAGAACGGGAATTACCTTCAGCAATGGCACCTCAGTGGTCTATACCCCTCAGTTAAATGAGGACCTGTCAGGAATAACGCACAACTTCGTTGGCTCCAACGTTGCCTTCACTTATGGATTCAACGATGTCAATGAACCTTTGAGCATGACTGTCAGTGACAGCACCTATATGTGGCACCCTGCCGCAGCTGGGACTGTGACTTATGGAACGGCTGATAACGTCAACAAATATCCAACCGTAGGAGGCGTAAGCTACAGTTACAACACCAACATGTGCCTCACTGGTGATGGTACTTGGACCTTCGGCTATGACACCGAGAATCATTTGCTCACTGCCAGCAAAACTGGCACAAGTGCAAGCTTTGTTTACGACCCCATGCACCGTCAAAGTCAGAAGACTGTTGGATCTACTAAGACCCGCTATGTCTATTCTGGCTGGCAGCGCATTGCGGATTATGATGGAACTAGTGGTACTCTACAGCGCCGCTATGTCTATGGTACTGGTTTGGACGAGCCTCTTATCATTGTTACTGGCACTACTCCGACTTTCTTGCACCACGACAAAATGGGTTCGATTATCGCGGTAAGCAACAACTCAGGAGCTGTAGCCAACAAGAATAAGTTTAGTCCGTTTGGTGAAATCACCACTCTTGGTGGCACAACTATTGGTTTCACCGGGCAGCGCTATGATTCTGAGCTGGGTCTGTACTATTTCAAGCATCGGTACTATTCACCGAAGCTTGGACGGTTCTTGCAACCAGATCCGATTGGCTATACTGGCAGGGACTTCAATTTGTACACGTATGTGGATAACAGTCCACAGAAGTATACAGACCCGATGGGTTTGCAGATGTGTTGGATACCTGGGGCCGGAGATCCAGTTGATAGCTACATTCCGTGGTGGCTAAATCGAGGAGGACTGACTGGTGAGCAGTGGTTTTCGCAGTTTGATTTGAGTCTGGAGCAGGGACTACAGTTGGATTGGGGAATGGGAACTGGTCGAGGGGCTACTCCTGGTTTAATCAATTGGTTGGCACCCGGTGCTCAGAAAGCTAAGTTGTTTAACGATGATGAGGATGAACCTAGCTTCGTTCCTGACCCTGATTTCGTTCCTATCGACTTGATGGGAAAGCCGAAGCTACCCAAGCGAGGAGAAGAAAACGATGGAGCTGATCTCTTAGTTGACCTTCGTCAGAAAATTACAGGAGTTAAGGAACGCCGTGTGACATATGACATGGTTAAGATGGCTACTGTCCTAAACTTTAAGAATGGAATGTATGAATACGTCGGCGAACCCACAATCTATATCACTTCGCCAGTTGGCGAAAATGGCTCTTCTATAATCACAACTCCTCCAGAGTCGTGGATCCTTACTGGTGGTGACTGAATATCGTTGGATTGTGTAAAGTTTGACGCAAATTTTGGACAGTTTGCTTATGAATTGGGGGGCTTCTAGAAACTCTCAGTTTTAGAGCAGGCCTCGAAGCTCAAGAATTCTATTTACAACCAGATTAAGTAATCCGAAATTGAGCAGTCTCCAATCCTAAATCTTGCTGATTTCCTGTAGTTTAGAGTCGGAGCATTTTTAACGGTGCTCCGACTCTTCAAAATAAGTGAGGTTTGATATTTTGCTGTTTGAACATAAGTTGCGCTGCTTTATTTTTGCCTCCTTTACTATATGCAATATGAATTGCTGGATAGGCTATGTTCCTGCTGCACTCGCCAGTGAAGTTCTTTCTGACGAAACTCATATTTCCGACAAATATGCTGACAATTTGTCAGAAACTGTAACTAAGAAGAAAATTCTTAAAGATGCGATAAGTAAAATGGAACAATCGGATTTTAAGGGAGCAGAGCAGAAGTTTCTTGAGATTTTGTCAATTGACCTCAAAAGATTCGGAGAAGGAAGTGCGGAAGTCAGTACGGATAACAACAATCTGGCAATTGTATATACCGAGATGTTTAATTATTCAAGAGCAGAGGAATTGTTCCGGAAATCGCTAGGTACAAAGGAGAATTTATTCGGGGTCAACAGTCCTAAACTTATTCCAGTGTTGGATAGCTTGGGCGTTGTTTACATTAGAACCGGACGCTATTCCGATGCGAATAAGGTATACCAACGAGCCTTACTTCTTTTCCCTGATAAAAATGCAGTTTCGGATCCTCAACTACTTGCTCATTTAGCAGAACTCAAGTCCGAACAAGGATTTTACAAGGAGTCCATTGCTCTCTTAGAGAAGGCCATTGGAGTTCAAGAAAAAGTTGCAGATTCAGACCCTTTACTCCTCGCAGATATGCAACAGAGTCTGGCCAATCAACTCGCTGAATTTGGGGACAATAATTTAGCTGAGAAATTTTATTCAAGAGTTTTGGAAACAAGGCTAAGCCTCTTGGGTCTTGAGCACCCCTCTGTCGCATCGGTGCAAGTCGATAGAGGGTTTTTGTTGTTATCCGAAAGGAAAACGGCAGCTGCACGGCAGCTATTTGAACGTGCATTAGCGCAGCAAATTAAGACTTTCGGACCCACCAATTTGACTGTTGCAAAAACCTTATCAGGACTGGCAGACGTTGAAAAACTAAACGGCAATTTCGTCGAAGCTAGAAAGTTAATTAGTAAGGTTATTGCGATTAGAAGCCACACTCTCGGAGATAAACACCGGGAGACCATCACGGCTTTGAGAAAATCGGCTTCTATAGAATTTTTAGCAAAGAATATGCCATTGGCAGAAAAACTCTATAATCAAGTTCTAGAGGCGGATAAAGAAACGATCGGTATCACTCATCCTGACTACGCAAAAGATCTAGTTGACAAAGCAAAACTTCTTATGTCCAAAGGTGCGACAATCAAAGCAAGGGCCTTATGTTTAGAGGCGATTTCGATACTAGAAAAACGGCTATCGCCTTCAGACGCGTGCTTGGAACAGGCAAGAGATCTTGTTGCAAAATTGGGAGCAAAATCAGCCCCTTCAGTGAAACACTCCAATTCCGTTCCGTTTCAATAGGTACGGCTGTATGGGATTGAGAACTTTGGAGATTCCGGTCAGGATCATCAGCATTTGCCTGGTATTTTTGTTGTGCCATAAAACATTTGGTTTCTGACCCACCGAGTGCAAGCTCGGAAAAGCCCATGGGGTTAGTATTTTTGCTTGTAGATTTGGCCGGCTTTTCTGGTACATCTACTTTTAAAGCCTGACATCCTTCCCAAAGCCCTTAAACCGCTTCGGATTGAGTTGGGTGTACAGAACTGTATGTTGGATATTTTTGTGCCCCATGTAAGCTTGTATAGCCCTGGTATCGACGCCTTCTGAAGCTAGTTGGTGGCCCTTTCCGTGTCGAAGCATATGCGGGTGAACACTCAGTTCGAGATCCGCTTCAACACCGGCTCTAGCGACCATTTTGTGAAACGCATTTGATGAGAGCGGACTGACCTGACCCAGAAAAAGTAGACACCTGGAATTGTACGAAGCCTCCCGATATCATATCACTAGCTTGGAGGAGTACCCCATGGAAAAAGCTCGAAAGAAATACAGCCAG
>JAUPUU010000508.1 GCA_030917395.1 Cyanobacteriota bacterium erpe_2018_sw_21hr_WHONDRS-SW48-000092_B_bin.40
TTCCCGAATATTCATGTCGTAATGACGGCTAGAGAGTTTGAAGCACTGCACGATCCTAATTTGCGGAATATTGATGCAACTAGCCTTACGCTGGAACTTCCAGCATGGCGCGATGTCAAAATTTTCTTGGAAAACAAAAGTTATGACTGTTCTAGTTGGCCTCCAGATCTTCAGAACCTATTGCGTACGCCTCAACACTTGAAAATTTTTCTTTCATTCCCGAGGCTAGACGACGGTCGAATATTTTCAAATTGCAGATCACTACTTGACCATATGTGGAAATTATCAGTAGAGACAACCAACAGCGAACTCGAAAATCTCTTAGAGCGCATAGCTGAGGAAATGAGTTCAACTGAAGAACTCCGGGTACCAACAATAAAATTCTCATCGCAGAGAAGCCTAATCGAGAAGCTCAAATCACTGGATATCCTCCTAGAGGATGTCCGCTCAGGGAGCATATCTTTCAGACATCAAACTTTATTTGAATACACTAGGGCCCGAGCATTCATTAAAGGTTCAGTGTCTTTGGAGGACTTTATTGCTCTACGCCAGCACAGTTTATTCGTAAGGCCTCAATTATGGAATGCACTTCTATATCTTCAAGATTGCAGCAAATCAAAATATCAAAAAGAAGTAAAAAAAATATTGGAAAGCACTGAGCTTCGCCTGCATATTAGATTGCTCATTATTGAATCACTAGGACGAGTAACTGATCCTTGTGAAATAGAATTTCGAATCCTGTTACCATTCATAGAAAACGCAAATTTCAGAAAATTAATTTTCAATTCGCTAAAAACTAACGTGTCTTGGTTCAACTACCTTCATCAACATTTTCTATCTGATTTTATGAAGAGAACACAAGGTGTCGCAAGGGACGCACTAATTCTTTTAATTGCATCGGCTGCGAGTGAACCGGCGAAGGTACTTGAGCTAATTCAGACTTGCTGGCTCACTACCGGCGAATACGATTTCGAAATATTGCACATTCTAACCGCCATATATCCATGGAATCAAACAGCGCAGTCAATGTCACTGATACTCTTGCAACGAAATGACGTGGACTTTAGATTCATCGAGCAATTTTATTCTAGAGACACAGAAAAGACTAGTGACTGGAGCGCAGAGCTCTACCTTGCCTACCTAATTCGACACACTCAAAACGCAGCGAAACTCTTACCTTTAGACAGCTCAACCGGTGTAGAAATTCATGAAAGCATTCGAGAAATACATTTGGATTTGAAATGCCCGCAGAGAGCTGCGCTAATTAATCTCGTTCATCGAAGAAGCCCCTATGGCATCCAGAAGGAAATTGATAAGAATCCAGAATCATTTATTAAGCTTCTCTGGCCCTGGTTCCTCGATATTCTCGCAAAATTAGCACACAAGAGAGAGAGAGAGAGCATCTCAAATGAGTACGACGAAACGGGTATTCACTCTAGAATTGATGACAAACACAAACATTGCACCCTCAATGTTATCGATGAGGCGGTAAAGCAATTCGCAATCAAAGATCCAGCAGCTTTTGTTGCGTTCTGTCGTGAAAACTGCTCAAGCCGTTTCAAGATTGTGCATCGTATTTTGGTAAGAGCACTTTGCAAAATTACTGTTTTAGAAAAGAATTTTGCATTTGAATACATCATGGCCGACTCTCGCAGATTGGCATTAGGCGAGTCATATCCGGAACCGGATGAGTCAGCTCAATTGCTCTCGGCATTGATACCAGAATTGAACGAGAAGCAAATTACTGAAATTAGCAAAGTAATGCTTGAGTACTGCCACTATCCACTTAGCGCAATTAAGGTGAAAACAACAGCGCAAGAGAGGAAAGACTACCGGGAATGGAACCGACGACACAGGTTAGTGTTACTAAAGAAGTTACCTCTGGAATTCCTGAGCCCTGAGCTACAGCTTCTCAAAAGAAACGAGTGCCGCGCGTTCGAACCGGAACAGCGGAAAACCCAATCAGATATCTTGAATAATGACCGGAGCGAAGGAGTTATTCGTATCGAAAGCCCGATGTGTGCAGCTCAGATGGAAAAAGCTCAAGCCACCGAAATTGCTGGCCTATTCAAAATACTCTCAGATAAATATCTAAACCGTCACCCCACTAACTGGAAAAAAGGTGGCACTAGCCAGGCAAGCGAATCACTACGTGAGCTAGCAACAAGCATGCCTGAAAAAGCCATCGAAATCTTAGGATACCTAGTGCCATCAATAAACGAATACCCAGCGAGCAGAGCTTTGAACGGTTTGTATTGTTCTTCTCTACACATGGAACAACTGGACAACACTATTCAATGCTTGATTGGGAGAGGTTTCAATAGTGGCTATTTCATCTGTGCTGTCGCAGACATTGTGGCAGACAGATCTGACAAAAATATCAAAAGTCCAGCCTGGCTTGTAGCTTTTCTTGAAAATTCTTTGAACTCGTTCAACGGTGGTCAGGACTACGGCTCAGATCAAAAAGACCAAGAAAAGCCTGGCAGCGTTTTATGGATGAATGGGCCGACAGAGGGCTGGCCAGACGTTTGTACATATAAACTAGCATCAGCCTTATATAGAACTTACGTAAGTACGAACTTCGAGCAAGCCTTCAACTTACTTCGGTCCTTAGTTGACAGGACGGATCTGACTGATTACAGACACCTATGGAGACATCTTACGCTCCGTGAGATACCATTACTCGTGAAAGTCGACAGGTTTCTAGCAGCTCAATTAATCGCCTCGCTGATAGCAAAAACCGAGGGGCCACTATTGTGCTGGGCAGGTGTCCAGCTGTTCGCGTTTACAGGTCATTGGCTAGAAGAAGAAACTACCAAGCAGTGGCTCTATAGTTATCTGAACAAAAATAGTGACTGGTCCGCGCGTGCATTTGGCGAGTTGCTTACCTTTCACCAAGCGTTCCTATCGCGTAGAATCTGGGCAGCACATGCTCTTAATCAGATTTTCGAAGACTCTATGTTTCCCAAAAGAGAAAGCGTTCTTTCAGGCGTAGCACTTACGTTAGGCCATCTATGGAGTTCACGCAATTACGAGCATCGAATTTTGTTAGTAAACCTCCTCGCTCAAAAGAATGCAAACATTCGCCGCGATTTAGCATCCAGCTTCGCAAATATTGAACTCGGAAAGGATAAAGGCACAAAATTGTTCCTGGAAATCATCATAGATGATTGTGACTTTCGGCAATCATTAGACTCAGTAGATTTGCTTGAGAACATTTACCCAGTAGCAGATTGGTACCCAGAGCAAGTTTATCAAATTTGCAGTTTGCTACTTTCGGAGCATGGACCAAGTCTGGCTGATTATAGCGGCAGCCAATTCATGATGACTGGGCCTCTATTAGATATTGCGCTTGTCCTGCAAAAATTGAGCGAGCCATACAAATCCAAAGGACTTGATCTCTTCGAACAATTAATGCTGTTCAACGTACCCGACACGCAGCAACTTCTCGCGGACCTAGACCAAAGAATTGATCAACCTCTAGTAAATCCAAAAGTAGTTTATAGAGCGAGAAGAAAGCGCGGAGTTCGCACCTGAGGTGTTTAGAACCTTCTCCGCCAGGATAAAACGAACTGACTACATTTTCGCCGTTGAAAGGCACGAAATTGAGCTATCCACAGGCCACAGATGGGCATAATGCTCATATACATCCATGGCTAAGGGATTATCAGCTCATATGAAGCGCTCTCAGTCGAGTCTAAAACGTAGAAATCAGTCGGGAGTTTTCCTGATAGAACTTCTCGTATCCCTTGTTATTGCTAGCGTTCTGGCTCTGGCGCTCTGCGCCAGCATCGGTGAGTATATGCGCCTTACCAGCACAATAGAAGGCAAAGAGCTTGCCGCCATAATGGCACAGGAAGTGCTTGAGCGAGTAAAAAGCATGCCGTTCGACTCAAAAGAAGATGGAATTAGAATCGATAACTCCAAAACCTACGACATGATTATCAACGACTCTGACCCAGCCCCGCTGAGCCCACCGTGTCAACCGCTTGCCCGCCCACTGCTGCTCAACACACAGAATCTCCAGTACAGCACTACAGTGGCAGATACAAGCTCCTCGTATCACAAATTCAAAGGCCAAGTTACGCTAAAGGTAAGTGATGGCCCACTAAACCCAGTCTCAAACAAAACAATAACCGGAACAAAATTGGTCACTGTTCACGTGACCTGGTCAGAGCCAAACAGTACTGTTCCGAAAAATCTAGAAGTTAAAACCGTACTCTACAGATATGGAATTCAGCATCATGGCGGATAAAGCAAAAGCTCGAAGAAGAGGTTCAAAGGGCTCTTCTCTGATCGAGCTAATGTTGTCATCCGTGATAATTGGAATCGTTATAGCGGGAACGTCCCAAGCAATTTTCATAAACACAGCATGGTATTCCGCACTTCAGAATCGCCTAGATAACGGCATGTCGGCCCGCATGTTCTTAAGAAGAATAGGCAATGACATAAGAATGTCTTACCAGGTAGAGCCACAGTCAAACACAACCAAACTGGTGCTGTCAAAAATGCCAAATAGTCAGTTTGATCCGCAGGGCTTCTTCAACACGCCGCTTCTTATGACAGGCTCACAAATTACCTATTGGGTAGAAACCGATGATACCTACCCAGGAACCTATAGAATCATGTATCAAAACACATTCACTGGTGAAACAAATTTGGTCATGAGAGGAATACTCGGACCTCTATCAAAAACCACAGGCCAACCAATTATTTTCCAATATATAAGCCGCCTCTATCCATGTGCACAAACTGATTTACCGGATCAACTCACAGGGAGTGTCGTATTGAATTTAGAACTTCGTAGAACTGACTACGGTTCGGATACGGGTGCCATTCACGCGGTATCAAATTCGGTCAACAGGAAATCTGCGATTGCACTTAGAACTGAATACATGCTCAGAAACACAGGATTGCACGGAACAAACTGAGCTGAAACGACAATGAGAAGTAAGTCTTCATGAATAGCAAACGCACAATGCGCACAAGAAGAACCAGCAGGCGAAAACAATCAGCTTTTTCGCTAGCAGCAATGTTCATGATTGCCCTTCTAGTTGGATTGACAATTTCTGGCATGGGCGCAGCACTTATCCCGTACTACAGGTCGAATGCAACGGATGCTCTGGCTGAGCTGCAAACGAGTGCGATCTCCGAATCTGCAGCCAACTATGTTCTCGGGCTGTTGTCTGATCCCGACTCTAGAGATACATATGACGCTAAGATTGATAGCCCATTGCGCGTTATAAACCTTTCAGCGACCGACCTTGGAATTGCAGCTCCAACAAGCGATAACATAAAGAGAATTAAAGTCCTAGTGCAATATCAAAGCCCGCAAGTCAGAACTCTACCGAGCGGAACAAGCGCCCTGTACTTCCCAATTGCATACGACCCGAAATTTGACCCAGCTTCACCTGACCGGTTTCAAGTCATTGGGAATACCAATTTTTGGCGCACCATGACCGTACTTGTCGAGTATGGCTCAACAGGAGCGAAGCCGTACTGGAAAGGAACGGTCGTGACATTAAAACCATTCATCAAACCCACGGCAGGTGGACTTCCACCGGACTCCTCCATATTTGATACTGCGGCATTCGGCAGAAATTCCGTGACCTTAGCGGCAAATGCCTCAACAAACTCGTTTTTTGATCCGTTAACAAAGACCCCCATACCTGATTTTGAGAATAAAGGCTATGTGGGTGGCAATGTTGGCGCTGGTAAGACTGTTAGCCTTGGTGATAATTCCAAAGTTGGCGGCAAAATACAAATTGATTCAAAAACACCTGCAGTAATTGACCTTAACCCCACTGCAAAAATTAACGAAGTCATACAATACAATAGCTCAAACGAAGGAGTAGCGCCTGTCGTTCAAGCCAATACCTCAAATGGATTGCCAGCGCCTGAAATTCCAGATCTACTCGCGAGTACGGTATCGAAGAGAGGTGCAACCACACCTTACACAAACCCTGTCATCGATACAAATCTTCCAATAAATGACATTCCTAGTCTCGCGGCACCTGATGGCACTTTGAGCTTCAACCTTTCCACCACAACCGCACCTGCTGCTGGCGACTACGTTATAGACAGCTCGCAACTATCGCAAGCAAATCTCACGAATATTCCCAATCCTATACGTCTATTTGTAGAAAGCAGTTCGTCGTCCGATGAAGCACTAACGATTTCACAAAACATAGGCAATAGCTCTGCACCAGGCAATCTTCAAATCTTCTACAGTGGTACGCGACCTCTCAACTTTACGGGTTCAACAGTCTCAGCGCTAGTTTTTGCTCCGTCTTCGAGAGTAACATTTGGCAATTCCGCAGGCTTATCAACGACTCTGATTGGTTCAATTAGGGCCGGAGATGTTGTGGTGCAAAATCAATCTAAAGTTAGCTTCTATAACGCAGTAGCAAGCCCTAGTTTCGGAAACGGAAACGTTGGCTATAACATGAAGAATCTAGATATCAGCAATGCAACTGGCGCAAATTCTCTTAGGTGGGAAATCCAGACAGTAAAAGAACTCAATCGAACAGAGTTTCTAGCAGCATCTCAACTTGCACCCTAGTCTAAGAATTGGAAAAATCCATTCTTACAAGTTAACACCTAGTTCGCTCAAAGCCTTCCGTGCTTTCTCTCTAATTACGCCTTTTGGGCTCGCAGAGTACACTCTAGACCATAACTGAATCAGCTTTTCCTTCGCTTTGGCATGAATGAGATTAGACTTCTCAGAGCGATAAATTGAGTCCCATGTATTGATCTCTTTGATTGTTGATGGGATTTTTGCTGCAAGAATCATAGCCTGTCTCGCAATCCACGGAGGAGCTGCCGGCAACTTTGCTGCGTCGGCGTAATACTTTGCTGCTGCAACCTCATCGTGAGCATACAAATACATGTTGATACCAGCAATATAAGGCAAGTACCAATTGTCTAAATTAGCTCGAATACCACGTTTTATGATCTCATTAGCTCTGAGTGGGCGTTTCTGTTCTGCACCAACAGTGAAAGCACAAAACCAGTAAGGTTGAACAAAATATGGGTCCAAACTTGTAATCAAATCAAGGTATTTGTCAGCCATTACTGAATGATCTTTGCTGCGTGCCGCACCATCTCCAACATAGCTCACAAACGCTAACCAGTAAAAATCGGCCAACAACTGATCGTAGCCCAGTGCCACCAAGCGCACAGCTTGAGCCGATGGAATAAAGACAACTTCACTACCACCATGCAGCCGCTTTAAAGAAGAGGCAACGCCAGCATGAAGCCACATAGTAAGCGGCACAAGACAAACTAACAATATATAGAGAAGAGTGTTGTGCTTTCTAGCAGTCACGCTATTCTCACCAGATGTTGCTTAATACCAAAGTTGTTTTGGGAAGTGTGCCATCAATAGCTTTACCATCACCTGTGGTGCCAAGCAAAGCATAACTTTTGTGATTATCGAGCGGTATATAGACCACTTGGCCGGGGGAAGCGCCGGTACTTTCCGGAGGAAGTGAGCGCACCGCAGTTGGTGTGGAAATATAACCAACCATTACAGGAAACTCAGGCTTCTTGCTGTAGGGGTTCAATGGCCCCTGCGAAGCAGGTGTTTTACCATCAGCTTCACCACCGGGATAGTAGCTCTTCAAGGCATCATCAATTTCAGCCGGATATGTATTGTTATGATCGGCAGCATAAGTCTCAAGAGCTACTTGAGTGATATGCATTGACGTGCGCGTGGTCTGCTCGTTAGCTTTCTCTTCAGCACTAGTCACTCTAGGCACAAACATGCCTAATAGCATTGCCGAGAAAAACACTACGAGACCTACTTCTACAGGCGTCCAAACGTGCTTTTGTTTCACAACTTGAGCAGAATTGCTTGTCACGATTTCCTATTGGTTAGAAAGTACAAGTGTTCCGTTACCAACTCCATTCAGAGCCTTGGCATTTTTATTAGTACCAAGAATCGCATAAGATGTTCCAGAAAGTGGAGCAAATACTACTTGCCCCATACTGCCACCGGTTGATCCTGGGGCCGCAGCGCGAGTTTCTTGTACTGTTCCAGATATGGTTCCTTCCTTCGGAAACTCTGATGCGTTAGTGAAAGGATTAACAGGACCATTTGCTGACGGGGTTGCGCCGTCACTACCACCACCGGGGAAGTAGCTCTTGTAGCCAGCACTGACAGTCAACGGATATGCCCCACCGGCGTCGGTCGCCGATGCTTCACAAGCTACTTGAGCCGTGTGCATGTTGCCCTTAACAGATGCTTCTTTCGCCTTATCCTGCGCGCCGATGAAGTTCGGTAGCGCGATGGCGGCGAGAATACCGATAATAATTACGACTACAAGCAACTCAATCAGGGTGAATCCGCGCTCTGATCGCATTTTTCTCAGAGTTTTTAGATGCCGCTGCATTGGTCGCCTTTTTACAGCTAATTTTGTCACTGACATAATTCCATCACCCTCAAA
>JAUPUU010000509.1 GCA_030917395.1 Cyanobacteriota bacterium erpe_2018_sw_21hr_WHONDRS-SW48-000092_B_bin.40
CGTTTCTTCAACAATCACTTCTCTTGAATAAGGAATAGTGCCGCTGGCACCTCTCATCATGGGAAGTATTGATGGAGCATAGGCTGGAGGCGGTGGTACGAGGTATGCGCCGCGTCTTGCGCCTGATTTACTTTTAGCTTCGGCGCTAGGAGCATCGATATTGATACAGCATGCAAGCAGCGCAGCGGTCGACAACATGAAAACTGTCTTTCTCAACACTTGTGAAACCCCGTGGTCTAAATTGGCCAGAGCAATCTAGCCGACAAAAGTATGTGACAGGCATTGCCATGTCTGTAAAGTTCGTTGATTGGATCATACCACTGAGGTCTGACCGTCAAACCTTAGTGGACTAACAACTAAAGTGGCCAAACAGCTAAAAGTTAGCTGTGGAACCACTTCGATTGTCTGGGATGCCTGCGCTGCTCAATGTTATCGACGTTTTTGCCGTCGAGGGGCTCCCAGGTAGCTACCGACTGGCCCCACCAGGCCTTGGCATCCGTAACGGTGGCGTCAGCCTTACGTTTCTCGCCGCGGTTTAAATTTTGAGCTGCTTCTTGCTTAATTTTCTCAATTTTGGCCTGCTCCATTAAAATCTGAAACTGCTCTTCTATTTCGGCAGAAGAACTTACCGCTTCTTGTTTGTCTGGGGTGCGCTCGGCCAGGCGGTCAAGATTGCTTTGCCAGGGATTGTGTGATTCCCCATCGGGGCTGGGGAGTTCATAGTAATCATCGTCATTAGACTGGTTGCGGCTGAACAAACGAATTAGTGGGCTAACAAGCTTCTGAAAAGAAATCATAGTAATTCTCCAACGACTATTGCTGAGTCAAAAGGGGTATTCCCTTGGCAACATGGCAGTAACGGTCGGATTCTTCACGTAAAGTTGCGTAAAGCACTGTGAAGCAAACTGTAATAAATGGCCGTGTTGCAGTGGCTTACCACCAAGGAGAGCCACTTGGAAACGGGCTAATTTAGGAGGGCTTTATGATGCCAGCTCGACGGCTTCTTGAGCGGCCAGTACGAGCTGCGGTACTGCCTGCTCAATCTTTGGCAGGTCTAGCCTGAGCTGGTACTCGCCTGGTGGCTCGAAGCAATGGATGCAGCGGGCTTCATATTGAGCATCGCCAACTAATATTTGTTCACTTGAATGAACCACTCTCTGGGTGCGGCAGGCAAAATCAGAGCCACATTTACGGCATACGGCCAAGAGTTTGTCGACACGATCTGCCAGGGCCAAGAGGTGCGGTACTGGGCCGAATGGCTTGCCGCGGAAGTCTAGATCGAGGCCGGAGGCAATAATTTTCTTTTTCTGTCTGAGCAAGCTGATGATTACATCAATGATTTCATCTTCAAAGAATTGGCTTTCATCGACGCCAATGACCACGGCGTGGGATGAATATTTGAGAATGTCTTTGGCTGAATCAACCACAATTGCTTGCGAAGCCATGCCGTTGCGAGACTCTACATGGTTTGGTCTTGATCTTGTGTCTGTAGTGGGTCGCACGATAATTGTCGGCAAGTAGGCCAGACGGGCTCTTTCTATGCGTCTAATCAGCTCGCTCGACTTGCCGGCGCTCATGCAGCCAACAATCATTTCAAATCGATATCCGCTAAACATGAAATGGTCTCCGCAAAAAATCTGTACTTAATGGTAACCAAATTTGAACGATTTGTTTGTACAAATCAGTTTCATATTTCTTCACCTGATAAGCTCCTCACTCATTTTTCGCTCTCTATCGATCTGATATGTCCTGAGAACGGACATATTAAAGCACCAAATATGGTGGCGGCCTGGTGCATCGCGCCAGGCCGCCATAATCTGCTTATTAGGCAAAAGGTCTGAGATTTTTAGGGTTAGTCCTTGCCGTTCTTGCCGCTCTATCCGCTCTATCAGATTAACGTCTGAAGCGACCGCCGCCAGCACCCCTTAAACCACCAGCTGCTCCGCGCATGCCGCCAGCAGCCTCCCTGAAGCCACCGCCTTCGCCGCGCATGCCGCCACCAGCGCGTGCTTCAGCTCCAGCTCCTCTCATTGCCGAGCCTTCTCCGCCTTCGCCCCGGCTCTGGGCGAAATTGCTAGCGCCTGCTCTAGCTTCACCGCTCTGGGCAACGAATGGATTACTAGCAGCTTGCTGGAATCTTTGTGGATTTTGCTTCTGCTGCTCTTGATACCACTGTTGCTGTTTCTGATAGTTCTCTTGTCCGCCATAGGCCGTTTGCCTGTTGGTCTGATTTTCGCTCATAGAGCTTTGACGGTTTTGTTGATTAGTCGCAGTCTGTTGTATGGCCTGCTGCTGGTTCTGCTGTTTAATTTGATTCTGGTTGTAGAGGGCCATTTTTTGATTTTCGTTTAGGTCTTGAAACTGCTCACCGTTGTGATAGCCGTATGCTTGGCCATTGGCGCCGTAATACATAGGAGTTCCGTAAGGAGCATTGTAATAGCTGTTAGACATGGCTGCTCCGGCCATAGCTCCCAGACCGGCAGCCGCGGCTGTTCCCACTGCTCCCATGGCGCCACTACCCGAATTACCGGAACTGTTGTAGTTGTTGGTGACTTCGGTAGGGGCTTGCTGCTGTTGTGGCGCTTGCTGTTGCGCTTGATAGTATGGTTGCGGGGCATACTGCGGCACTTGAGCCTTTTGCAGGTTGCCAGCGCGCCGTGCTTGCAGTGCTTTAACTGCTTCATCAAGGTCGACAGATTGACC
>JAUPUU010000069.1 GCA_030917395.1 Cyanobacteriota bacterium erpe_2018_sw_21hr_WHONDRS-SW48-000092_B_bin.40
AGCATTTGGAGCGAGGTGAGCCCGCCGTGTCGTTCTGGGTGGCCTCTGGTCACAAGAGTATGCTGGGACCACCTGGCATTGGCCTCCTATATATATCTGATGGTGAAGTCTTGAACCCGCCGCATCGCGGTGGCACAGGCTCACGCTCAGAAAGCTTTGTCATGCCCGAGGCTTTGCCAGACAGATTAGAGCCGGGCAGCCCGGCGGTGCACCTGGCCTGGGGCGTAGCGGCAGGGCTAAGGTTCTTGCAGGGGCTGCCATCTGGATTAGACACGATAAGGCTGCATGAAAAAGCACTTTCAATGCGCTTTTTGCATGGCTTGGCCGTGATCAATCAGTATTCAATCAGTCATCAGGCTATCCATCCATCGCGCGGAAAAATCGAACTAATTGGTCGCCCCTGTTGGAATTTGAATTTGCCTGCCGAGGCTCAGCAAGATTTGCTAGATGGCTATTTACCCGTCTTCTCCTTGCGTTTCGTTGGTATTGATGACTCTCATGTGATCGATAGATTGACACCAGATAGAGTGGCGCAATACTTAGATGAAGATTTCGGCATGGCCACAAGACCAGGTTTGCATTGCGCACTGCTGGCCCATCAAACCCTTGGCACAGTTGAGCAAGGTCTGTTGCGCGTCAGCTTTGGCCCCAGCAATACCGAAGATGAAGTTGATAGTTTGCTGGCCGCTTTAGAGCTGGCCTGGGATCTCGTGCATTAGGTAAACCTAGACAGAGATGGTTGCTTTGAGTTAGGCCAGATATTTCTTTCTCAATCGATTAGGATATACCCGTGGGTCAACGATGGTTTCTGTTCGTGCGTCAATTTTCTTGGCAAATCTTTCTAGCCTCGTTGTTATGTGCCCTGAGCACTGCACCTGCGGTGGCGCAAGAGAGTCAGCCTGACTCTCCTTACGTTTGGCCGCAAATGATTATCTATAAAAGATCTGCTACCCCAGGTCTGACAAGGTTCAGCAAGGTTGCCGACGATGGAAAGCCGAAATGGGGATTGGCTGCTGCTTCAGGGAAAGAAGTGCTGCCTGCTAAGTACGACCAAATGTCTCCCAATGGCGACGGAATTTTTCTAGTCGTCGCTGGTGAGAACGATCCCAAGACCTGCAAGTGTTGGTTTTTCAATGAGAAGACTGGCAAGCTCTCCGCGAGATTTAAGTATGATGAGCAGCTATTCGAAGCTAATGAGGGCTTGATTGGCTTTCGCAAGCAAGATGCACCCAATTTTCGTGGCATTCATAGCAGGGGTTACTACAATTACCAACATGAGGTCGTTATACCTGAGCAATATCAGGAGGGAAGCGAGTTTCGTGATGGCTTGGCTATGGTGTCTCCAGAAATTCGTGGCACGAATAAGCCTTTTAGGTGGCAGTTTATTGATAAGAAAGGCAAGATTGTAGCGCCAGAAATTTTTCCTGTTTCGCTTTTCTACAATGGTCTTGCTATCGCTTCTCCGCTTGCTATACCGTCTGGCGTTGCCAATTCTAGTGACTCTGATGGATCGGCGAATTCTCAGGTTGTGACTGCGCGGCCTCAACGTAAATATGGTTTAGTCAATCGCCAGTTTCAGTTTGTTGTGAAGCCTGTGTACACAAGTTTGCAGCGCGTGGCCAAGAACGTCTTCGCGGCTCGCTTGAGTGAGCTGGATGACTATATTGCTATAGCGGAAACGGGTAGAAAACTCTTTGACTTTTCGCCTGGTATCACTCAATTCCGTCTATTTGATGAGAACTCAGATGATTTGATTGTTGCTGGTCTAGCTGTAGCAAAGAAGGACCCGTCTTGTCCGCAATTACACCTGGACGTTGTCTTTGACTTGAGCGGCAAGATGATTGTGCCACCAAAATATAGAGTGGGTACAATTGAGAATGGAAAGATTCAATTGTACGAAAACACTTATTTTCACGATCGTGCCTATGGTGTGATGAATCTCAAGGGTGAATGGATCGAGCCGATGGCTTATCCACCGCGGCGCTTTGATAGTGGTATTTGGAAGAGCTGCAAGAGTACTTATCAACGCTTGGATCAATTCGCCTATTTCTTGCAGGATTATGATCTAATTGGTATGCCGCGCTCTGCTGTTGAGAAGTTGCTAGGTGCTGGTTCCAGTTCTAGTCTTGGAAATCAAGTCTGTTTTCCGTTGAACATGCAAATCGGTTGCGGAAATTCTCGCACCGGTATTGTAATCGACTACTTGGACGGGCGAGTGAAGCGTTGGCGAATTTATCAGGGTATGGAACACACATCCGATAGATGGTTCACCGACAACATGATTTTTAGGCCAAACGTTGAGCCGACAAACGATTTTGTGCCAAAGGCGATGTATGAAAAGCTTTGACTTCTTTTGCGAAGTCCAACGCCAGGCAGGCTAGTGCTATGCTTGGCTTTTCAGCTCAGGTCTTTGCTCACCCATTGCGGATTTCTGATGCCAATTCCTCTAATGCGATAGCTTTCGATCGTGCCGTCTTGAGCGAATTTCATGTCTATGTGAAAGAGTTGTTTCTCTCGCTGAAAAGTTACGTAAGTGTCAAAAACGTAGAAGGTTGTTTTGCCAACACCGCGGAGGTGAGGTTCTCCGAAGATTTTCTTGGCAGATTCGAGCGATAGCTTTTGCCAGCCTGGTCCTTCTTTGTAAAAACTGACTCTATTTGTGAACTCCACTAAACGTCGAAGATTTGTCTGTTCTTCTGGTTTTGGTGAGTGCTTAAAGTCAAGGGAAAGTAAGTCGGCTGAGCCCTCTATGGGCCCGTATATGATAACGAATCGTGCTGATGGGTAATTTACTTTGTCTCGATTTTCTAGGTCGACCATGCCCAATATATAGCCTGGTGTAAGCTGGTCAGAGGCTTCGGCAATGGCCTCCTCATCAAAGCAGACGGTTCTCTCTTCTTTGGTTGTAATTGTCTGTTGCACTTGCGACTTCTCAAAGGCTAGGCAAGGTATTTGGGCTAACCCCAGCAGTGTTATGACAGTCATAATTATTTTGTATGCCATGCTTATTTCATTCACTGGTCGCTGCCTGCTGGGTTGGCGCTCGGGCTGCTCGGATTCGAAACAGCTTTCTTCTCTGCCAACAGATATTTGATAATTGCCACTAGGGCCCAGCAATAAAGCAAAGCCATGATTGATACCAATAGCAGTGGCTTCACCCAGGTCATGTTGGTGATAAGCAATATGCCGTAGGCTGTCATCACAAGCCAGTATGATGCCAGTATGCGGCGCAGCTGAACGGTTAATTCACCAAGGCTGCTCAGGCTCTTATCCCAGGTGGCAAAGACTAAATAAAATGCTGGAACAATAGTGCAGAGGTCGTAAATAAATAAATGGGGTACTACTAGAGGCAGAGCCAGACAGCCAATTACAATAGATAAATTGGCTTTTGTGGTTTTGCTTTTTATGGCAGAACTTGAATGTGAGAGCATGGTTACCACTCCTAGCCCCAGCGCTAAAAGCAAGAAAGCCAGGCCATAAACAACTGGTTTGAGCATAGCGTGCTGCGCCACTGGTTGGCTCAGCAAAACCGCTCTGGGTAAGCTTGTTGCCAGGTGTATTGCCACACCATTAGAGGGGTCTGAAAATATTTTGTCTGATAGCCTGAGGCAATTGAGCCAGGCTTGAAATACTTCTGGTCCAAAGGCAATAGCGTTTGACTGGGCTAAAACCATTACCCCAATACACATGCCAACCAAGGCCATAACTCGCTTTTGAGCCAGTTCACTGACAATGAGAAAGACAGCAAGAAAAAGCATCTGTGGCTTAAGAAAGAGCAGCGAAAAGATTAGTCCCGCCAGAAGTGGGCTAGAGCCCAAGAAGTAAAAACCAGCTGCTAGCGGCAGCAGGCCAAATACTAAACCGACTTGGCCAATCCAAATAGTGAAGCAGACAGGTAGAAAAGACAGAGTGGCAGCGGCAGTCAGTGCCAGATAGAGTTTGCTGAATTTTACTGCCGTGGCATTCTCAGTTTCTCTCGCCATATTCTTAGCGCTGCCGATAAGAATTAAGCATGTGGAGGCGAAAATAGCTGCCAGTGAGGTTAATTGCCAGGCCAATAATGAAAACTCAATTTTT
>JAUPUU010000510.1 GCA_030917395.1 Cyanobacteriota bacterium erpe_2018_sw_21hr_WHONDRS-SW48-000092_B_bin.40
AAAGTCGTTAGCAAAAGATGAGCTCAACTTAGCGTGAGAGCGACGGTCTGCCGCTGCCAATGAGGCCTTCCCAAGATTGTCATAGCACTTGGCCCTTTGAAAATAGCTATCAGCCAGATTAAGCATTTTCGTTTCGCCTTTGTAAGTCGGTGCACTCAAAACTTTGATTGCTTCAGTGTAATCTTGGACGGCCTCATTCCAGCGTTTCAACTCCTGAAAGCACAGGGCTCTTCCTAAGAGTAAAGTTGGAATGAAATCATTAGGCGAGTTTTTCAAGCTAGCAGCGTAGAAGGTAATGGCTTCTTTGTACTTTTTCTGCACTCGCAAGACATTGGCAGCCTTGCCAATATAAAGTGAGCGATAGGAATAACTGAATTTGGCAGCCATGAGAAAATCACTGATGGCCTGATCGTACATTTTTAGAGCCATGTGGCAATTGGCACGACAGGAATAACTATCGCGATCAGGGAACTTGGCAATAACAGCGGTTAGGACCTTGACCGCCTTGTGGCATTCCTCGACCTTGAAATAACACAAACCTATGGTGTACAGGTGTACTAGCGAAGCATCGTCAAAATTCGTACAGCGATCAAAATTCTCAGCCGCTTCTTCATAGCGTTGCTGACACCAGAAAGAAAGACCGCGCCAGAGATTGAGAGCGTTGGCGTTACTTGGAGTCTCTTTCACCTTAGACAAAAGTGCATCAATTCGCCGGTAGTTGCGCGTCGGCATAGCGGCATCAAGCTCTCGCAAAGGCAATGTTTTGTTAGCCGCAGTGGAGGGAGCCGCCTTATAAATTGGATTCTTCTGATTGGCCAGCTCTTGAGCTTCTGAAATCGACTCAGTTATTTGCAAAAGTTGCCCTCTTGAGCCACTGTCTTTGCTGGGAGTCGCATGCACGACCATAAGCCAGGGGTTTAGACACAGAGCTAAGAACAAACAAATATTGTGCTTAATCATTCTTTTCGCGGCTCCCCAGCGGGCTTACCTGCATTCTTTTTCAAGTAGGTTACCAACGAATCAACTTGCTCGCGAGAAAGGGGACCGCCATCTACATCGAGAAAACCAGGCATAGAAGGGCTGGTTTTACTGCCGTGAGCAATTACTTCCTCAGCATGGGCACTCAACATGGGGTCAGAATAATCGACTGACTCAATTAACGGACCAGAAAGAATTCCGCTCTCTTGCTTACGATGGCACATGGCACAATCGGCCTCAAATAATTCTTTGCCAAATTGGCCCACGCCCTCATCAACGTGGCAGCGCTTGCAGCGCTCGGCCGTGAATATTTTAGTACGGTCTTTCAATGACATTGTGCCGTGGGCATTTTTGACGTCCATGGCAATGAAAATTCTGCTAATTGGTCGCTCGGGGTCATCAGAATAGACAACCATATCTTTGGTGACAGGGCCTTGTTTCATAGTTGTATCAACGATGATGTCGAGCTTTACTGAAGCACCAGGCTTGAGCAAAGCGCCCTTAAAGTTGGTGGCAGTGCAGCCGCACTCAGACTTAGCTTCAGTGATATTAAGAGGAGCCAAACCAGTGTTTGTAATGGTAAAGGCGCAAGGGACCTCGGCAGCAGCTTCAACTTTGCCGAGATCAACTTTTTCGTGGTCAAAGCTAATTTGTTGCCTATTCGATGGCGTTTTTTGCGCTTTGGCAGGCTGAGCTGGTTGTACTTTTTGTACTGTTTGGTGTGAAGCCTTAGAAGAAGAGGCATTATCGGCAGCAGGGGGCGTTGAGGAACATCCTGTTATCGTCAAAACAAGACAAAAAAGCAGATAACTCCGCTGGTTCAGACTGTATCCATCCATTTTTCTGGCACCGGTTTTCCTTCGCGGGCTCGATACTCTGGGTTCCAAAGTTGGGCATAGACAGAAATGTCAGCCTGACTGATTCCAGCTTGGGCCTCGCGCTCCGAGCCTCCTGAGTCTTCGTGAGCCTCACAGATGGCATCGTAGCGAAAAGCTAATTCAGCCAAAATATTGGCCGCTTCAAAGTCACCACGGGCAATGGCACGATCACGAGCTGAGGCCAGCTCATCTTTAGTTAGACGACCATCGGGCTCACCAGAAGCAGACTCGGCTAAATCAATCTCTTCCCAATTCTTGCGGAGAAAAGGCATAATCACATCGGTGAGAAACTGATATTCATCCAAGAACATTTTAGTGACCTCGCATCTATTGAGCAAAATCCAAGTTTCAGTTGTTCAATTGGCAGATATTCTAACTGCCAGATTTCGAGCGGGACACCATAGTGATTTTACCCACTGAACCTAAGCTGCCAAACCCGGCTTGACAAGGGGGAGTTAGCCGCTAAATTTCTAATGAAAAAGCAGGAAAAATTTGGCACCTGGAAGGATGTAGCGAAGCTGAATTTCTGCTAAACTTTGCTCACTGTCAAAAACTTAACTCCCTCAGGTGCGTGCAATGGATCCAAAAGCCATACATTGCCGGGAACCCTTATCTTTCACCATTGTCTGTGACGAGCGTTGCTTTGTCGTTAATCGACTGGCGGCCCTGCTCA
The DNA here is from genome assembly GCA_030917395.1 of Cyanobacteriota bacterium erpe_2018_sw_21hr_WHONDRS-SW48-000092_B_bin.40. Taxonomy (GTDB): domain Bacteria; phylum Cyanobacteriota; class Vampirovibrionia; order Obscuribacterales; family Obscuribacteraceae. The sequence goes on from JAUPUU010000510.1 coordinate 2,530, forward strand.
AACTCTGGGATCGCTCGCACCTGTTTACTTTCGTCTATCGCGAATCAGTCAGTGAGACTGCTCGCCAACTAATTCAAGACCTTGATCAATCGCCCTGGAGTCTCTTTCTCATTGACGACAACAACGAGCGTTGGTATGGCCCAGAAGCTATTCCGATGATCATGAAAAATCTTCGTTTTGGCCGATTCGCTGCGGTTTTATACATTTTGCCAGGCACGATGTGGCTGACCCGCCAACTTTATCAGCTGATTTCGCGCACTCGTCTGATAATTTCTAGTCAAACAGCTTAGACCAGGTTTTCAATTCTGGGCATACTCAAGAATCGCTTTGAGGACAACCTGGAGTTTTTCCTATGCTGGAGCTAATCGTATGGCTGATATTTCCCCAGAATTTGCAGAGCTAGTAACTGCTGTCCGCCAAACCAAGTATTTAGAGAAAGCGCTGCGTTTCCTTGAGAGCCAGAACTTTCAACTAAACATGATGGAACTGGTGCAACAAGACGAATTTAGCCACGATATGATTCTGCCTTTTCCTGACCAGCAGAATTTCCTAGTGTTGTTCATAACCTGACTGGGGAAATTGACGGCGGTCGCCGTTTGGCAGCACAGACCAACAGCAGACGAGCTTCTTCAGTACCGCCTCGCAACCGGCTGGACGCCAACACCATCAGAAATGGTAGACGGCATGCGGGTTTTGGGACACGCTAGCTGCGCGCTGCCGCAGACAGAAGAATAAGAACAGTGCTACTAAAGCCCCAACTGCTCCAGCACCGGCTGATAACTATTGTGGTCTTTCACATCTGACGCGATCAACTTGATTTGCAGGCGCTCTGCTAAAGCCTGACTATCAGTGAAAGCTTTGCCTTTGCACCGGCCCATGGCTTCCACCAATTGTTCTTGCAGCAAATGTGGATCCGGCGCACCCTTCGACATCCGAGCATAAGCAAAACTATCGTCAGCTATTAGTAATGCATTGGGCGAAAGGGCCTCCAACAGCCAGACAGCACGGTCTAATGGCAGGGGTGAAAAATCGGCTACCAGATACTCAACCTCATCAGGAAGATTGAGAAAGCGGCCAAGAATATCTGAAACATTCAACTTCCAATTAGAGAGCACCGACTGCGCCGGCTCTTCGCCGCAGAACAAAGGATCGGTCGGAGGAAAAGCTGCCGCAGGATCAAGAGAAAACTGGGTGGAG
>JAUPUU010000511.1 GCA_030917395.1 Cyanobacteriota bacterium erpe_2018_sw_21hr_WHONDRS-SW48-000092_B_bin.40
GCGCCGAATTGGAAATGAGGCGGAAGCCACTTCCGAAGGACCGATACCCGTTAGGGTATAAGGCAGGATAAAGGGAAAAGTCAAAAATTCGGTATTGGCCATATATTCAGAATATAGCGGATACGTCAAGAGCAGAAGTGGTGCTAAAACGAGTCAAAAATTATTGAAAGGGTAGTTATTGCTGGAAAAGATGAGAGTCAAAAATTCAAGAAAAGCGTTGTTTTTAATATTTTATACACAATTGGAAGAAAATGCTAATTTTGGGTGACTTGTTGGCCGTAGTGCTCGTGAAAGCCGTGCCAGTGTAGCAGTTGGGCTATGGCTTGTCCTAACTGCTGGTTGATTTCAGTAAAAGTGGGGTCTTCTACTTTGTTGATTTTGACTGTGGGAAAAGAGAGTCAAAAAATACCTTAGCTCTGATTATTGGCGCAAAAAAGGTGACTCTCTTCTTCGGGAAAAGCGAATTTTGTAGTGGTGGCACATTGAGATGAAAAGAGAGTCAAAAATTCGAAAGTGCTTGTGAAGAGTAGGTATTGGGAGGTTCGGCTGTTTAGAAAGAGGCAAATTCGTGGTGCAAAAAGGAGTCAAGAATTCTGTATTGGCCGTATGCTGGGAATAGTGGAGACTCTTAGATTGCCAGAAATCACGATATTTGGAGGGTAGCATGCCAAAAACGAGAGAGGCTTTTAAGGTGCAGGCGAGACTGAGCACCAGGGATGAAAGGCGGTTAAAGAAGCTGGTTGAGGCGGAGAAAGTATCAATTGCCGATTTTGTCAGGGCGGCACTGCTTGAGTACATGACAAAGAAAGAAACCAAAGTTGTGGAGGAGAGTGAGCGGGAACTGGTGGTTGAGTTTAAAAGGGGTGTGAACCGACTGGCAGGTTTGTTGGTTCAGAACTATCTTGAAATCGGCGAAGTGCGGAATGTCTTGTTTGAGCGCTCGCACCCGCAAGAGAGGGTGAAGGATTTTCAAGCGGCGCGGAAGATGGCCGTGCAAAGATTGAAGAAGGCGGCCATGGACAAGGACGACGGAGCAGAAGAAGTGCGCAGGCAGATAGCCGATGAGATCAGTAGTTAAAGCCAGGTTTGTACGAGGGGAGCGTGGCGTAGGGAAGATGGCCGCGCACGTTGACTACATCCGACACCGAGCTGGGCCAGACCGGGGTGGTGGAGAAGGTCGTCCTATCTTCGATGCTTCTTTACGGGAGAACATCGGCAGCGACGAAGTCAAAAAGTGTTTCAGAGAAGTTCTTGAAGACAGCAATCAGCGCAGTCCACTGGTGGCTCACAAGTTGATTTTGAGCCCAGGCCTAAATGCTGTTGATTTGCAGGATTACACTCGAGAGATCATGGACAAGCTCGGCAGTGAGAAGGGCCTAGATTTGACCTGGTACGGAGTCAAGCATGAGAACACTGAGAATAATCACGCTCACGTTGTGGTTTTAGGGCTGGACAAAAACGGAGTCGAGGTTTCGTTTGGTCGGCGGGATCTGGATCGAATCAGAGATCTTGGTGACCGGTATATCGAGAGGGAGCACCAGCTGGAGAGGTATCTTCAGAGGGAGACGGATAGGGTACTTTTGAGCCGGGAGGGAAAGTATGACTATGACCGCCAGGGCGACCTTGAATTTCAGAAGTTAGTTGGTGATGTTTACCGCAGGCGCGAAGAAATAGAACCAGCCAGAGAGTCAGACGATCGCGTTGATTCTAGTTCTAATTCTGGTTCTGGGATTGATCCTGTCACTAATAAAAAGCGCAAGTACATTGAGTGGTCGCAGGAGAAAGCGGTAGAGAAGCTACCTGAAGACGAGAAGATAGTAGCCAACGGGAAGACGTATAGCCGCTTTAGCTCATCGGAAGATTTAGAGAAGCTGGATGAGTATCTAAAAGAGGACTACTCGCATTACTTGCCGAAAGAGCAGTATGGGATGCTGGGCACCTGGCGGACGACGAAGGAAAAGTTCGGAGACGACTTCTACGAGAAGCAGGCTAAGTACAAGCACGACAAGAAATACAACAAAGGCTATGACAAAGAAGGCTATGACAAAGATAGCAAGGCTGCCCGCGACATAGAAGAGCATCGCTTGCTTGATAAAGAGCTGAGGCGGAGCTTGAATATTTCAGATAGCCGCTACCAGAAGATGAGCAGACAAGAATACAAGTATGTGAGCCGAGGGCGGCTAACCGAGGAGCATGTGCACTATTCGAGCATCCAGAATATTGCGCGGCTGGAGCTTTTGAAAGAGAAGTTTCCTGAGCGAGCGCAAGAGTTTGATAGTGAAATTGCAGAAGTGCGCAAGTACGACCTTCAGCAATTGAAAGACCGAGGCTGGGAATCTTTTGATGAACTCGTAAATGGCAAGCCAGCGGAGCGGGTCAAAGGGCGTAAGCGAGGCAGCGAGAAGGAAACGCAGGAAGGCCGAGAAGCTGATGAAACCAAAGAAAAAGGCGAAGAGCAAGGTAAAGACCGCGAGAAGGAGCACAAAGATCTAAACCGTGAGAATCTTGAAGGTGATGACCGCAATGTGAGCACGAGCAAAGATATCGGCAAAGAAAGCAAAGAAGGTAAAGAATCCAGAGATGTAGGTGAAAAATCGGTTCAAGAACTAACCAAAGAAACGGGCAAAGAGCTTGATCGTTCTGGGGTAGAGCAGCTTGAAGGGCAGACTAAAGACAAAGGTGCTGGCCAGCGCGATGCCGCTGCCAATGCCGAGGCTAGAAATTCAATGGACGCTCATGGTCGGGTAGAGGGAATCCAGCAAGACCAGAGCCGAGATGACAAAGAGCAGGATCGAGGGGATGATGATAGTGATGGCCGAGGTCGTTGACCTATAGCTAGCCACAGTTAGCAGCTTGAGAAAAGCAGGAAGCCCAGGAGACCTTTTGATTTCGTAGAAAGAAATTGCTCTTGAGTGGAGGCTTTGAAGAACACATGAATAGTAGACTCTTTGCACTTGGTCTGGTGCTAGCTCTCCTGATGGGTCAATACGCTCCATGCGCCCAGTGCAAAGAGAAAAGGCTGCCAGTTCTCAACTTGGAGATTGGAAAGAAAGCAGAATTGTCCATGCTGCTTAATGCGGCCAATTCAAGGCCTTACTTTGGCCAAGCAGCAGTTGGTATCGATGAGTCTACAACAGGAATTAGAGGCGGCAACGGTGCAAAGAGACCGCTAGGTCAGTACTTAGTTGCCCCATATTGTGAGTTCTCGTCGGCTTACACAAAAGAGTCGGCTGAGACTATGTGCCAGTTTGCATATGAATTGCACAGGTTTGTAGCGCTAAAAGGGCGGGACTTCGATAGCTATCTGTTGAATTTTCCCAAGAATAAAACAGGCTTCAATTACCTTTCGATGGCGGACCAGAGAGCTTTTGCTAAGTCCTGGTGGGCGAAGCAGAAGAGCTTTAATGGTTTGAATGAGGCACAAAAGAGCCAGTTTATTGACGAGGCGGTAATTGACGCTACGAATCTATATGGCCGGTACGCCACAATAATCTATGCCACCTCAGACTACGTGGCTTGGCAGAAAGGTGCGGTTAGAGCGCTTGTACAGCCTAAGCAGTATCGAAGTTGCGACTGACGATTAGGGCTAGACGAGGCAAAGCACTAAGCAAATAGCGAATATATGAGGCCGAATGCCAACACAAGCACGTGGTAAGCAATTTGTAGAGGCTCCGCTAGAGAGAGTAGCTGAGCTACTCAGGACTGCTTTAGCACGGCACAATTTTCGAATTGAGCTAGTGAACGATGAGCTTTGTGAGCTAGCTGCATCGGCCACAAAGACCGAGCGCATCAGGACGACCAATTGGACTTATGACTACCGAGTGATTTGCAACTGGGAGTCAGTAGGCAGCGGCGTAGAAGTAAATATCGAAGTGAACGAGCTGAAGAACAATGGCAGCACAGAGAAGTGCTCAGCTATTTGGAAAGACATAGCTTCTGTGTTGGTAGAGAAAGCAGCGTCACTGAAGAAATTGAAAGAGACAAGGCCGCCGGCAAGCAAATATGGCTCGGCCAGATTTGCCACGGCAAAAGACATTGAAGCGGCAGGGTTGGTTGAAGCCGCTCATGACGCGAGGCGATTTGTGATTGGGCCGAATATTGAGCTTGGCGCAATGATGACTCTGCCGACTGAATTTACCAACATGCACTCGCTTGTTTGTGGGCCAACCGGCTGCGGCAAAACCACAGCGCTGTTTATCCCGAACCTAATTGAGCGGCTGGGAGCCAGCGCGATAGTGACAGAAGCGACAGCTGGCAGCGAGATGCCAGATTTGTTTCTCAAGACTTCTCGCTATCGGCAGAAGGCTGGGCACAGAATTTACTACTTCAACCCTGATGATATGAGTTCAGATCGCATCAATCCAATTGACACAGTTAGAGGGGTTGATGATGCACAAGCGCTAGCTCGTCTGATTATCGACAACACTACTGGCAGGAATTTCGGCGGCGATCCTTTCTGGCCAGATTCAGAAAGGCAGCTTCTCTCTGTCCTTATTGCCCATGCCAAGTCGATAGGTTCGCACCTTGGTTTTGTGCGGGAGCTCTTGAATGAGGGGCCGGATAATCTGACGGCAATTATTGCAAAGAGTCCGTCTGTGTGGGCCAAGGAGCAGTATCGAGGGTTCAGCAATACTGCCCAGGAGGGAGTGAAGCGTGGTGTGTTTTCTGGTCTGATGACCAGGCTTAGCCTCTGGACCAACCCGAAAATAGTAGCGCTGACAGAGAAGACCGACCCTGATTTAGCTGCGCTGCCAGATAGGCTGTTTACTTTCTATTTGGCAGTGCCAGCTCACCGGCCACACATGAAACCACTGGCAGCGATGATCTTCAATTATTTTCTAAGTCTCGCACAAGAAAAGGAGTTCGCTCATCCGTTATTTTTGAGCTTGGATGAGTTCACGAACTTTGGGGTGATAAATGCCATCGCTTCTAATTTGACGATTATTAGGCACCGGGGCATACCGGCGATGATCGGGGTCCAGGACTATATCCAGTTGGAGGAGGCATACGGACGAAATGACGCGCAGCTGCTGTTCAACCAGCCAGGATTCAAGGCTTTCTATCGACCAAGAGACTTGAAGACGGCCAAGCAAATATCGGAGATGCTCGGAAGACAGACGATTGTTGAGCGCAAAGTGACGAGCAGCGGCCAAATTACTGAGCATGAGAGGGGGCGGGAGCTGCTTGATCCAAGCGAGCTTTTGGCTCTTGATACTGGAAAGTACATAGCGTTCACTCCGGTGACGCCGCCGATATTGGTTGATAAGTTCACCTGGAGAGACTACGAGGCACAAACTGCTGAACCGCCATTGCCGCGTCTGAAAATTGAGATCGACGACCGGGTAGTGAAGGCTTGCGCTGAGGCTCGCAAAGAGCCAGATTGGGCGAAGAAGCCAGGCGGCCAGAAAGAAAGCAGCAAGGCGAACCAGGCAGAAAACGCGAAAGGAGACAGGAAAGAGGGCAGGAAAGAAGGCGCAAACGATAGCAAAAAAGACAGTAAAAAAGACAGCGAGAAAGGTCAAGAAGAGAAGCTAGCCGGCTCTTCAGACAGAGATGATGCTGTCGAAAAGAGCGCTAGCAAAATCGACGAGGACTGGATGAGGCATTCTGCACTGGACCTGACTAACGCCCCAACTTCTTCATCTTCATCTACTGGGCCTTCATCTACTGCTGTTTCTTCCGTGGAGCCAGGTGCAGAGGCTCTGGTTATCGACAAGCAAGAGGCACTTCTCGTTGACGGGCCAGATGACGAAGAGAAAAGACTACTTGAGGCCATTCTGGGCGCAGTTAAGGCGCCGGAAAAAGGCAAGGAGAAGCATGAGCCCCAAAAGCAAATAGAAACAGAAGCAGCGCCTATAGAAAGTACCAAATCAGACGTAGCTAGCTCTGAGTTAGTTACTTCTCTATTTGAAGCCGAGGAGCTAGCTCCAGTAGAAAGCCAGGCAGAGCAAGCCGAGTCTATTGAGCCGGTTGTAGGTAGTTCTGTTGTAACGGTTGTCGAAGAGCCGAACCCATTAGCTGCTCCGAGCGGTTCAACGGCAGAGCTGCCAGTCAGCAAAGCTTCTGCCAAGGGAGAGCCTGAGGAAGTTGAAGAATCTGATGGCAGAGGTCGATCGATAGCAAAGAAGCGTGGTCGAAAGCGGAAGATTGAAATTGAGGACGACCCTGAAGAACAAACTTAGAACCCGAGTAGAACTAGAGCCGAGGTAGCAAGAGCAAAAGTTGAATCAAAAAGTGAGGTTATATGGTCGCTGCATTTTTAGGCATCCCACTGGCCCTGATGATTTTCTTTGTTGTACTGAAGTATGTGCCTGGCTACAACCATGACGGCATAACAGCGGCGAGCTTCGGAGCGGCTCTAGGAATCTGCGCCTGGTATGCCTGCCGTGGAGTCGATATCTTGCTTGATCGCAAGAAGGACAACCCTCCTCCGTTCTTTGGCAGTCTAGCACTAGAAGACGCTTATTCTGAGGCTAAAGCTCGACTGGTGGAGATGCATGTTGGGCCTTTCTTCATGGCTCTCAAGCACGATGAGCCAGACGCAGGGCGACTTGTTTTTAGCTTGATGTTTAGTGAGATGCTCGGTGGTTTTCTGTCGCCGCCAACTGAAGCGAGAAGGCATATGATGCTTGAGCTTTTTATCGAAGCTGTGCCTGAAAGTGAGCAGAAGCCCATATACGAGCAATTCGCCGGTAAGAACATAACGGGGATATCTGAGCTGGTCGGCAGGTCGAAGATTACTCAGAAGTGGCACGTGGACTCACCTCTGGTAAGAAGCAAAGCCAATGAAGTTATCAAAGAGACGGCATACGAGTTAAAGCGAGCGGTTGGAATACCGCTGCCGGAAAAGATAGAAAGCAAGCTTGCTGCTTTGCGGCCACCGAACTGGGCGCTAGCAATACTGGCCATGACTACTGTTGGGGTAATGCTTGAAGCCGAGAGCGTTCAGCGGAAGGAGTTAGAAGCACGGACTAAGATCCACACTGAGTTTGAAGACACAAGCCCAGAAGAAAGCATTCTCCCTTGGCAGCAACCGAGGCAAGGAAATAAGCCGAGAGCGAGTAGTTCTAGTAATAATGCTGAGTTTCAACAGCCCCAACGGCAACAAAATCAGCCTAGCTATCCAACGCAATACTATCGGCCGCAACCTCGAAATCTTCACTTGGAGAGACCACAGTCCGTAGAAGAGCAACCAGTAGAAGCGGCTCCTGGCCCTGAGGCTCAACCAGGTGTATCACCGCCACAAGTTGACCCCCTCGAATCAATTAGAATGAGGTTTAGGCAAGGCATTAACGAGCGGGGAGAGCAATGAATCCGTTGATTTAGATTGAGAATTTGTGTGCACGAAGAAAATTGACAACTCAAAACAAAGGTGGAGCTGAACAGGAATGAGTCAGTCTGCAGTGCCGTCAATGGCAGCACAGAAAGCTAAAAGAATCGCTGAGCAAAATAGAAAGAGAAAGGTTCTAAGAGGGCACGTTCTGCCCTGGGCAGTTTGGCAAGAGCGTCTGCCATCGATGCAGAGCTTGAACCGTCAGGATGTTCGAATAATTGCGCTGGCGGCAAAGGGGGTGTTTCAACATGCCACAGCTTCCACAAGCTACGTGTCAGCTCTGGATGTCTTCAGGTTAAGGAAGCAGTTGAGGTCGCAGGCGATATTGAAAACGCAGCTGTTTCCACTTCGAGTGGAGTTGATCAAGAAGACCTATGGCTGGTTGCTGGATGAGAGTGGAGCTGTGCGACTGAAAAATTCACCAGGGCCAGATATTGAGGCCGAGGTCGAGAGAATTTTGGCAACTCTAAGGGTATTTGAAGAGCGCGAAGTTAACATTGAGCAGGCCCTTCGAGTTATGCAGAAGCGCTCGTGAAGCGAGAGTAAGGAGAGGGTTTTAGCCGCGACTTCTTGGTTGTTAAGGTGGTATTAGTCTTCGCCGCTTCCCGGGTGCCTTAAGAAAGTACTTGAGTATGAACTACTCGTCATTATTGTGAGCTCATGTGTGTAGGGTTGTAATCGGTGATAGTGCGCGAAGTCGCTTGAGCCTGCATCACCAAGGCCTTCGGGGATTCTAATACTTTCTTGCGTCAGGCAAGTATCGCAATCAAGTTTTTTGCCGGCTTGATAGTAACTAATCTGTGAGAAATAGAGTATTGCCAAAAGTCGCGAGAATTGGATGGGGCTTGTCACCGATGCGATTGTTGCGATCATTTCGTTACTTAGCGGCAGTAGCGAAAGATATCGAAGGCGGTAGCTAGTGTATACGTGATGTAGCGCTAGATGTTTTTTGTTCTAGTTTCATGTTAAGGGCGTAATGAGACAATGAATTGGCTATGAAATTGGTTTGATCTTCTTATGGCCTTGAACAAAGGTCTCTATGTATTTTTCTGCGTGCTCAGTGTTTCTTTGATGTGCGCTCCAAATCTCTATTCATTCATTTATTCATTCATTCAATCATTCGCTTTTGCGATTGCTGCTTTCTGATTGCCTAGAAGCGTGTGAACAAGCAGACCGGCAACTTGAATACAGTCCCATGGTGTAGCCAGTAAATGAGTTACATTTCTTTGCTTGTCAAGGTGGGCCGGCTGCCTCTATCTTTTACATGTGAGCGAGAGACAAATGGCTAAGAGCTGCTAAAGACCATGGCTAGAAAGAAGCTCAAAGACTTACCGAGATCCAGTAGTCGCACAAAGACTATTGGTCAAGATCCTTTGAAGAAGCCGCTTCGTGGTATTCCGCTGAGAACGAGCCACCCAGCACTAGCATGTGAATACATAGACAAAGGGCCATATTCGCCTGATGATGTCACCGCTGGCTCGAACCGCAAAGTGCAATGGAAACACGGCCGCTGTGGAGAGTCAATTTGGGTTGCAATAAATATTCGAACTAGGGCCTGGGATGAAGGAACAAAGGACCAGGGCTGCTACATTTGCGCGGGGCGTGACCCAAAGCCTGCACCGCCACAAGTCATACCGAAGTGGTTACAGAACGAGATCATCACAGATAGCAAGCGGGCTACAAGGATAAAAGATATTTCGCCTTGGTCGCAGAGCTATTGGCAGTACCGGTGCCTTCGTCGACCTACAGAAACAAAATTCATATATTCTACTCGCATAGTAGACCGGATAAATCCCATGACTCAGGCAGTTAAGCAAGGGTGCCCGTGTAATAAATGCTGCAGTGATGAGCGCGTAAATCTAAAAGACGAAAGTGCTGAGCGGAATTCAGCAAAGAATAAAAAGAAGAAACGCCCTGATGTCTGGAACATGTTTATCAGAACGAAAGAGAACGTTGGTTTCGACCCAAAGCGGCTACCTCTGCATCATCGAGTACGTTGGCAGTGTGAGAAAAATGGCCGCCATCTCTTTTCTCGCAGTTTGGCGGAGCTATATGAGGACGGCTGCCCAGCGTGCGCTAACGAGGATGATGAGAGCTCACTAGCGGCTCTCAAATACAGGCAAATAGTTAGAGAGTTCTTGTTTGTTCTAAGCAATCCGCTGCTAACACCTGCCGACATTAAGCCTGGTAGCCACTTAGTAGCGGCATTTCGTTGTGCGGCTGGCCACACATTTAAGAAGGCCATTTTTCGCCGCACAGCAAAAGTGAATCCACAAAATTGTCGAGTATGTGAGGGCAAAGCTTCAGATGCTCCCACTTTGATCAGTGTCTCTCCCTATATATTGAAACGATGGCACCCTGAGAAAAATGTTGTGATTGGCAGAAAGAAAGGTGAAGCAAGACAGATAGACCCAGAAGTAATACAAGCCGATTCACACAAGAAGTATTGGTTCTATTGTTTTTTCGATCACAGCTATCAGGCCTCTCCGGTCGAGCTACTAGCTGGTACCGACGAATGCCCCGATTGTGCTCTATTGCCAGACAATGTGGACGATGCCAAAGAAGGATTGGCTGACCAGTGGTTTCAAGAGAGAAACGGAAACCGCACCCCTTGGAATACTTCAGCAGGTTGTCGCAGTAAAGTCTGGTGGCGCTGTCTTGCCGGACCCGACCATGAGTGGACTGCTGAGGTGTACCAAAGGGCGATAAAGGGTACTGGCTGCCCGTTTTGCGCCAACAAGCAAGTGTCGGTTACTAACTCTTTGCAGGCTATTCACCCAGAGCTAGCCAAGTTGATGCATGCTGGTAAAAACGGCGGTAAAACTGCCAGCGACATAGTTGCCACAACGACTAAAGCAATTCATTGGCGCTGTGCATGCTCAAAACCTTACGAAAGGACAATACAACACATGTTAGGGCGTGGGATAGGTTGTGTTGCTTGTCGAAAAGCAGAAGCGGCGGCGCGCAAGCTGAAGGGCAAAGATGAGTTAGCGATAACATAAAATCACTTGTTCGCTCCGCCACCTTGGCAGCGTAACTGGTAGTATTAAGTTCCTCCGTAACATTATGGAATCCTGACCCTTGGCTAGTCTTCTGTGAACCATAGTTCATTTCACTGATACATTATGCTTTTGTTGAGATTGCTTTGTTTCGGAACCCGAAAATCTCGGTTTTTTGCGTAGGGCGGCACTTCTTGCTTGCTTAATTTTGTTTGTCTCATCCAGGCAGAAACACTGGATTGAGCCGATTGGCTTCGGCTAGTTTGTGGAATCCATCCAATTCCTCCCAAACCAGAAGAAAACCCGTCCAACCTTTACCAATTCAGCAACTTCAATTTGATTGTTTGTCTCGCTCTGCGAGCAACGTGCACCATCTATTGATTGTGAGTTCGTTTTCTTTAGTGGCTCTCAGAAATACCCCTGCGCAGCTAGCACGTGTATACGGGAATTTGCTTCGAGCCAAGGCCGAGCAGAGAGAAATTGCGCACGATCCATTTTGCCAGTATGAGCGCAGAGTCACATTCATCTAGCAAAGTCTTGGGTCAAATAAAAGCTGCTAGTGGCTGAAGTCACATATGGAAGTAGTGCGCATAACTATTGATTAGATGGAGATGCAGTCTTGCTTTCGTTAGTGAGCGGTGCCCTTTACTCTCCGTGTAAACCGCATAATGCCTAAAAACAGGAAAATTGCATGTAACCTAACAAGCATGACCCCTAGGCAATTTAGGCCTTTGTGATAGTAAGCGTTGAAAGAACGATCTTCTCTATGGAGATTGTTGAGCCATAGTTGCTCACCCACGACATGTAAACGCTAGATTATCCGTAGGCCTGTATTACGCCGGCACCCGAAGTTTTTTCAACAGAAATACTAGAAAAAGGAATATATATGACCAATCGAGAAGTGGCGTTGACTAACCCCTCCTTCCTTATTGAGATGAGCCACGGCCTTCGGCACATCATCATGAAGCGCAGCTATTTTCTTCGCTCAACAAGAGCGCGCACGCTGTTCTGCCGTGAGAAGATTGCTGGTAAATCTTGGCTAGAAGTAGCTTTGATGGAGAAGCCGAAGGCCGATCTTCTTCCCTGGGATCAGGCTCACAACCTAGCTGAACGTTTCAAGGCAGAGCTGAAGAGCGATGTTTTTGTCGAGCCTGCTCATGAACCTAGTCGGCACCATCAGCTCACTGCGCCGAAGAATCCTGCCAATCTTCTTAATGGAGACGAGCACGGCAATGGTAATCGCGGTCATGCTTTTGGCTTCGACCCTGCCGCTGTAGCTGGAGTAGGTGCTGGTGTTGGATTCAATAATGGAACGGATGTGTTTGGCGGCTCTGTGCGCAGAAGCGGACAAAGCAGTGGCCAGTTCGGCATAGGCATGGGTGTTTCCGGCTTTCCCAATATCCAGGGTATGCCAAATATCCCAGGTATGCCAAATATCGCTGGCTTTCAAAATCCTGCCGATTTCCTTCCGGCCCATGTGCGCGAGGCACTTTCGTTTGGCAATGATAAGAAGAACAGTGAGATCATTCTTCCGGCATTGCGGGAGCTGCCAGCCTTTGGCGAACTTCCGGAAGCTACAAAGCTCATGTTTGAAGTGGAAGCCGTACAAGCTCTTCAGGGCCTGATGGCTCAGGTTGGACCTTCAGAGCATAGTGAAGGTAGTCTTGTTGCTCTGACTAAGCTCGACAATGTCTCAAAGCGGCTCAAGCGTTTCTTGGCAGGAGCCTTGCCTGTTGCTGCCTGATCCGGAAAATTAGCGAAAGAGGGGGAAGGTCAATTGATCTTCCCCTTCGATTGAATAGCTTTGACACAAGCCATTTCAGAGCATGATTCTAGATGGTTTCTGCCAGCGCTATTGATGCATTGGTTGTATATAGATGCATCGATTGTCTGGCCATTGCGCTGAGTGGTTTATTGGAGGCTGGTTTCGAAGCCTCTAAATCAAGTTTCTCAGCTGAAGATCTAATTGAGCGGTGAGTCAGCTCAAATGAAAAGGCTCACTGTTCTAAAAATCAACGAAATTGAGAAAGGAGAACAATATGTTCAATCCTTTTAAAAGGCTTTTTGCTGCGCAGGAGCCGCCTCCTGACAGCAGAAGTACAGACTCTTACTTCGAAAAGCTTGTGAAGTATATCCCGGCGGATATCCTTGCTGCATACGTGGCTATTACTGGCATTACTGCCAGCGTTAACCCGCCTCTGTGGCTGGGCTGGGCTGTCTTCGGTGTGCTTCTTACGCTGACTCCGCTGTATGTCTGCTACGTCAAGACCGAGCCTAAGGGTTTTGTAAGCTCCAAGACCTTCCATTGGGTGACAGCCTGTCTGGCTTTCAGTTCTTGGGTGTTCGCCATGGGTGGACCTTTCACCGCGTTTGGCTGGTACAAGCCCTACTTGGGTTCGGTGGCTCTCATTTTAACGACGCTGATCATCCCAGTGCTCGAAGGACAGTTCTACCCTTGCAAGCCTCCGCAAGATCCTCCTGCGCTGCCCCCAATAGTTCCCCCGGCAATTACCCAGGCCGGTAGCCAGGCAGATCCAGCAGTACCGCCAAATTCTCAACCATGACTCTGACGAAATGGACCTAAACATGGATCAGTCTGAATTCTCCTCTCTGAATGAGACGAGCTGTCAGCAAACACCTCTGGAGCAACAGGTCACTGAAGTTGACCCTGTTGCTGCCACCAAATCTAGTTGTACCGATTGCGATTCCGCTATCTCGAACAACCAAATCTCACCCTTGTTTGTCCCTGCTTCCAGTGCTCTGGAATTTAGCAGTTCAGCCAAGGCCTCATTTGCCAGCCTTGTGGAAAGGACCAGATTTCTCTGGTAGCGGCTCTTGGGCTGGCAAGAAAGGAGACAACATGAGAGTAACCTCTCTAACTTTTGCGGCACTCGTCGCGCTTACATTTACGCTTGGCGGATGTGCTGTGACACCGTCAGTGCGAGTTCATCCCCTCACGGCCGGTCAGCCAACTATCGTTGACCTTGATGCCTCAGCTCGGGCAATCATCATGATTCCTCGCCCTGATGGCAAAATGGCAGTCTGTTCGGAGCCAAGTCCAGACGTGGCGATGTCGGCTGTGGCAAGCATGCTGGCCCAGGTCAAGCTGGACAATCCGAATGTGGATGCTCAGACCAAGCTTGATTTCCAGACTGCGGTCATCGACTTGGCTCGTAGAAGTCAGTTCATTAACTTCCAAAGAGAAGCACTGTTCAGGCTTTGCGAGCAAGGCATGAATCAGAACCTGAGTGCTGAGCAAATCTTTGTGCTCTACCAGCAAGTGATGCAGACTTCGCTCAAATTGGCAGAGGCCGAGTTGGCGAAGAATAAGGCGGATCTGGCCAAGGCATTGAAAGACCCTGAGGTTCGAAAGCTTTGGAATCAGCTGGTTGAGCCATCGGTCTCATTGGCACCAGTGGCCATGCCGAAGAAAAAGTAACTTTAGAAGCAACAACCTACCTTCAGAAACAGACGTTCCGGGCTAAGAGCAAGCTATACGTCTTAAACACCAATGGCTATTCAAAAGATTCACAAATGACTCGTACATCGAACAAAAAGGCCAATGGCCCAACAATGTTAATCGAACTCCCCCACGTAACTCGGATCATCATTCTCAAAAGAGGGCGATTGCTTCGAGACTGTGGGAGTCGTTCGCTATCTTTTCTTCAAACGCGTGGTGACAAGTCTTGGCTTGTCGGTAGCCTTGCAAACCCCTTTCTGAACTCTTGGGATGCAAGTCATGACTTGGCTCGGCGTCTCCATCAGGAATTCGGCGCGCATGTGTATGTGGAGCCTGACGGCAAGCCTGGTCGATATCACGAGCTGGCATCACTCGGCGATTCTGGTTTGGGTGCCATGAGTCCCCCTGAAGCAGCCTTTCCTGGCAGTTTAGGCTACGGCGGTATTTCCGGCGGGTTCGGTATGACAAGTCAAGGTGGACTATTTCGTCCACCGAGTCATCATGATTTTCTGCCAAACGTCGGAGCTGGTTTCAATACTGGTTCAGGCAACCTCAGTGGCTCAGAGCCTGACCTTAATGGACCGAGGACAACCTTTCAGGCTCTAGCTACAGTGCCAGGCTGGGATGAGTTGCATGAGTGCACAAAAGCTATGTTCGAAGTTGAAGCTGCTCAGATTACTCGCGATGGCTATCAGGCTATCACCGGAATCACTGTGGTCGATGATGCTTCCAGAATCGTGGCTTTGGCGCTTCAGCCAAATATCTCGAAAGCACTCAAGCGATTTCTTGGGGCTTAGGCGGTTAGCCAGAGCGAAGGTAAGTAAGGTCTCAATACTTGAATAAGGAACACCCGTTGGCAGTTCAACTGGTGTTCCTTCTTCTATTGCAGCGCTGACAAAAGATACTGAATGATTCGGTATTTTTCGCCAGCGCTGCCAAAGCAACAGAAATAGTGAGTAGTTGCTTTCAGGCACTGCTGTGTAGGGGTTTAGTGAATCCCATGACAGACAAGAACCCGCTCTCACTGCAATTGAACGTCGACTAGATTCGCTTTGAATCTAGCGACAGCACACAACCCCCTTAAAAGGAATATCAAAATGGCCGCAGACAGCTTCACCGTAACCTACGACAACCTCGGACGAATCAGCGTAATCACCTACGCTTCCGGGAAAACGATTACTTACACCTACGACGCCGCTGGGAACCGCACCTCAGTGGTTAGCACCTGATGCAGATCACAGATGAAGGCATTACTGGCGATACCAGTACAGACAAACAAAATTTATCAAATTTGCCTGATGCGAATTTGATATCTCAACCCAATCAGGAAACAAGCAAAATGACTAACACAAACCAAAATGGCGATTCTGTTGAATCGACTCAAACTGGCTCAGGCGTTGACTCGGCCGATTCGTCCTCCAAGGCTTTGGCTCCCCAGCCGCCAGTGCCTCCGCAGGTGCCAGTTACTCCCCCGCCCGCGCCGTTGCCTTTGCCGACGGTACCGCCCTCATCGAAAGACCCTGTGATTGCTCGTCCGCCAGGCTGGCAGTGGCAGTCTGGGGCTCCGATTTCACCAGCCGACGCCGATGCAATCGTCGATGCGCGCGTGATTGATGAATCCAAGATCTACGTTCCGCCGGTTCAGCGCTCTTTCGCCAGCAACACCGTTGCAGGCGCCCCGTCGATTGTTGAGCTTGCGCGAGCTCTAAAGAACGATCCGCAGCTGATCTTCGAGTTCGTATATGACAACATCGAGTGGGAGCCTGGTTTTGGCGTTCAAAAAGGCGCTCTCGGCTGCCTTTTGGATGGCATGGGCAATTCATTTGACCAATCGATGCTGCTGGTGGCGCTCCTGCGTCAAGCTGGCTTCACTGCCAACTATGTGAAAGGCACGATTCAGCTTTCGGAAGCCGAGTATGGCGCCTGGTTTGGCACAAGCGACATCTGGGGTTCCTACAACTATTGCGGTAACGAGAACATTCCGGCGGTTAGCCCGACTTGGAATGGCACTATCTATCAGATGGTGATGAGCCACGTATGGGTTCAGGTGGTCGTCTCAGGCACAACCTATGTGTTGGACCCGAGCCGCAAGACCTACACACGGAAGGCGCCCCTGGCGAACCTTGCCACCGCACTTGGCTACAATGCCACGACTTTCTTGAACAATGCAAAGTCTGGTGCCACGGTCAACGCCGACTACGTTCAGAACATGAACCGCACGAATATCCGTGCTGACTTGTCGACGATGACCACTAACCTGCTGACCTACATAAAGAACAATGCGGTTGGTTCGGCTCCTGCCGGAACGGCCACTGTTGACGATGTGCTCGGTGGGCAGGCGATTGTCCCTATCACTCTGCCGTTCACTTGGAGCACGACCCTGTCTTACCAGGCTCCTGGAGATGTTCCGACAATCTGGACTACTGACGTTCCCACCACCTACAAGACGCTCCTTCAGGTTCAGTACCCTGACGCTGGGAGCGGCTGGTCGATTGACCAGACTTTCACGTCCGACCAGTTGGCTGGTACCCGCTTAACACTGTTCTTCAACGGCAGTCTACAGCCAGTGCTTGCTTTGAATGGTACGGTTGTGGCAACTGGTCTTGCCCAGTCGCCAGGAACCTGGAACTCCGTTCGTCTGACCGTTACTCACAACGGCTATCCTGTGACCTGGTACAACCAGCAGTGGTGGCAATCTTACATCTATGCTGGTCAGTACTACCTGATCGGCAACGCCTGGGGCAACCTTGGACGTGGCCAGGCTGACTTCCACAGCAAGGCCCTTGCTGCCAACAAAGCGGCAGGTGGTGCGACCACTTCTGAACCAGTCATGGGCGAACAGCTTGCCTTGATTTGGTTCAACTGGGCAGCACAAGCAAGCCGAGTGGGCGATCTCGTCAACCGGTTGACCAACTGCCACAGCATGCTCAACCACCAGGTTGGCATTGTTTCGTTCAACAGCGGCGGCGCAGGCGCCTATGCGACCGACTTCGGTGGCATGTCTGGCTCAAGCACGAACTTGAACAATGACGTCACCAAAACCCCGATCAACGACACTGTCAGTTCCATGCATGGTGTCGCGCTTGAAGCTGCTGTTCTGGCACAGACCACTGGCACCAGCCCAGGCATCTCTACCACAACCATTGTGGACACTGCTAGCGCCGCCGGCCGCAAGGTCTACAAAGGCACTAGCGCCAACTGGAACACTGGTTCCAATATTTCGGCGGCCCTCGTCACTGCTGGTTACTCGGCAACTGACATGACCAACATTTACAACTGGTATCTCCAGTATGGATGGTCTGCGGTTCTGGCTGACAACCCAGCAGTCACGCTGGGCGCGTGGACTGGCTGGGGTGATTGGCTCTACCCAAGCAGCGGAGGCTTCGGCCTGATAAACGGCACCTACAAGGGTGGTGGTGGTCAGCCTGGCCCTGCTATTCCAGGAGTTCCCGAGTCAGATCCTGGCTATAATCCGACATATCAGCCTCTTGCTGGTGACCCTATTGGGCTCTATACAGGGGACTTCGTCTATGTAAATAATGACCTGGAAATCGGCAGCGGCAAATATCCTTACAAGCTTACTTTTCAGCGTTTCTACAGCTCGGCGAACCAGTACACAAATGGTCCGCTGGGGCGTGGTTGGAGTCACGGCTTTGATCTCAGTGCTGCAGTCAACAGCGATGGTTTCCTCGCGATGGGTGAGCAGTTCGCCGCTCAGGGGGCCGCATCGATCGCTCAGTTGTTCGTCAACGTCGATTTGCTGACGGATACCGCTCGTCCGGTCGAAAAGTTGGTAACAGCTTCTTTGGCTGATGCCTGGTGGATTGAGCGTTTGGTCAACAATGTTGTGGTTGTTAGCCTTCCTCAGGACTTAAATGTTTACTTGAAGCAGCCTGACGGTACTTACACAGCACCGGCACGCAACCCGTCGACTCTCACTCTGGTCTCTGGTGCCTACACCGTGACCACGCCGCAAAAGGTGAAGTACAACTTCAACACAAGCGGCAAGATCGCAACTATCGTCTTCCCCGAAGGCGTGACGATCACTTTCACCTACACCAGTGGTGTTTTGACTTCGGTCACGAACGGCATGGGGCGCACGCTGACCCTGAACTACACCAGCGGAAAGTTGACGTCGGTTACTGATGGCACTGGTCGCAGCGTTAGCTTCACTGTCAACGGAAGCAACAACCTGACGACTTTCGTGGATGCGAACGCCAAGAGCACCACGTACCAGTACGACAATCCTGGCCGGATGACTGCGTATCTTCTTCCTGCCAATCCGGCAATCGCTTTCGCCACCAACGTCTACGACTCGCTCTCTCGGGTCAAGACGCAGGCGAACGCACGAGGCCAGGTCTGGAACTACTACTTTGCTGGTTCGCGCACCGAGATTGTTGACCCGCTCAGCAACAAGGAAATCTCGTACTTCAACCCGCTCGGCGCTGTTACTCGCTTTATCGATCCGCTTGGTTTCAAGACTGACTACCTGTTTGACGGCTTGAACCGTTGCACTCAGAAGACCTTCCCCGAAGGTAACAAGATTGTCTGGACGTTCGATGCCAACAACAATGTCTTGACTCAGACGCAGGTTGCAAAATCTGGCTCTGGCTTGAGCAACATTGTTGAAACCTTCACCTATGACACGAACTGGGCGAAGGTCAAGACTTATAAGGACGGGCGTCTGAACACAACGACCTACACTTATGATGTTACCCTGGGCAATCTGCTGACTATTCAGCGGCCTGTCGTGGGTGGTTTGACGCCGACTGTGACGATGACCTGGAATGCTCGTGGTCAGATGCTCACTCAGACCGATGAGAGCGGTGTTGTCACGAAATTTGTGTACGACGCCTCGACTGAAAAGCTCACCTCGCAGATCGTTGACTACAATGCTGTTGGTCACCTCAACTTGACCACCTCGCTCGGCTACGACTCTGTGGGTAACGTCACGAGCGTGACCGACCCGCGGACGTTTGTCACGACAATGGTTTTCGACCCGTTGCGCAGAATGACGCAGATGACCTCACCGGCTCCTTTCAGCTACGTGACGAAGTTTGCCTATGATGACAACGGAAACCTGTTGAACATTCAGCGGCAGACCGGTGGCACGCCAGCCTGGCAGGTGAACAGCTTCACTTACTCGGCAACGAACAAGAAGCTGACGGCAGTTGATCCGGTTCCTAACACCACAACATGGACTTATGACGGCAAAGATCGTCTCCAGACCATGACTGATGCACAGAGTCGTTTGTGGCAGTACGCCTATGATGCAAAAGATCGTGTCAACCAGGTCACTGACCCGACCAGCACAGTCTGCGACACCAGGACGTTCACGAACAACGGTCGATTGGCTTCGGTCAAGGACGCTCGGAACAACACTACTTCCTATTCTTGGGATGGGTTCGACCGGCCGAACAAAACAACGTTCGCCGATACTACCTTCGAGCAGAATAGCTCTTACGATGCCAACGGCAACGTTTTGACCTACCTGACTCGCTCCGGAAGTAGCATCACTGCCACTTATGACGTGCTGAACCGCAAGGCGACGAAATCTCCGGCTAGCCAGCCTGTGATCACGTATACCTACGACTTGGCAGGCCGACTCACGCAGCAGAGCAAGCCTGTTGTTGCTGGCGACCCGTCGTCTGGTGCTTTGATTTTCTCGTTTGACACCGCTGGCCGTTTCTATCAGGAGCAGTATCCTGACGGAAAGACGGTCACCCATGTGCTCGATGGCAATGGAAATCGGACCAAGACTACTTGGCCGGATGGCTACTTTGTCGATCGCGTCTTTGACCAGATGAACCGGCTGACGAACATCAAGCTGAACGGCAGCGCCACAAGTGCAGTTGTGATTGCTTACAATCAGCTCTCGCAGCGCACACAACTTACCTACAGCAACGGCGCCACGGTTGTTTACACTCCTCAGCTCAATGAGGACGTGACGACAATCACGCACAACTTTGTGGGTTCGAGCGTTGTGTTTACCTATGGCTTCAATGCCGTGCACGAGCCAACAAGCGTGAATGTGTCTGACAGCACATACATGTTCCACCCGCCTGCAGCCAGCACCACTTATGCGACTGCGGACAACGTCAACAAGTACCCAACCGTTGGAGGAACAAGCTATACCTACAGCACCAACAAGAACCTGACCGGTGACGGTGTCTGGACCTATGGTTATGACACTGAGAACCACATGCTGACTGCCGTCAAGACCGGTACCAGCGCAAGCTTTGTTTATGACCCGATGGAAAGGCAGTCTCAGAAGACTGTTGGATCGGTCAAGAGCCGGTACATCTACTCCGAATGGCAGCGCATCGCTGACTATGACGGTGTTGCAGGCACTCTGCAGAACCGCTACGTCTATGGCACGGGCCTGGATGAGCCTCTCATTCAGGTCACCAGTGCAGGCGTTCTGACGTTCTTGCACGCGGACAAGATGGGAAGCATTGTCGCCACAAGCAACAGCAGCGGTGCTGTGACAAATAAGAACTTGTACAGCCCGTTCGGTGAAATCACAACCCTTGGCGGTACGACGTTCGGGTTTACTGGTCAACGGTACGATTCTGAGCTTGGACTGAGCTACTACAAGCGAAGGATGTATTCGCCGAAGTTGGGTCGTTTCTTGCAGCCTGACCCGATTGGGTATGACGGTGGTGACTTGAATCTATATTCGTATGTAGGAAATAGTTCTTTGAAGTATAGCGATCCGATGGGGCTTCAAATTCTTGACCCTAATATTATGTTCGCTAATGACTCATTTGGTTGGTATCGTGGCATGCTTTACGAAACAAGCGGCTGGACTGACCCCACGTTGTATCATCCACCAGGTGTTGATCCCTGGAATACTTTGACCGGGCCCGCGTTAGACAACCCATATGCAAGCTTTGGCTGGTATCGAGGCAAGTTTACCGAAACAAGCGGCTGGACTGACCCCATGTTGTATCATCCGCTAGGTGTTGATCCCTGGAACAATACATCAGGGCCTGCTCTTGATAATCCATACGCAAGCTTTGGCTGGTATCGAGGCAAGTTCACTGATACTGCTGGTTGGATTGAACAGCACTGGTACACCGGTTACGACAAGGCCGGATGGTCAGATGGACCCACAGACTTGCCAGACATTGACTATAACGCGTGAGTTTATCTGCCGTAACTAGAGAGAATCTGGTGGAATCGTAATAACTTGAGAGTGAAACCATTGCTCCTTGGGGCTCACATTAACTGCCAAAAGAATCTGGTGTGTAGTCAAATTAAGTGATGTTATTGCTAGTGACGGAGACAATGTAAGAAAGGAGGTGGCTTATTTCCAGACATTTCGTCTGAATAGACACCACAGAGGAAAGAAGCTTTGACGCGTCTGTAACCCGTAAACGAGAAGCAAGCCTTTAATTCATCGAGGTCTTTGAGTTTTCATTCAGTTAGTGGAAGCAGTGGTACGTCAGTTATAACTTTGGAGAGTGTTGCCTTACCCGGTGACACTCTCTTTTTTTCATCAATGGAAGCATAGTTCTACTATCTATTATCATGTGTGAAAAACTGCCACTTACCTTGAACAACCAGAACAAACCGAACACACCAGGTGAAGGTTTGAGTTATACTTACAGAATGAATCAACATTTTATTTCTAAATTCGGCAAGCCTTATAAGGCTGCACTTAGTACGTTAGTTGTACTTGTAATAGGAGCAGCTTCTGTTTCTGCTTC
Source organism: Cyanobacteriota bacterium erpe_2018_sw_21hr_WHONDRS-SW48-000092_B_bin.40 (assembly GCA_030917395.1). GTDB lineage: Bacteria > Cyanobacteriota > Vampirovibrionia > Obscuribacterales > Obscuribacteraceae. The sequence continues at coordinate 21,505 of JAUPUU010000511.1, forward strand.
TGATACGTCCCTGTCCCTAAGTCAAGAAATAAAGAGTTTCAACGATGGAAATTATGCCCAAGCTGTATCTCTTGGCAAGGAAATAGTGGCAATTGAGCCTGCCAATGCCACGGCTCGCTACTATTACGGACAAGCACTAGCAAAACTAAACCGCAGCAGTGAAGCAATCGCTCAGTTTTCTCAATGCTACAAAATGGCTAAAGACCCAACGTTGAAATCGTATAGCTTAATAGCGTTGCAAAATTTGAGCAAAAATTCGAGCGCCAAAGCTTCTTCTTCTATAGCAGCCGGTGGCAGCTTACTTACGATAAAGCAAGCTAGTAAAATTAACCAGACATCAGCTCAGGGCGCTGACCTTAGTTCCTTAAAATTGAAAATTTTTGAAGATGGTGCTCGGGAAATTAAGATACATAGAGACCAAGCTGATCGCGACATCCAATTAGCTAAGAATCGTGCTCTTGAGCAGATGCAAGGGATACCGCAATTTTTAAACCGTCGTTACTTCGTTGATGGTCGCAACACAGGAATGTATCCAAATCCAGATTATCCGGATGCTTTTGAAAAATCACAGGCTGAATTAGCGAATACTACGGCACAGATAAACTCAGCGTTCACTCGACGCGAATCTGAAATAATGGCTGAGTGCAGACGCCGAGCTTCAGGCTACGATCAAGTAGGAGTTGGTATGCAAAGTCAGGAGAAACCTGGAACAAGCAATATTCAATTGACTCCTCAGCATACAAATACTTATTTGCGTCAGTATGTAAATTACGACGGATCGGTTCCAGGGGCCTTAAAAGCGCGAGCTGGTGCTCTTCCGAACGATGAGCAAAAGTCAAAAACTTCAGTCTCTAAAACTGCAAAATGAAGCAGTCAATTCAGGCAATGTTTCTTTTGTTGTTTTTGATAAACGCCTTTGTGGTAGTTCCTGCTGCCCGAGCACTGGACGAGAAGAGGCTTAGCCATAATAGGGCAGTCGTAGATTCAAGGAAAATACTTAAAGTCTCAAAGAAATTGTATGGTGGAGTTGATGAAGTTAATTATGCCCTGTTAGCTGCTGGAATAACTTTAGAAAGTGACCATCTGCCAGCTATTGTTGGTTCTGTAAGGCTTGGTTCTCCTTCCTTCCATGCCGGCTTAGTTGAGAAAGACAAGGTTCTTTCAGCGAGTATTGTAGAGAGAAAATTGAATTTATTGTTCGAACGAGAAGGCAAGCGCTATGCCATCAGCTTGCACACTGCTCCAGCTGTTTTGACGCCTGATATTCCGATAAGCGATAGAATGCCGTTGTCAGCAAGTGTAATTAAAACTCCTCTTCTTGGAGAAGCTGAGAAAATCAAGGAGATCGCTAAATACGATCTTGTCATTCTTATCGATATTTCGGGTTCAATGAATTGGGAACTGGCAAGTGAGAGACAATCTAAATGGCAATGGTGTACTAAATTTGTTTCTACTTTTGCCGATAAGGTAATGCCGAGTCTAGCCGGCCGTGGCATCACTATAGTGCCATTTAATGGCACTTACTCGATTATTTCTGAACGCACACCTGCCCAAGTCGTAGGATTTTTCAAAAATACCGATGCGATTGGTTCTACAAATCTTGGTTCTCCTTTAAAAGACGTACTTGGTAGGTTTATGTATTCCGCTCGTCAGCGACCGTTATTAGTAGTTGTTTTGACAGATGGCATGCCGAACTCTGGGCCAACAGCCGAAAGTGTCCTAATTGAATTTAGCAAACAAATGCATTCTGAAAGGGAAGTTCGAGTCTTAATTCTAGAAGTCGGTGAAGACTCAGTCAGCAACGCATTTCTCAAATACCTAGACGATTATCTGGTAAATGATGGTGCAAAATACGATTTTGTCGATGTAACGAAATTCGAGGAGCTTAAAAAAACTACTTTTATTGATGCTTTGCAAAAATCAATTGCAGAGCGCCCAATCAGTTCAACAACTAAAGCTATTCAAACGGAAATTGATCAACTCAAAGCTGAAATAACAAGACAGCGCGAAATAGAAAGTAAGTCAGAAATAGAATTAAAGCCACGGTCAAAACTAAAAATATCAAAATAGAGCGAGCTCTCACTTCTACTAGCCAGATTGACCGTCTGGTAGAAGTTGCGTCGAAAACTTGGACTTGATCTTCCGCTCGTTGCCGGTCGTGTCACCGTAAATGGTGGCACTTTTTTCTTCTTGAAATCTTACCTGCCCATTTAACACAGCCTGGGATTGAAACCCCCGGCCTTCCTGTTACTTGGGTTTTTTCAGGGGCATACTATATATTACAGTGTCCTACCCCCAAAATGGAGGTTTTATGATACTTCTCAATTCAAGCATGCATGTTTTCTTAAGGGCGTACGATAGTGAAGAAGCCTGTATCAATGCCATTTTCAATATCAAATGGCCAAGAGGATTTCGATGTCCTGACTGTTCACATGATGATGGTTATCGACTGAGCACAAGGCCTCGCGTTGTCCAGTGTGCTTGTTGTCGAAAGCAGACGTCGATTACAGCCGATACTATTTTTGAGGATAGCCGCATGCCTCTTGCACTTTGGTTCATGGCCATTTACTTGGTCGCTAATGACAAAGGCGGTATCAATGCCTTGAACCTCGCAATTAAGCTACGAGTCAGGCGAACCACCGCTCACAGAGTGCTACAGAAAATTAGATTTGCCATGGGAGGCAGAGATGAGAACATGACTCTGGCTGGCTATATCGAATTAGATGAAGCTTTTTTGGGAGGTCGCTCTGCCACAAAAAGCAAAGGGTTGTCACCGTTTCACGACAAGGTCGCGGTTCTGGTAATGGTTGAGTCTGAGAACATGGCCGCCGGAAACCTAGTAATGAAGGTAATTCCCGATACTAAGATGGAGACTTTGCAAGAAGCAGTGTCCAAGAAAATCGATGACGATCCGCCTGGTCATATCATTCGGACGGATGCCTTGAGTCGTCATCATGGTCTTCGCACCCTTGGCCATCACGTCAACATGACAGTAATGACCAAGGAAGAACTGAACACCAAGATGGCTTGCTTGAGCTTGGCTATCACGCATGCTAGAAGATTTTTCAAAGGTACTTATCACCACTATTGCAGATTGCATATCCAAAATTATCTCGATGAATTTTGCTACCGTTGGAACAGAAGACACCTTAAGAAGCAGCTAACGAGCCATTTAATCACAGCATGCGTGCTCCATCCGGCTGTCTCCGCTAAGGTTCTCAAATTCCGACCAGCTCTCTCAATTGCCGCCTAGAAACTCTTCAAACGCTTTCTCTATTTGCACTTCGCGTTGCTGCCTCAATCAAGGACGCAGCGCTACTGCATGTGTTGTCATCCGAGCAGTACTATTTGCAGTATCATTCAGGCCACTGAAATCAATTTTCCATGCCCTGTAAATCAACAGCCTGGCTGCCTAATGTGGGCAGGTAAGCTTGAAATATTTCTACTATAGAATGTCTTGGATTGATTTGAGCTAGCCGAAAATGAACGATTTAGGCTATGTTCTCGTGAATTGCCAGGTAGCCATGCCGGTTTGAGTCGTTTGTGGACAGAGTGCCAGCAACCATTTTAGGCTATCTTGCAAGACGAGAGCGCCGGTTACCTCTTCTTTAGCAGTTTCTTCCCGTCAGGTCTTAACGCCCCTGTTGGACTGACATAGCGATACAGAGTCTGGCGGCTTATGCCTAGCTCCTGACACAGATCATTGACCACCGTACCGGGTTTGCCCATTGCGGCCTTGGCCATGTGCACTTTCGCAGGCGTCATTGTGTAGCGGCGACCACCAACTCTTCCTCGTGCTCTGGCGGCGGCTAGCCCGGCCCTGGTTCGCTCAGAGATAAGGGCAGCTTCAAACTCGGCGAGTGCTGCGAAAATTCCAAAGACTAGTTTGCCAGAAGCAGTGGTCGTGTCGATACTGGCACCCCGGCCAGTTAACACCTTGAGCCTTACGCCGCGTTTTGAGAGTTCTTGAATGAGATTGACCAGGTGAGTTAGGTCGCGGCCCAGGCGATCGAGCTTCCAAACAATCAGCGTGTCACCTTCACGGAGCGCTTTGAGGCAAGCATCTAGACCCGGGCGGTCGTCCTTTCTGCCGGAGGCGCGATCCTCATACATTCGCTTCTTCGTGACGCCAGCAGCTGCGAGAGCGTCCTTCTGTAAGTCGACAGTTTGGGAGCCGTCGGCCTTTGATACCCGCATATAGCCTATTAGCAATTTTTTTGCCTCTCTTTTTGTGCTGTCACTTATACAGCCGTTTGCGAGACAAATTATTTTCAAGCAAAAACAGTCGATTTCGTGTCACTTATTCAGTGACTTAATCAATGTTCTACAAATCTAGGCCAATTTAATTAAGTGACAAACCTAAACAGTCGAGACTTTTGAGGTGGGTCCTTGTACTTTTGAATTGCATCTGCATGAGCGCCTATTTTACTTCACTCGAGGTTAAGCCAGAGATTGTTTTTCGAGTGCTAGTCTTTGAGGTTGACGTTATCGTATTCTCTTTGAAAGAATGCCAGGCCCTCATGGAAATCGCCAACGGTTCTGTATTTTGGAGCAATGATTTCCTTTCCGGCCAAGTCCATGAAACCCCATTTTCCTTCTTTCGAAAAAGCTATCAGGCCTTCGCTGGGTGCTCGCAGCTCAATTGCTTGTGGCTTAATTAGTAGTTGACCTTTTTCGTTCAATAAGCCCTGCCGATTATCGTCATCAACAATTTTGAAAAATCCAGGTGCAATTACACAAAGCGAACGATAATCATCAGACACTTTTTTGCCTCTTCTGTCGATTAGATAGCTTTTGCCATCTTTGAAAACGACAGCCACTGGCCCGGCGAAATCTTGGGCAGAATCGAACATTTCGCCAAAAGTATTGCTGCCATCTTCTTTTATGAACAGAACTTTGCCAGTAATGTCATGCACTAAAGCTAGGCCATCTATGAATACAGAGGCCGTGAGAAAACGAGGTGATATAACCGTTTCGCCCGCCACGTTTTTGTAACCGACCAAGTTCTGTTCATTGATCTTTTGTTCGAAAGAGTGCAAACCAACTGGTTTTACTTCCACTACTTTGCCGGAATCGTCTTTGGTATATTGATATTTCTGAATGTGTCCTTTAGCCAGAGAGACACAGCCTCCCTGATCTCGACCTGTAGTGACAAATTGGTAGCCCCCAGATGGATTGCTCTCTGTAAGAGCCGGATAACTAAATCTGTCTTTATTTAAGACTTTGCCGTCTTCGTTAACAAGTAAGGACATTTCTAGAATTTTATCAACGTTATCTGCTGATGCAATACTAATATCATCGCGCCCAAATAATATGGCATCGAATGTGGTGACTCCTATTACTTTTCCCGTTGCGTCTATCACTGACATCTTTGTCTGCGCGCTAGCTGAAGCTGGCAAGAAAAGCTCTGACGCTGGTTTCGCGAACGCCTGGCCGTTTTTTAACGGAGTAGCTTGATAGAATTTAGGCGCAATTATCCAGCTGCCTGCTTTGTTGACGTAACCACAGTTTCCAGAAAATGGTTCTATGGCTACAGCAAGTCCCTCCGAAAAACTTAAGGGATTGTCAGAAAGGGCTTGCAATTGTGAATTGCAAATTTCTGTGCCATCAGGTTTTAAGAGACCTTTTTTTAATTCTGGAGTGGTCATACGTTTTTTTCGCATTTCATTGAAGTGTTCAAAGATCTTGGGATCTTTCTCTTCTACTATGGCTAGATAAGCTTCTCTCCTGAAATCCGTATCGTTGTTCGTCATAAGATATAGAACGTTTCCAGGCTTTGTATACTGATATATTTGCTCCATAATTTGAGCCGATTTTTCTAGCCGGTCTGTTGAGGCTAAAAAACAAGCGTAAAAATATAGCGCTGAATAAGGAATGGTGCGTATTTCTTGCTTCACTGGACCAGTTTCTAGTACCGGTTTTGTATCGATTAAATCGATTGCTTTCTGGAAAGTAGAATCTACCAAGCCTGGCTTGTCAAGGCGATAGTACGTTATTGCTAATTCCAGTAAATAGTTATAAGCGCTGTTCTTATCCCTATTGCTGATTGCTTGGCTGCTTTGTTTCTCTAAGGCACTAGCTAACTCTGGCCACATCGATGCCCCTCTAAAAACTTCTATCTCCATAGATTCGGCTCGAGATTTGTCTAGAGCTCTTAGTCTTTCTACTTGAGCGAGTGCTTCTTTTGCTCTCCCTGCTTTTATATAAAATCGAATTAGGCACTGGCATCCTGAATCATATGACGGTGACTGTATTCCAATTGCGAATTCCAGCTCAGCGCGCTGTTTTAGATAATTTTCAAGTTCTGTCGCTGTGTTAATGCAATATATGTAATTGAAGTCTTTATTTAGTTCTTCTAGTCTCTGGCGCTTGATCCTGTACGGATCTAATTTGTCTCCGGCAGCGACAACAACGTTTGTCAGCACCACGTATTCAAAAGAAAATCCGGTGTCCTTCAGTGCTTTGGGCCGAGGTAACAATTTTATTTGCGACAGTTTTTGCGAGATTGTTTTTTCAAGATTTGGATCTTCTGGCCCTAATAGCAATTCTAGACTGGCTTTACCGTCAACTTCTATCGTGACCAAAATTCTCAGTGGCCGGTGGAGCTTCAGCCCCTTTACGGCTTCGCTGATCTTAAGTCTACTGGCCGTGTCTAGTGTTTTTAGCTCTGCTACTGTAACTTCTTTTTCTGTTTCAAATTGCGGTTCTACTTTTTGTTTTGTAAATGAGGCGCGACCGTTTTTAAATTCGCTAGCCCATGTGTAAACAAATGGAATTTTAGTTATTCCGTGTTGATCTATGAAGCCATATCTAACTTCTTTGGTACCCGAAATTTCTTTGACAGCTAAGAATAGGTTGTTCTCATCGCCGGTGTTCATTAGATAGGTATATTCAGGCTTGATGCAGATCTTGCCGTTTGTATCTAAAGCACCATATTTTCCAGTGGCAAATAGTTTCAGCCGAGGATGAAGGTTTGCTGCCTCAGGGATGGCTTTAAAAATGGAGATGCCGCCTCCAAGGTTGGCATAGGCTAGTCGATGGGCCAGAGAAATTTCATTGAGTTTCTTGCCGTTTTTGTCTATGAAGAATATTTCTTTGCCTTGCTCAGCTAGGGCTCTGCCATTGTGGAACTGCGAAATCCGATTGAATTGTGGTTCAACAATTACTTCAGCTTTGCGATCGATAAAACCTTGTAGATTGGTTATCGAGTCTTGGAATGTATACAACTGCTCGCCCTCAGGAAACCAGCCTATAGCATACGTTTCCGAATTCTTGGTCGTTTGGGTGATAAGTAATTGTTTGCCAATCGGAACAACCTTGATGCCATATTTATTTGTGGCTAGGTTCTCATGTTCTTTGCTTTTCCAAACATAGTCGCCCTTGCGATTTATGACAGCTAGACCGTCTTTGCCGTAGGTAAAGGCGTAGTCTTTATAAAATGGATGAGCTGAAGAGAATTTGTAAGGAATGACGAGTTTGCCTCTATTATCTAAATAGCCCCATAGTTCGCCGTTCTGTATGGCTACGAGGCCATTGCTAAAACTATCAATCATCCCTAAGGGCTTTGGGGTTAGCCTTTTACCGTTTAGATCAAACAGATAACGCGGCACTGTTTCACGAAACTTATGAGCTGAAGAGAAAGGAGAAGCAATAATTGCATTTTCAACCGTAAGGATGCTGTCTTCAAATTGTTCTGGCAATACCACCTTGCCGCTTGTGTCCATGACACCATATGAGGCTCTCTTGGGGTTTAGCGGTGTAAACATAGGATCTTGAGCTAAGGCTGCACCGGAGAAATAACTCAATGAGATCAGTAGCGAAATAGCCATCTGCGGTACAAAGCTAATTTTCATTATTGGCTGCCTCTGATTTTTCTTATTTCACTTTATCTTTGAACCCGTCACCACAAAAGTGCAAACCAAGCAAACTTGGTTTAAGTGGGGAGTTCACGCTAAATAGGAAAGGGGTCGGCAAGCACATGGGCTACTTCTATCTATTTTGCGCCATCTGTTGACGTTTGGCTGTTTCCGAACATTAACATCGCAAGCTCATTATAGTCTTATGGCTATCAGCCGGGTCTGCACCTAGGTACTCTTGCAACTGGCCGAGGTTGATGCGGCAGGAGATTTATTAGATTGTGCGCAGTGAGTAAGATGCCTGTGACTCTCTGCGCACTCTGGCATTGATTCGCTCGATCTAAAATTAGTTACTCCGCACTGTATCAATTGAAGTATAGTCCAAGTGATACACTTTAGGTTCATTGAGCTGACTGCCTTTTGGGCATGTAAATCTCGGAGGGTTCAATTGGTACAAAAAGTCGCTATCTATTGCCGAGTTTCAACGGCCGATCAATCTTGCGAACGACAAGAACGCGAACTGCGCAACTATGCAAAGAGAGCAAAAATGACTGTCGCTGGCGTTTGGAAAGAAACGGCGTCTGGCTCTAGAGACAATCGAAGTGAACGTCAAGCTGTTTTGGCTCTTGCGCAGGCGCGCAAGATTGACGCCATCTTGGTCACTGAATTGACCAGATGGGGCCGAAGCACGATGGACCTAATTCATACCTTGCAGCAGCTTGAATCGTGGCGAGTTTCTGTGATTGCACAATCAGGCCTTCAGTTTGATCTGAAGACGTCACAAGGCAAGCTCATTGCCAGCATAATGGCTTCATTAGCTGAATTCGAACGCGACCTGATTCGTGAAAGGGTCAAGTCAGGTCTGGCCGCAGCAAAAGCCCGTGGTAAAAAACTGGGGCGCCAGCTCGGTCAAAGGGTAAAGTCAGACCGGCTTGCTCCCAGGGTGGTTGACCTGGTCGGTCAAGGTACTTCCTACCGGGACATTGCTGAGCAACTGAAAATCAGCAAGACGACCGTCACTGAAATCATGAAACGCCATAGGGCAGAGAGCGTTTTGGTCGCCGAAGAGAAACC
>JAUPUU010000070.1 GCA_030917395.1 Cyanobacteriota bacterium erpe_2018_sw_21hr_WHONDRS-SW48-000092_B_bin.40
CAAACCAGCAATCTGGAGGTAAGCGATTGATAAAGGCCACAATGTTACGGTGACAGCTCATGGTTCCACCTCGTGTCTAGGGGCTATTCTTAGAAACGAAAGAAGGTGGAGAAGAGTTCAATAATTAGATAAAAAGTTCGATAAAATTTCGACTTAGTAACAAGGCGAACTATAGAAGCACCATATATAGTGTTAGATTTAAATCGCCTTTCTCTAACACGGATCCGTAGTTAGAATTAAATCGCATTTTTCTAACACCGAGGTCACCGTTTGATTTGAACCGTCTTTTTCTAACACGGATACGCCGTTAGACTTAAACCGTCTTTTTCTAACACGGATCCGTCGTTAGATTTAAATCGCATTTTCCCAACACGGATCCGTCGTTAGATTTAAACCGTCTTTTTCTAACACGGATCCGTCGTTAGGTTTTAACCGTCTTTTTCTAACACGGATACGTCGTTAGATTTAAATCGCATTTTCCCAACACGAATCCGTCGTTAGAATTAAATCGCATTCTTCTAACACCAAGTCCGCCGTTAGATTTGAATCGCATTTTTCCAACACCAAGTCCGTCGTTAGATTTAAATCGCCTTTCTCTAACACGGATCCGTAGTTAGAATTAAATCGCATTTTTCTAACACGGATCCGCCGTTAGATTTAAATCGCATTTTTCTAACACGGATCCGCCGTTAGATTTAAATCGCATTTTTCCAACACGGATCCGCCGTTAGATTTAAATCGCACTTTTCTAACACCGAATCCACTCTAGCTCTAAACGCTCAAGCTGACTGCGGAGCACTAAGAGCTCGCAAAGCAAATCGCACGAGTTCCTCTGCGCTGTCGGCCTCAATATTCTTCTCTTTTGCTTTTTTCAAAGCCGCATGAATTTCGGTAGCGGTATAACCAAGATTAGCCAAAATCTCTGTCACTTCCTCAAACACGGCAGACTTGCCTGTAAATGGCTCTAGTGGCTTACTTCCAAGAGTACGTGAGAATTCTTCCATCTTGGTTTTCAACTCAAGAATAATTCGCTGTGCAACTTTTGCACCTACGCCAGGAGCCTGCGAAATCATTTTTTGATTTTCGCTAAGTACCGCCTCAACCAGAGTTTCAATCCCAAGCGTACCCACAAGACCAAGGGCGAGCTTGGGTCCAATTCCCGTGACGGACTGCAACAAATTAAAGAGCTGACGTTCACTCGTATCCCTAAAGCCAAAAATAGTCCACTCTGTTTCTCGAATAGCAATAGACGTATAAACGATGACCGTCTCTCCGACTTGGCCAAGAAGCAGCAGCGTGGAATGGGCCACAGAAAGCTCATAGCCAACATCATTAACGTCAAGAACTAAGCGGTCTACTGGCCCGCCAGAAATCTCTTTAGTAACGATGACGCCTTTCAAATATGCCAACATTTTAGGTAGCTTTTCCTTAACCGAAGTATGCCATTACGGGTGGTGGCTGAGGCAATCGGGGGACGAAAGGCAAGCTCTATTCAGCCATTAAGGTCATATTGCCGCCACTACTGTGGGCATGCTCGACAGCAGCTCTTCCATGAGACATCAGAAGCTTACCTTCATCGTCCATATGTTTCGCAAATTGGCAAATACCGACAGAGACAGTAACGCTCTTTGACTCAGAACCAACAGTTAGAACTGATGCCGCCACAGAAGTGCGCAAACGTTCTGCCACCTCAATAGCCCCTTCTTTTGTAGTACAGGTGAGGACGACAGTGAACTCAGATGTATTTGTACGGACAACTATGTCTGACTCACGCATCTGCTTGGCAACAATTTGCGCCACCTGGCTAACAACGGTGTCGAAGGCATCTGGCCCCAGAGATTTAGAAAGCTCCTGGTGATGGTCAATCTCCAGAATAACTAAAGAAAACGGCACGCTATAGCGCTTAGCCTGACGAATACCAATTTGCATAAATTCGTCTAAATATCGACTGCTCTTGAGTTCAGTCAAAGCATCTGTCAACGAAAGCTCTTTTAGTTGAGCCTCTTTGCGTCTTAGCTCATCACGAAGAGCTTTTTCTTTCAGCACACTCTTGACACGTGACAACAACTCATTGGCTTCTACCGGCTTGAAGAGGATGTCTTCATTGCTGGCACCGTCGCCAGAAAAGGTCGGCAGTGGCTTATCTCGTGCGGCCAGGAAGACGATCGGAATAGCCGAGGTCTTGTCGTCAGCTCTAAGGCGGTTATAAACTTCTATGCCGCCCATCAAGGGCATATGCAAATCTAAAATAATGGCATCGGGCGTGCGAACTTTACAGGCAGCAATTGCTTTGAAGCCGTCATTGGCAATACTGGCTGCATAGCCAGCCTTTTTGAGCACCTCACTCAAGAGAGTGGTGATTGATTGCTCATCGTCTACGACCAGGATAGTGTTGCTTTTCACGTTCAGATTCTAGTAACCAGGAATTCCCGAACGTTGATAATAGCTGGTTGACTTCAATTCAACAACTTATGCAGGCCAGTTGTTTTGAATTGTTGGAATTTTCAACCTGGGATCGTCAAAGGCGCACCCAGCTTCAATTAAGGCAATGTCCTCGGTAACAATTTGCCAACAGGTCGTCAGTTCAAGACCGGCACTGGTGGGAAGATACGCTTCTAAACGTCGATTTCCCCGAACTAACAATTTTAGGGTACCCTTGACATTCCCTCGGCGCAGATGATAAAAAGCCACCGCAATTTGAATGATTCCTTGAATCAATTCTTTGTGAGGAACATCCGATTTAAGAGTTTGCCAATACTCTTCGAGGGTCTCATGACATTCATAAAATTCCTGCCGATTAAACTCAGCTATCCCGAGATGAAAAGTTGGCGATTCTATATTCATATACTTTAGATTAGCTTGGCCACGATCAAGACCGTCGACGCACTTGCTACATTGGCTAATTCGGCCCGAGCCAGAGTAATGACCTGCTCTTGATCTAACAAACCAGAAAGGTCGACTATCTTGGCGCCAAGCAGCAAGATCATGCTGGGGATAGTCTTACCAGCATCTCCCCAGCTCGCATGAGCCTCGATCAAACTTAAGATGGTAGCCTCAGCTTCTTCCTTCAAGGCCGCCTTGGCATCGCCGTTACTAGCTTGCAGCCGAACTATGCCATCTCTATCAAGAATACGCAGAGCTTTCTTAGGCGCGGAGAAGAGATCCAGAAGACCAGTGTGAGACTTACGTGTCGCCCCATAAACCGTAAAGTAGTCATTAGAGCAGATCTCGTGCACATCAGAAGCAAGCACTCGCATAGACTCAGCAACTAAAGCAAGGCGCTCTTCAACCGTAAGAGAAACTTTAACAGCGCTGGTCGCCATCTTTGTGGCTCCGCTGGCAGTAGCTCTGACGACTGAAGTTTTACTATCAATTTCAACATGCACTTCTATGGTGGCCGGATCGGCACCCATTTTATGAACAGCATCAAAAACTTCCTGACGCATGGCCAAAATAGTCTCGCTAGCATGGGTCGGATTAGCCACCTGACGCTCAACGGTCTCACGGATCAACGCCATAGCAACGCCAATTGCTGAAATGACATCAGCGTGCTCAGCCAGGTTAAAGCGCAAATTCATTTCTTTGGCAACAAATGGCACGATTGCAGCAGCACCACCACCGCCACCAATTAAATCAACAAGTTCAGGATCTAACTTGTGCTCAGCAATCAACTTTTTGACCACGGGAATACATTGAGCTGATGCCAATTTCTGAATTCGAGTGGCCAGCTCCAACGACTCCGAACTGGCAACAGAGTCTCTAGGCTCATGCTTATTAACGTAGGCAGAAATAGCAGCAAAAGCCTGACCAATAGTCTCTAAATTACCACTGGCACAATTTCCCTCAGGAACAAGACCTAGTAAATTGGCAGCACAGGTTGGCGTAACACTAAGGCTTGGTTGACTATCATCAGGTCGACTTAAAGCAACATAATCAGCCGGGTCTTTTTTCAGAGGGCTTAAGGTTGAAACCTTAAACACACCGGTAGAAAGAGGGTCACTAAATGATGCGTATCCAAGATTGGCAATATGCGCGCTACGTGGACCAACAGCCAAAACACCGCCATCGGCTTTACTCGACACCCGGCTAAGGGATCCGCCAGCGACACCAACAGTGCGCACATCAAGAGTGCGCATATAGATACGATGGCCACCAATCTCCGCAGAGCGGATCAAAGCTCTGCCATTAGCTATTGCCGATATGTCAGTGCTCGTGCCACCGACTTCGAGAAAAACGCCATCAGAGATGCGCAAGAACATCATTGCCGCAGCCACTCCAGCCGCCGGCCCAGAAAGAATCGAAAGAATCGGACGCTTGCGCATGGCATCGATGTCCATCACGCCACCATCAGATCTCATGATCATAATCGGTGCGCTAATACCGGCTTCTCTGACGCTACGCTCTGTTAAATCAGCGCTCTCAATCATCTTTGGCAAAATACCGGCATTGATTGCAGCGGTGCGAGTTCGCACTTTCAATCCATAAAGCTGACTAACTTCGGAACCAGCTGTTGCCAAAATTCCCAGTTCCTGAGCGACTTTCAAGACCAACTGTTCATTACCAGGCTGGTCTGGAGCAAAGGCTTCACTGGCGGCAATAGCTGTACAACCTAAGTCTCTTAACTCGACAATGGTTTTACGCACTAATTCTTCGGTAACTGTTTGCGAATTCAAAAACCTCTGTGTTGTTTCTAAAAAACAACCAGAAGCCACAGGAATACGCCCTAATTTTGTCGAGGAATCGGCAAGAAGGGCATTTACACCGCTTCCCATACCAATAATTCCGACATGAGCAAGGTCACCTTCTAGCAATGCGTTGGTGGCTTGGGTGGTGCTATGGGCAATGAAGCTGACAGCAGAAGGAGCAATTTCGGCAGACTGAAGAAGCAAGTGCAGGGCTTCAACAATACCCTTAGCTACGCCTTCTTTAGCCCGGTGGCTGGTGGGCACCATAGCCTTGGCTACTAAAGTGGAGGTGCCTGCGTCAATGGCCACAGCATGAGTAAAGGTTCCGCCAACATCGATACCAATGCGATACGATCGGCGTTCGCCCGATTCGCTGCTAGCAGCTTGAGTAAAACGCTCAACCCGTTGAGCTGACTTTTGCTCTACCATGGCACAAAACCTTTCGCTACAGAAAGACTAAGGCCGAGAATAACGGCCAACCAAGCGTAACCGATAGTCTTGCGCAAGATTGCCTGGGTATCGACCCCAAGATACGTGGCAATCCAAATATTCTGAGTATTAGTTGGATCACAAACGCCTTGAATCTGCCCCACGGACATCAACATTCCCATGATTGCTTGAGAGGTAAGAGTCGTAACCTTACCCATCAAGGAAACCAAACCGCTACCCATCCCCCACAGGCTGAGAGGGCCTCGGTAGAGAGCCAACGGCGATATCAGAGCAAAAACTAAGACATAAGATACAGCCGTAGTTGGAACCACTGACTTAATTATTGGGGCGATAGAATCGCTGACCTTAGGGTCCATCACCGCAACGATTAGCATACCTATGCCCATCATGAGAAGGACCGCGGGAATGACGTTACTGACGCCATCAATAATTGAACGGGTGAGCAGATTTATCGACTGAGCGCTCCAGGTAGTAAGAACTCCATAAACAAGTCCCAGCATAAACGAAGGGATAATCTCCCAGCGGAAGACAAGCACAAAGAGTAGAGGAATAATCGGCGTAAACAAAGCAATGCCCGGCAAATCAGTACTCTTACGCCAATGCCTAACAACCGCGAAAACAGACAACAGAACAAGCCCAATTCCTGCCACCAAATACGATACTGACAATGGTTCCTTAGAGGCGACACCGGCTGGAGTAAATTGATCTATTAACGGGTAGATACCAGCGAGCAAAGCCGAACCTAAAGCAAGAAATTTGAGATTACGCTTGTCCTTCAACTCAATAGCAAGAAATAGCATTACAACAAACGACAGAATAAGGGCAAAGGGCACAACAAAAGAAACAATTGTTGGCTGTTCCACTTTGAGGACATCTGTATAAAGCTGCCAGTTAGTGAGATTGAACATTCCACCAAGAGAAATACCAAACAAAAACAAGCCAGCAGCACCTAAGGCTGGAATCCCCAGAGAAAGCATAACCGGCAAAATAATAGTACCGACCATGATAACGGCACCGAGGCCACCCAATGTCGAGAACAAGAGAGCCGTAACTGCAGTGAGTAAAATGCCAAGCAAATAAGGATTGTCTCCGGCAAACTCGGCCACCCAACGCACAAGGGCTCGAGCCATGCCATGCTTGTTCATCAGCTCAGCCAGCATGGCACCAAACATGGTGGTGGTATAAGCACTATGCAACTTGAGCGAGCCGGCACTAAGAACATCTTTGACAATCGCCTTAGGCTCAACGCCCCCAATCAAGGCGATAGCAAAGGCCATTAGCGGTAAGGCCAGAAGAGCAGATATGCGCCTGGCATACATAAACATAGCCATGACAAGAAAAACTGCCAGGCATAGTATTCCAGTGAGCATTTAAACTTGAATATTCCTCAAACGGCTAATTCTTGCGAGTGCATGCAGGCTACATATACAGTAGACACTTGCACCCTGCACTTTGAGCGTGCACCAGCTTTGCAAATGTAATCTAGCAACTTATCGAGCTATTAATCAAGCTTGGCAATTTTTTGCTCGCCGCATTCACCCAAGACGTTCCATTTAGATAGCCCAATCTATTTATATTGCCAGCTTGTTCCCGGGGCCAACAATAAATTGAACGGAGTACAAATTAAGCAGGAATAGGCCCAGACAATTCGCCAATTCTTTTATATAGGCCAATCTAAAACACTTAAAACGCCCAAACCAGGCCAGGTGCCGATTTAATAATCGCGTCTCACAAAAGCATGGGAGTTATACGAGGTGATGGGGATTTTCCCCAATCGACTTGCCCTTGGCATCAGCCTAAGATGCATCTCATCAACCACTGCTCTCTCCTTGGCAATCAAGCCAGCACCCCAGACAACAACAACAAGCTCAAGCCTAACACCCTATTTTCTTGGAGAACCCGCACAATGCCAGATCTGAGCCATAGCCTCAATCACAGAACGGAATTCACCCAGACCGGGTCCGATGCGGCAAATAACGGCTCCACAGACCAAGAGTCACGCTCAAGGCTCGCACTCGATGTTCTAAATTTCAAGGGTGATAACGCCGTAAGCGGCACGATGAGAGCAACAACGGTCCTGGCTGGCGGCCTAATGGACGGTATGGTAAACGGGGTAAGTCACGCAGCGGACAATAAAGTTGCCACAGCGACTACAGTGGCAGAAAGCTTTGCCGTTGGCTATGGTCTTACCGCTGTTAGCAAAATGGGCAAGTTCGGTATGCCTGTGGCAGCCGCAGCTGGGCTCGGCATGGGTGCAGCCTGGGTTTACAGCGAGTTTAGTGCTGGACGGCCCCAAGCAACTATCGGAGCCGTTTCTGAGGCTTATCATTCAGGAGCAAACCTTGAAGCTAATCGCCGACAAGTAGCGGCAAACGGCGGCGCCATTCTCTTTGATGCCACCCTAGTTGGTCTCTCTGGCGGACTCGGCATGAAAGCAGGGATGAACCTCAAGCCGAACTGGCACATGGATGCAATGGCCAGTGGCAAAGCCCAATTCGCCAAGACATCTGAATTCTTTGGCCAAGATCACCTCACTGGGCTGTCCCGCAGTTTTGCTGGGAAAGAAGCAAAAAGCGACCTAGGCGCAGGCATCTTCGAGCAAGTCAAAGACATCGTCAATACCAAACCTAAAGCCGCTGGCTCTTTCGCTGACCTTCAGGCCCAACTAAAAAAATCACAATTAGCTGATGACACCCACTTAGTTGTAGCCAAAGAGAAGCTCACCACTGTCCACCAAGAAAACTTGGCCCTGGCATCAAAAGAGACTCAACTCTCGGGCAAAATGACCCGCCAAATTCAAGAGCGCGAAGCACTCAATGGCACTCTACCTGAGAAAGCTCAACTGACACGCGCCCAAGAGAATCTTAGAAGCGCCGAAGAAGTCGGTCGCACTATCAACAGCAAACGACAAGAGCACGATCGCCTCTTCCAGGAACGCGAACAAGCCCGAGGCCTGATCAAAGAAGAGCGCACGGCCGAAGGTCGACCAACCGCTGAGAAGATTGCCTTCGATGCTAAGAACCAACAATTCCGCGACGCCAAAACTGCCTTTGAAGAAGCAAAAACAATGGGCGGCAGCGAAGCTATTGCTAGAGCCAAAGAAAGAGTAACTGAGGCACAAGCAGCCCTTAGCGCCGCTGAACAGGCCAAGCCCGGCAAGCAAGCAACAATCGAAAGAGAAATAAAAGCAACCGAAGGCGAACTAACAGCAATAAGAGAGCAACGCCAGACGCTGGCAGTAAGCGCTCAAGAGCTGGTGGCTCTGCACCAAAGCCGGATGACGGCCTTAGAAGCCGACCCTAGCCTTAAGATTGCCCACGAGAAACCAGTAGTCGTCAAAGAAGCTGTAGCTAAACCACTTGTTGCTGAGACAGCCAAGCCTGCAACCGTTATAGCCGAAGTAGTGGCGCCCAAGGAAACCACTGCAGTTATAGCCGAGGCCCCAGCTGGCCGCAACCTCATCAAAGAAGCGCTGGAACAACCAGTAGCAGCCAAAGAAGTGGCAGCACAAACACCTGAGCCAGTCAGAGTTGAAGTGGCAAAACCGCAGGCAGACGCACCCGTCAAGCCAGCTGTCGAAGTAGCAGAAAAGCTAACAATCGAGCCACTAAAGGTTAGTCAGCAACTAAGCACAGCTAAAGCCAACGCTGAAGCAGTGGTGCGCTCCAATCAACTCTTCAGAGAAATTGAAACAAACCGACGCACAATTAGTGACATAGATGGTGGCACTTACCGGGCAAAACCTGGCGAGAATCTAGCAGAAACCCGCACGAGAGCCGAGCAAAACGCCTTGAGAGCTCAGGAGCAACTGGGCTCCGATCGAGCACCATCTTATACACGTGCGCTCAAAATAGTGGGCGAATACGCTAAGGCCGCATCTAAAGAACTTGCCCAAATTCCTGATGCCGGCAAGCGCGGACAAGTCGCCACCGAAGCAGTAGCCCAGCTAGAGGGCATGATGAACAATCTGCCTAACTCATATAAAGGCTATCGCGAGAAGTTGAGCGATTTGCGCGAACCAGGCCGTGGTGTCAATACTGGCTCGCCAGAAAGAAGATTGTCAGAAATTCAAGAGCACCTTGAAGCCAAAACCAGGCTGCTAGACGATTTGAGAAACAAGCAGCTGCTAGATGTTGCCGAACAACAGCCCGTTCTCAAAGAAATCTTAGATCGCCAGCGCAATGGCAACCTGCCCGAGGACGGAACGATTGTGCTCTTCGGTAAAAACGGCCGCTTCATCAATCAACCAAACACCCGCTCACCTCACTTTATCGAAGTCTCGCGCTTGAATGAGCACGGCGTCGGAGCCGACGGAGCAGGCTTCAATCGCTTCACAGCCAATGCTGCAGATATCGATGGCATGGTGATCTTAAGACCAATCTACGAAAACGGCATGAAGGTGCAACTGCCAAGCAAAGGCAATGGCAAACCAGTCTTCAAAAAGATGGTAGCCGAAGTATTCGGCAATACTCCGCCAGAAATTTCGGTAAATGACAACTTCGTCAAAATCTTAGAGCGCTTTGGACCAGAAAGACAGAGACCAGGCAGCTAGAACGCTTTTACGAACCTGGCGCTCCTGCTAGGGTGCGAGCTGATGACTTAGAGATTGTCACGGCCTCATTGTTGATCTCATTCTTAGCCTTAGTTTTGTCCGAGGCATTGAGAGCCGCACCAGGATTGAGTGCCGCATAAATGGTGTTCATGTCGTTCACTATCGCGGCAAGAGTAGATGGTTCGATAGCCTGAGCGGCGTCAGATATTGACTTATCGGGAGTGCAATGACTTTCGATAATCAAACCATCAGCACCACAGGCAATGGCAGCACGAGACATGGAAGCGATTAAATCACGCTTACCTACAGCGTGTGACGGGTCAACCATCACAGGCAAGCTAGTCAATGATTTGATCACAGGCACAGCTGATAAGTCTAGGGTGTTGCGTGTGCGATTTTCGAAGGTGCGAATACCCCGCTCACATAAAATAACCTGGAGATTACCTTCCAGCAAAATGTATTCAGCAGCCTGTAGAAGCTCGTCAATGGTGGCTGACATGCCGCGCTTTAGAAGTACCGGCTTGCGCTGCCGTCCTAGCTCTTTGAGCAGCTCATAGTTGTACATGTTGCGAGCGCCCACCTGAAAAACATCAAGATATGGCGACGAAGGTTCAATTTGCTCAATCGAGACCACTTCACTGACCACAGGCAAACCGGCCTGCAGGCCAGCTTCTTTCATATACTTTAGACCGTCTAGTCCGAGGCCCTGGAAATCGTAAGCGGAAGTACGTGGCTTATAGGCACCGCCACGGAGGGCTACAGCACCAGCGGCTTTGACCTCATGTGCCAGTTCTATAATTTGCTCTCGGCCTTCGATAGCACAAGGCCCAGAAACAACAATTGGAGGAAGACCACCACCAAGCTGGACCAAACCAGAGTTAGAATTCGCCGGAGAGAGAGTAACCACTGTCTGGGCCAAATCTTTGCCAAGGGGGCTGCGATTGCTCAAGCGCACAACTTTCTGCACACCATCCATTTGGCTGAAGACATGACCTGGTAAGCTATCGGCATCAGAAGTTATAACTACCAATGTAGTCTTGGCGCATTTAACTAAGGTATTCTCTAAACCGCGTGACGAAAGATTCTGACGAATCTTTTCTATTACCTTTTCGCTAGCATTGCCCAGTGACAGAATCATGAGGATCTCCTTGCTTTTCGAAATCTTCGCACAGTTTGTCAAGAATCTTTCTTAGACTCACTTACTGTAAGCTCGTAAGACTCTATTTCAGCCTATCCTAACCTCTCAGATAGAGGCCGAAACCCGCCCTGCATGGGAGATTGAGCAAGTGAGCAAAAAGCAAGGAAGGCGAGTAAATAGCGCTTAATGTTATGTAAACTTCCGCTTTCGAAAGAGAACAGAGACAACCGCAGATACTAAAAAGGGAAAACTGAGAAATTAGAACTAAAAGCACGAAACTGGAACCGTGAAATTTGAAACCGCTGCCTGACTCGAACGAGCGACCAATAATCGTCAGTAAAAAAGCCCTTGCCCGCTTTTTTCATGCTGGCTGGTGGAAACACACCTGGCATTTTGCCCTGGCTTTTGTACCAATTTTTAAAACACCAATAATTCTCTCGACCTTGGCTGGAATTATCATGACAGGCAGCCTCAGCTCACTAACCGTGCTGAAAGTTGATGGGGTAATTGATGGCAATGTCCTCATCCCTACACTAATTGGTTACGCCACCGGCATGATCATCACCGGCATATTGCTGATTCTCGCCCTCTTTATCGGCCTTGTCCGCCTCACTGGTTTTACCAGAGCATTCTTGCGCTGCCCCTTAGATTTAGAAGATAGAACCACTTCGGCCCAAATTAAAACCTTCCTGGACGAAGGTCTAACGGCAGTCAGGCACCACAAAGCTTTTCTAGCCAAAAGCTGGCTGGTTAGCTCGATCATCATGATGCCGCTAATTTTTGTCTGGTGCGCCTGCTCTTTCATTGTGGTTGGCCTCAGCCCAGAAATAGTTCAAGCTTATAATCTCGGTCCTGAAGTCTTGAACCTGCGTCAAGGCGCCATGGTGGTTCTGGCCATCGCTGGCCTCTGTCTTTCTAACTATTCAATTACCACCTTAGCGGTTTCATCAATGTCAGACAGAACCGTGAAAGAGACTTCAATTGAATCGCTTTGGCTTGCCATCACTACATCTCCAGCTTTAAGTGTTGTTTCTCTATTGGCTTTTATTGCAGTAACTGTAATTACTACACCTTATGCTGTGGTTGTCCTTTTCAAGCCAGCCCTTCAGGCAAGAACAATCATGGCAGCAACGCCCATGTCATACATAAGCGAAATCTGGCAGGGCCTATCCGGCCTAATTATCATTCCAATTAGCACAGCGATGTTGTGCGAAGTAGTAAGAGACTGCGTAGTCATTAGTGAAAGTGGGAAAAGTGGTGCTGACAAAAATTAAAGCTGACTTGGTAGACATTGTCTTTGATGCCAACGGTCGCACAGCAAAATTAGTAGAGCGCATCCGCCAGATACAACGCATCGATTTCATATTGGCTTTAGCTGGCAGCGAAGTGAGCGATACAGACGGGGTCTCGGCAGCCGGGAGCAGCGCAGAACTGCGCCGCCTCACTCCGGCTCTTGATGCTGACATCTTACTTTCGCACTTACAAATAGAACAAAAATTACCTGTGTCGCCAACTGGCATTGCATCACCGGTGGTGCTAACCAGAGCAGCTTTGAGCTTAATACCACACTTAACTACAATAGTAGACTGCGGCAGTTTTAGCAGTCCACACATCGACCATATCAAGGCTGGAGGCGAAGCAGCTAAGTCGATCATCACGGGCCAGGCTCTTACTCTCGATTTGGTAAACAAGCTCTACCAGGCCGGTTGCAAACTAGCAGATGATCTAGCAAACGCCGAAAGTGCTCGAAAAGCACAAGGCGAAGTAGAAGAAGCACTTGCTGTTTTGGCTGAATGTGTACCGGGAGGCACCACCACAGCCCAAGCCATTTTTATGGCCCTTGGTATAGAGGCGGAAAATCTACTCTCAAGCAGCGTACCAACCTGCAACCACGAACAAAAAATCGCCATGGCTAAGGCTGGCGTATTAGCAGCAGCTAAGCGACTTAACGTCGAAACAAAGGACATTCCTAGCTACTTCAAAGCTAATCCACTTTCTGCCATCGCAGCAGTGGGAGACCCGATGCAAGCATTTGCAGTGGGATTTATCATCAGACGCAACACCAACCGAAATGACGGCATCACCATTCTTGGTGGAGGTTCGCAAATGCTTGCCGTCTACGCCCTAGCTAATCAATTAGCACAGAATCAGGCATGTCAACTCAACAACATAATGGTGGCAACAACCAAATGGGTAGCCCATGATCAGTGGGCAGAGACGGCCAAACTAGCGCGGCTTGTTGATGCTCCCTTCGTAGCCAGCCATTTTGCTCTGACAGAATCTTGTCATGCTGGCCTGAGAGCCTATGAAGAGGGCCATGTCAAAGAAGGAGTAGGTGCAGGTGCCACCATTCTTCTCGCTAACCTTTTGGCAAGAATTGACGAGCCGACAATTCTGCAAACCATCGACAGCTTCTACACTGCCTTAACCTAAACAGTCCTATTTTTAGCTAGCTGCAAACTTGATTGCGTCCAGCCTCTTTAGCTTGCCGTAGGGCAATCTTAGCATCACGCAAAATGGTCTCTGGATTCAAATCTTCCATATTGAAATTGGCGCAGCCAACTGAAACTGTCACTTTTGGACCTTTACGACCATTCTCATGACCAAAGCTGGCGA
>JAUPUU010000512.1 GCA_030917395.1 Cyanobacteriota bacterium erpe_2018_sw_21hr_WHONDRS-SW48-000092_B_bin.40
AATAATTAGTCCACTCATCGGGTTCGCTCTCGATCACAATATTGAAGTCTTCTAAGGCTTCCTTTAAACGTTTCAACTTCCACAAGCTATGGGCGCGATAGTACAAATCTGGCTCAAAGGCAGGGCTCAACTCCACCGCTTTAGTGATGTCGTCAACTGCTTCTTGAAATTGCTCAAGGCGATAGTTTAGTTGCCCCCGGAAGCTGTAGAGTGTTGGTGAATCGTTCTTTATAGCTATGGCTTGGTCATAGGCTGACAGAGCCAAGGCTAGCTGCCCGAGGTCGCTCAACACCTCTGCTTTGGCGGAAATAATTATCACTAGTAGGCTGTTGTTGTCAGCAGCTGCGGCAGCAGAGTCTATGAGCTTGAGCGCCTCTTCTGAGCGCCCCAATTGGTGCTGACAAAGACCTTTATTCATTAAGGCAAGGGCGCTTTTCTCGACTGCAAGAACGGCTTCGAAATCGCGGATGGCAACGTCATATCGCCCGGCCATCATCAGAGCATTGCCTCTGTTTAGTTGGGCTTGCCATAGGCCTGGGCTAGCGGCAAGGGCTTGGGTGAAGCAGAGTGCTGCTTCATTAGCGCACTGGTTTTGCAAATACATAAAGCCTTGCTGAAAGTGCAGGCTTGCTTCTTTATCGTCCATCCGCTTTCCTGGTTAATATCAAATTTTGCTTGAAAATCTCAGTGCTAAATCTCAGTGATAAATTACATTCTACAGGCATTCCCCTGCCAAGCTATAAAGTGCGACAATACTGATCATGTGTGGAAGGTACACCCTAGCTCATTCTACTGAAGATATTCTGGCTCGCTTTCGTGTCAGAGACCTTGAGTTACCAATTGCGGCGCGCTATAACATTGCTCCATCCAATTGGGTCCCTATTATCATTGCCAATCAATTGGAGGGCGGCCGTCGCATAGAGGCCGCTCGCTGGGGCTTTATCGCTGCTTGGTCGCGGGATGCCAAACCAATGATCAATGCCCGGAGCGAATCAATTGCAGTTAAGCCTTTCTTTCGCACTGCTTTTCGGGCAAGGCGCTGTATCGTGCCTGCCGACAGCTTCTATGAATGGACTGGTGATGGTAAAGCGCGTAAGCCCTGGCGGGTGCATTTGAAAGACAAGAGTTTAATGGGGTTTGCCGGTCTTTTTGAAGATTGGTCTTCGCTGGACGGTGATGAGATTCGCACCTGCGCCATCATTACTGTTCCGGCCAATCGAGTAATGGCTCAGTTCCACGATCGTATGCCTGCAATAATTCCCCAGCACTTAGAAGGTCGCTGGCTTGACCCAACGAACAAAAATTTGGCCGAATTAGAATCAATTCTGAAACCTTATCCAGACGATCAAATAGTTTGTCACCGTGTTTCTACTCAGGTCAATGGCACTGCTATTGATGGCAGGCAGCTAATTGCTCCAATTGATCCCTTGCAAGAACAGGCTGATGAAGAAGCGCATTCTTTGGCTGCTAAAGAAATAGCACGACAGCTTAAGGATGCTGGCAATAAGCCAGCCACTAAGTCTAAGAAAGAGAAGCCGCAATACTCTGGCCAACTTAGTTTATTTGACCAGTTTCCCCAATAGTGATGTTGATTTAGCTGGCTTCAAGCACTTTCAGTTGGGCGTGAACGCTTTCTAGCTGCCGGGTGAGCTCAGTTAGTTGGGCTTCTATTTTTGCTACTTTGTCGGCTGGTGCCTTGCTCTTGAAATCAGGGTTGGCGAGCTGTGAATCGACTTTTGCAATCTCTTTTTCTATCGATTGTTTTCGCACATTGAGCTTGTCTTTCGATTTAGCTACGTCGATTAACTTCGCTAGTGGCACGTAGATATTTACAGACGACACGGCTTCGCATGCTGCCATTGATGGTGGCGAGCAGTCCATGCTGATGTCGAGGGGGCTAGCTTTAGCTAAACGCTCAATATACATAGCTCCATCGGCTAGGCACTTCATTTCGTCCTCGTCCTGGCAGACAATCATTACCTCTGCTTCGGCCGAAGCTGGCACATTGTAGGTTTGTCTGATATTTCTGATC
Source organism: Cyanobacteriota bacterium erpe_2018_sw_21hr_WHONDRS-SW48-000092_B_bin.40 (assembly GCA_030917395.1). Taxonomy (GTDB): domain Bacteria; phylum Cyanobacteriota; class Vampirovibrionia; order Obscuribacterales; family Obscuribacteraceae. The sequence goes on from JAUPUU010000512.1 coordinate 2,033, forward strand.
GAGCGTATTACTCGCATCAAAAATTCCATTTTCTCTTCGGCATCGTCATCGATCAGGTTTTCATCTGGCCTTGGGTAGGGCGCAAACATGATTGACACGAAGTCTTTGGGGAAGAATGAGGACTTTGGCACTTTGGTCCAGAGCTCTTCTGTGATGAAGGGCATAATCGGATGAAGGGCACGCAACAAGCCTTCAAATATTGTCTGCAGCACCGCTCTGGTTTGTCCGGTAGTTTCGCCTGTCTGAGCAACTGCCTGAGCTTCTTGAGCCAGTTGAATCTTAGCAATTTCAACATACCAGTCACAGAAAGCACTCCAGGTGAAATCGTGAAGCTGATTGGCAGCTTTATCGAAGTCATAGTCTTGGAAGTACATCTGTAGCAAATCTAAAAGCACGTTGTAGCGATTCAAGATCCAGCGGTCTGCCAGGGTCAAGTGGGCTGGATTTACGCCTTTCGGTTCAAATCCCTCTAGTTGAGCCAAGACAAAGCGACCGGCGTTCCATAACTTATTGGCGAAGCGCTTATACTCATCTAGCTTTTCTGCGCGGAAGCGAACATCTTGATCGCCTTTGATACCAACAGAAGTGAACCAGAAGCGATTGGCGTCAGCTCCATAGGTGTCAATCATATCGAGTGGATCGATAGAGTTTCCTTTTGACTTAGACATGCGCTTGCCGTCTTCTGTCTGAATAACAGGGTGAATAAGCACATGTTTGAAAGGAATAGTTTTCGTAAATTTGAGCGACGTGAAGATCATACGCGCCACCCAGAGATTGATAATCTCGCGAGCGGTGGAGAGTATGGTTGTAGGGAAGAACATTTTCATTTCTTTGGTTTCATCGGGCCAGCCTAGAGTGGCGAAAGGCCAGAGGGCTGAGCTAAACCAGGTATCGAGAACATCTTCGTCTTGTTTTAGGTCAGCTCCTGGGGCTGAGCATTTTCCACATGAAGTTGGCGCCTCTTCATAGGCGTCGACAGTGCCGCACTTGCTGCATGTCCAGACAGGAATGCGATGACCCCACCACAATTGTCTGCTGATGCACCAATCGCGAATGTTCTTCATCCAGTCAAGATAAGAGCTAGAGTAGCGTTCTGGAATGAACTGCACTCTTTGCTCTTCCACTACTTCAATAGCCGGTTGAGCTAGCTCTTTCATGCTCAAGTACCACTGATCTGAAAGCAGTGGTTCAATAACGGTTTGGCACCGCTCGCAGTGGCTAAGCCCAACTGTATAGTCGCGCGATTCTGTCAACAAGCCAGTTTCTTCCAGCTTGGCTACGGTCTGTTTGCGCGCTTCAAAGCGATCAACACCGTGCAAGAAGTCTGGTACAAACTCATTGGCAAGCAACTTGCCCTTGAGGTCAATTACGGTTGGCTGAGGTAGCTTGTGACGGGCACCTACTTCAAAGTCATTGGCGTCATGGGCTGGGGTAATTTTCAGTGCACCAGTACCAAACTCTCGCTCTACATAAGCATCAGCAATTACAGGAATAGCTCTGTTTGTAATTGGCAACTTTACGTTCTTGCCGACAAAGGCTTTGTAGCGATCGTCCTCGGGGTGCACAGCTACAGCCACGTCGCCATAGAGTGTCTCTGGTCTGGTTGTGGCAACAATTAGTTCACCACTGCCATCTTCTAATTGGTATTTGATGCAATAGAGATGACCTTTCTTTTCGTCGTGCTCGACTTCAAGATCGGACAAGCTTGTGGCGCAGCTCGGGCACCAGTTGGTGATGCGATTGCCGCGATAGATGTACCCTTCTTTATAGAGAGTGACAAAGGCGCGATAAATAGACCTGACGTAAGATTCATCCATGGTGAAGGCAACGCGGTCCCAGCTGAAGCTAACGCCAATGCGCTTGTATTGCTCCATGATGTGGTCGCCGTATTGATTGCGCCATTCCCAAATTTTTGCAGTAAAGGCCTCTCTACCCATCTTGTGGCGGTTCAGGCCTTCTTTCTTGAGTTTGCGCTCAACCACCATCTGAGTGGCAATACCGGCGTGGTCTGTTCCTGGTTGCCAGAGGACGTTATAACCTTGCATCCTTTTCAAGCGGATCAAAACATCTTGTAATGTCCCGTTGAGGGCATGGCCCATATGTAAATTGCCTGTAATGTTAGGCGGAGGCAAGGCCACCGAAAAATTGGGTCTGTCTGGGTTCATCTCCAGATTGAATAACTTGTTCTCGTGCCAATAAGCGGTCCAGCGCGCTTCTACTTCTTTCCAGTCGAAAGCATTAGAGGAAGGTTTGACTGGTTCATTAGATTCCTCTTTAATGGAACTGCCCTCCGTTGTTGAACTCTTGGCCATTGACTGTTTCTCACTATAAAAGATATCGGCGGTCATCCGTACATGGCGGCAATGTCTAGTTGAAGGCAGTATGTACAGCCTAAAAATTGGCCGTAGCTAATGCTTAAACGGATACATTGCTGGAAGGCTGATTATAGCGGGGTAAAGAACCCCTCTTCAACCAACCATTAAGCTTGCTTTTGAAAAGCTTCTATTAAGCTAGTTCTAAGGCTATGCTGACTCATAGTCTATTGTACTTAGATGGTGTTAGAATTTTGCACTGGCGAGAGGTAGCCACTGCTTTGTCTTGACTACTGTCCGTAACCTCACGGACCATGGAGCGCTTGCAATCCTGCATGATTTCTACCAACGATTTTCGAACCGGCGTCACCATTGAATACAACAATGGCGTTTGGCAAATAATAGAGTTCCAGCATGTTAAGCCTGGCAAAGGTGCAGCCTTTGTCCGTGCCAAGATGAAAAATATCGAGACCGGTAACGTGCTTGAGAATACTTTCCGCGCTGGCGAGAAGCTCCCCCAAGCGATTGTTGAGAAGGCTGACTTGCAGTATCTCTACAAAGCCGGTGAGAACTACGTGATGATGGACAATACTAGTTTTGAACAACTAGAGTTGACTGCTCAGCAAATTGGTTCAGGTGTTGAGTTCTTGAAAGACAACACCGAGGGCATCGTTATGCTCAAGTTCAATGATCGTATTCTTGGCCTCGAGCTCCCGAATACTGTTGAACTCGAAATCAGCGAGTGTGCCCCAGATGAAAGAGGCGATACCAGCTCTGGTGGCGGCAAGCCAGCTGTGCTGGAAACTGGAGCAACAATCACAGTTCCTTTCCACATTAAGGTGGGTGACAAAGTGAAGGTTGATACTAGAAATCGCAAGTATTTGACCCGCGTTTAAACTGGCATTTGTATTGGTATTAGGGATAAATTGTGAAGATAGACCTGCAGCAAATCAAAGAGTTGCTTGGAATCGTTAGTTCGACTGACGTTACTGAGTTCACCATTGAATTTGGAGACCAGCGCATAACTGTCAAAAAAGACAGGCCAGTGCTTGCTCAGACTTTCGAAATTCCTGCTCAACAGAGGCAGGTTGTACATGCGGCTGCAGCTACTGCAACTGCTGTAGCTGAACCTCCAAGAGCGGCCGCCGCTACTCATGCTCCTGAAGCGCCAAAGGCAGATACTGTAGCCAGCGCTGAAGACAATGGCACTCCAGCTAATACCGTGGCAATCACTTCTCCGATGGTTGGTACATTTTACGGACAGCCTTCTCCGACAGCTGCATCCTTTGTCAAAATGGGTGATCGCATCTCTGTTGGGCAGACGGTTTGTATCATCGAAGCAATGAAACTAATGAACGACTTGCCTTCGGAAGTGGCTGGCAAGATTGTCAAAATATGCGTAGAAAATGGCACAACTGTTGAGTATGGTCAGACACTCTACCTGGTTGATCCTAAAGGTTAAGAGCACGAACAATGATTGAAAAGGTTCTGATCGCCAACCGTGGCGAGATAGCTCTGAGAGTAATCAGAGCCTGTCGCGAACTGGGAGTTTCGACGGTAGCTGTTTATTCTCAAGCCGATTCTGAGTCGCTACACGTGAAACTAGCTGACGAGGCTTACTGCATTGGGCCACCCCAGTCGCAGCGTAGTTACTTGCATATACCAGCCATCATCTCTACTGCTGTAGTCACCGGGGCTGATGCTGTTCACCCTGGCTATGGCTTCCTTTCTGAGAATGCCAATTTCGCACAAATTTGCTCAGACCATCGCATCAAATTTATTGGTCCAAGTGTTGTTGCCATCAATTCTATGGGCGATAAAGCCTCAGCTCGCGAAGCTATGCGTGCTGCTGGTGTGCCTGTGGTGCCCGGCAGTCATGGATTAATCGAAGATGACAGTGAGGCCCACAAGCTGGCAGCAGAGATTGGCTTCCCTGTTATTGTCAAGGCCACTGCTGGTGGTGGCGGACGCGGAATGCGTGTTGCTGTGGACCAGGCTTCTTTGGTTAATGCACTAGCTTCTGCCCGTTCGGAGGCTTCTGCAGCTTTCGGTGATGGTGGTGTCTATATTGAGAAATATTTGAAGCCTATTCGTCACGTCGAAATTCAAGTCATGGCTGATAGTCACGGTAACTGTATTCACCTTGGTGAACGCGATTGCTCAGTGCAGCGTCGTCACCAAAAACTGATCGAAGAGACTCCTAGTCCGGCTCTCACTCCTGAGCTTCGTCAGCGCATGGGTGAAGCAGCTGTGCGTGCTGCTAAGCAAATCAACTATGAAGGTGCTGGAACAGTTGAATTTATTCTGGCTGGTAACGATTTCTACTTTATGGAAATGAATACCCGTATTCAAGTGGAGCATCCAGTAACTGAGTTTGTAACTGGTGTTGATTTGATTAAGGAACAGATTCGAGTGGCATCCGGTATGCCTCTTTCAATTAGGCAGGAAGACATTGAGTTCCGTGGACATTCTATTGAATGTCGTATTAATGCAGAAGATCCTGATCGCAATTTCTTACCATCGCCGGGTCGCGTTGATGCCTATATTGCTCCTGGCGGTCCTGGCGTGAGAGTTGATAGTCATTGTTACCCCGGTTATGTTATTCCTCCCTATTACGATTCACTCGTAAGCAAGCTCGTTGTTTGGGGACGGGATCGTCAAGAAGCGATTGCAAGAATGCAGAGAGCGTTGGACGAATATGCCATTACGGGTATTAAGACGACCATACCTTTTCATCAGAGAGTATTGGCTCATCCGATGTTCCAAAATGGCAAGGATGTCAGCACTGACTTCATTGAAAAATACAT
>JAUPUU010000513.1 GCA_030917395.1 Cyanobacteriota bacterium erpe_2018_sw_21hr_WHONDRS-SW48-000092_B_bin.40
CCGGTCGCGAGCAAAAGCGTTGACGCACGGTAGCGAACCGTTGCAAAACCCGGCATAAATTAGCTACCTGTCTCAAAAAAGTTCAATTTCTGCAAAATCTCAAATTCCGTTTTTTATTTCTCAAGATGTCACCGAAAAAGCCGTAAGAAATTCTGCCTGAATTTCTTACGGCTTTTTTGGGGCTAGTTTGAATGAAAAAATGCAATTTTTTTTGACTTTGAACTTTTTTCCAAAAAATTACGTATTACATCTAAGAGCCAAGCGGAGGATGGCGGTATGCGAACATCTCAAATTAGTTGCCGTGCCGAAATCCGCCGCCACATAGCGGGTTTACCGGAAGGAGCAATATTCAGGACCAAAGATGTACTGCAATGCGGAATGCGCAATGCCATTGACCAGACGCTCTGGCGCATGGTCAAGTCGAATGAAATTGAGCGACTGGCAAGAGGGCTATTCGTCAGCACTAGAACTCGTAAACTAGACTACTCTGACTACGAAATCGCAGTAGCTAAAACCAAAGGTTTTGGCAATCAAATTGTACTAACCGGCCAAGAGTGTTCCGCAGAGCTGGGATTAGGCCCAGGGAGAAAATTTCCAAGAATTGCAAAAGACAATAAAGAATCAGGAACTATGAAGACATCAGAAACTTTAAAGGAATCAGAACCAATATCAGAAGCAAGAAAAGAAACAGTAAGCCACAGCCAAGAAACTCTTGAAAATCCTCAAATATTCCTTACCACAGGCTGCTCCACGAGGTTTCTCCGAGGCAACCATTACATCTATTTGCGCAGCGCCAGCGGCACTAAAACTAAACTGGGTGATGACAATGCCGGTAAAGCTATCAGGGCTCTCTGGTCGCAAAATGCCGAAAGACTTGACAACAAAGCCATAAATAGAGCAATCAAAAATTTAGACAACAACGACTATGGCATCATAATGAACCAGGCGGCTGTAATACCTTCATGGCTGAGAGATCAGCTACGAGCAAGCCATCTAACTATTTGGCGCAGATATTCAGCCCGCAAACCAGCAGCACAAAAGCGAATTCGGGTTGAATCATACTTTCCACCGTCACTGGCGGCCTCAGCCACCTACACAGCGCCACTAAAAAGAGCAATCAGGCTGCCAGATCTGCGAGAGAAACCGCTGCAGATTCCGGCCCAAGACTCAGTTAGAAACTGGCTAACTGACTTGTTGAAAGACTCATTCGACTGCCAAAGAACGCACTAAAACAAAAACTAACTAAAAAACTGAAGCGCAAGCTTTGCATTTTTTTGCAGCAGCAGGAACCGTCTCCAAGCACTGGGGACACTCTTTCGTGGCCGGTGCTGGGGGCTCTTTGGGCATAAGCATTTTGGTAATCAGATAGACAACAAAAGCAATGATGACAAAGTCGATTAAGGAACCAACAATATGACCATATTTCAGAGCATTGATAGTAACTTTGCCAGCGGCATCTGGAGCCGATTGCGATAAAACTATCTGGGCATCCCGCCAATCACCGGCAGGCATAATTAAGCCCACAACTGGCATGAGAAGATCATCGACAATCGCAGATACAACTTTTTGCGTTGCCGCACCAATAATCACACCGATAGCCAAGGCCAGGGCATTAGTCTTAGTGAGAAAAGCAACGAAATCCTTAACCATTTTTGCTCCGACATTAGTAATAGCTGTTTATGCTAGCACGGACAAAGAAACGGGCAAAGCAACCGACAGATCAGCAGATAGCTATCGACTCAAAAGCAGCATGCGGACAAAGCGAATGGAGACAAACCCAGGCAAATGCCTCGATTGTCAGTCCAATTGCGAAGCTCCAATGGCAATACGCGAGGGATTGCTATAAACAGTGCGTCGAACCATTTGCTGAAACTGCCGCACCAATGCCTCTTCACTAAAACGTTTGTTCACATCGTCTTTGAGTTGCTGCACGTGTCCAACAATGTCTGCGGCATTATCCTTGAGCCAAATGAGCCGCTTCGATAGACTTCCCTCTTCGCTCATATCGGTCATCCAGAAATCATCAGCAATAACAAATTGAGCACCATCATGGGGGTGTGTCACCACTGGCAAGCCACACAGGGCCGCTTCAAGAAGCACATTACCAAATGACTCACGCAAACTAGGAAGCACAAAAACATCAGAAGCTTGCAAAATAGATGCAACCTTTTCCGGCTCTACAGTGAGCCACTGCACCCGATCACCAAGCAATTCCTTACCTTGATCTTGCAGCTCTTTCGTATCAACCTCAGTGGCACCACAGAGAAGAAGCTTGATATTAGAATCTGCCAGCCGCGCCACTTCGTTCAATAAATAATCAATACGCTTATGATATTTGTTCCAGGCAGCGACGCAGACTATTACATAGTCAGTATCTTTAAGACCTAGCGATTGGCGAACCTGTGCTCTATCCCCAGGCAGAAAAGCAGCAGGAGCTGGCACACAATTACCCAATATTTCCATCTTTTCTGGCGCAATTCCAAATTCAACGGCTTCGTCAAAAGCCTGATGCTGGAGCTGTTGAATCAAATCGAAGCACTCATAGGTTTTTGGCCTGAACATGCCGCCATTGGCCAGAATAATTTTGAACTTAAGATTGAAGGCAACCCGCGAAGCTAGCAGCATGTGCGCTAAAGGCACATCTTTTACCCAGATCGCATCAGGCTTCCAAGCAATCAG
>JAUPUU010000514.1 GCA_030917395.1 Cyanobacteriota bacterium erpe_2018_sw_21hr_WHONDRS-SW48-000092_B_bin.40
GCGAAGGGATCACCTTCTGGGATAGGCGCACCAGGAGTGGTGTTGATATCGTTCAGTTCAAGGGTAACGGCCCTGAGCTCTTTTAGGGCTGGCTTTGTCATAATATGGCCTTCAACTTCAGCTTTAATTTCGCGTTTTTGTTCAAGCAATTTGGCTTTGGTGGCGAGATCCTTTTCTTTAGCAAGCTTTTTCATTTTTGCTTTCAGTTCGCGTTCATTTTTAGCTTTCAAAATTTTTGCTCTAATTTGAGCATCGGCTGCTAAAGCATCGGACAGCTCTTTAATTGCTGCTGCTTGTTTTACCTGTTCACGATAGTTGCGCACATAGGTGAGCAATTTGCCGAAATTCCAGGTCATCTGAAAATTCCACCCAGTGATATTTGAGTTAGCAGGAAAGGCAAGAATACGCGAATGATTGAGGTCTCGAATGGCTTCAACCAGACATTTATTCAGTACCGAGTCGGCGGTGCTAGCGTAGATACTGCCGTGGAGATTGCCTTTTCTGTCTACGCTGAAAATGGCTGCTGCAGCCCCCCTTACTTGATCCGTCGATTCGGCATTCAAGCGCTTGAGCAAGACGTGTTGAATTGAGCGTTTGAAGCGAGCTATCCAATAATCCCATTCGGGAATATTCTCTGGGGCTTGCGAATAAACGGTCAAACCTTCGGCATGACTGGCCCAGGCTGGTACGTTGATTGTTTTGCTCTTTTCGACTAAATCGAGCATTTCGTCCATATGCATTATTTCGGCCGGGCCACTAGTACGCCGGGAAGATTGAGGCGCTTGTCCGCTGGCTGTCTTGATCATTTTCTTGCCGCTGCGAATTGCGTCTTTCATCGAGCCAAATAGATCAGGAATCTCAAAATTGGCGCCTGGAGCTGGTTTCTCGCTCGCCGCTTTCGTAGGGCTAATAGAGCTGACAGGTTTAGTCAGGCCAATGAAATCAGTCACTGACGAAGTCATTTGAGCAAACCAATCTTTTGGTTTGGCTGGTGCTGCTGGAAGTACGGCTGGCTTATCGAGTCCTTCTAGTTTTTCTTGGGCAAAAGCAGTAATCATATCTGGTGGTGCCAGACGAGCTGCCATTTCTAACTCTTTTAATGCCGACATGTCATAGCCCTGTTTCTTTAGGGCCAGGCCTAAATAATAGTGGGTTTTGCTATCATCGGGATGCTCTCTTAAATCAGTGAGCAGTAGATTAGCTGCTTCACTATAGCGTCCGTCTTTATAGGCTTTAAGGGCCAGTTTAACAGCTGTTTTCGAATCTAGTTTTGGCGCTGGTTTTGTTTCTGTTTTAGTTTCGCTTTTGATTTCTGGCTTCTGCTCAATTTTAGGTTCAACTTTAGGCTGCTCTTTTTTTGCTTGAGCGAGAGCCTGAGCCGTTATTAGATTAACAGAGGTGATTGAACACAAGAGCAAATAAAGAGTGATGATAGAGTGTTTTCTTATCATCATTTGAAGCTCAGGCGTTTGGGGTCATGTCTCTAAACATGACAATTGGATAGTTGTTTTTCTGCGCCACTACCTTTGATGCTTTTGCCGCAGCTAAGAGAATACTAAGATCTTGGCAGTCTTCCGGTATTCCGGCTACACCAAAGGCCAGGGCCAGCTGACTGAGATTAGCCTCCGGCCCCAATTGGCGAGCTCGCAATATTTCCAGAATGCGATGGGCTAATACTGCCGCTGCCGGTGTTTCAGTGTGGGGCAGTAGAATGGCGTAACTGAGCGCCTCGAAGTGGGCAAATAGATCAAGCGATCTCTTTGCTCCATTGATGCGGTTAACAGCTTCCTGCAAGGCTGAGGGTGAAAGGGCTTTTAGTTCATTATTATGCCAAGCCCACATCTCAAAAATTATGATCGAAAAAGGAATTCGATATTGTTGAAAACGCTGAAATTCTTGCTCAAGAAAATAGTGAAAAGATGGATAGGAGAGAATGCTGGTATCGGGACGAGACAACATTTTGTTGACTCTCTCAATCGCCACATGATCTATGGGGACGGCATGAAGACCTGCTGTCTTGTCTGCTTTTGTCGGCTTACTTGAGATTGTAATTAGTTTGCCGTTGACTAAATTGAAGAGAATTGGCACCCAGTCTTTTTTAGCCATGGGCGCTTTGCGCAATAAGTCTTGCAGTGTGGTACAGCCGTCTAGTTGGATATAAAAGTGCTTTTGCCGACCCATATCGACTGGAGCACCGGTTGAAACCCGCTGTTCAAAGTCTTTTTCGCCTAAGTTAGCATCAGCTTTGTCGATATATGATTCTGGTTTGATGCCAGCTGCAGCAATGGTTTTGGTTTGGTCAAGGATAGTTACCCCTTCCATCAGAAGAGCGTCAATGCGCTTCGTTACTGTTTTTAGTGGGTTGGTTTCATCGCGGTAAAAATAGAACTTACCTTTTTCCCAGGTGACTAGTTCTAATACTGCCAGGTCACCTTCAGCATCGGGGGCTTTAGCATGGGTGAGAGCACCCTCATAGAAAAATACCTCAGCCGCTGAATTACCATCATCGACAAAGAGACAGCCTGTCATTCCGCCCATATTGATTGACTGCAGTAGGTTGGGCACCTGCATATCAGCTAGACTGCCTTCCATTGTGGCCACTTTCGAGTGGCGGCTGGCGTTGGCAACTGGGGCTCTTTGGGTTGAGATTGACTGCATCTTAAGCAAGGTGCTGCTAAAGACGCCGCTGCTATTGATGTTGCCTCTAGCCAGATTGCCTACCAGCTGATTGGCATCGCCTAAGGGCAAAGTATCGCCGGTACACTCAGCTGTTACCAGGTTGAGGATGAGGCCGATATCGCCACAGGGATAGGTCCAGATCTCTTTGATTTCTTTTTGGCTATTCTCGGTCAATTCCCAGATTGGTTCGCCACCAAGAGCGCTCACTGTGCAGGTCAAAGTCAGTGAACTATCGCTGCCCGGACGCCCCCAGATTACCTCAACCCTTCGTCCTGCACTGTTTTGGGCATGCTGTAGTGCGTCGCTAACGTCTTTGCTAGTGGGCAAAGACTCTAGGCGTGGTAAACGGAGGGGGAGGGTGTTTGGATCTACTTTTGGGCGGTACATTTTAACTAGTGGTGGATGAGCCTTAAGACTAACAGAATAAGGCCAAAATGTGGATGTAAAGAAGCCTCTACTCTGCTTGGTGCTAGATTTTATTGTGCCATGCTGCTATTAAATGCCTGTTAAGCCTACGAGTTTCTAATGGAACGAACTAAATTATCGAAAGTCAGTAAAACACCCGACCAGTTCACCTTGCTTTCCGTGGTTGAAATGGCGTCTATGATCCGCAGTTCATTGATTGCCCTGCCCTTTCAAGTGGGTAGTCAGACTTTGGTTGTCACTTGCACTTTTTCTTTTGCCACCACCAATGTTCCCCGCTGGTGCCTATACGCCAGCGAGGCTGAGGATGTTCCTGCTGTCTGGTGCCTTGATTCGGCCGATTTAGAAGAAGTAAGTACTCTTTTGGCCAAGGGTCTGCCCCCGCAAGCTGTCGCCCCTGCCAGTCCGCCAAGTCAAGATGACCGTCGTGGCGCTGGGGAAATTGTCCAGCCGGGAGCTTTGCCTCAACCAGCGGTTTTTGATCAGGCTAGTTTTGATGGCTTTTGCCAGCGCTTAGTCGACGTTAGCTCTGGTATGTTTGCCGAAGGCTCGTTTTATTGGTTTCTAATGCAAGAGTTTAATCGCTACCAACGCACCAAGCTTGGTTTCGGCATTGTTCTTTTATCTCCTTGCGCCAGTCTCAATCAGAACCTTGGGCTTACTCATTCGCGCCAAGAAGTTATTGCCTGGTTGGGCAAAGTGGCTGTGGCTGAGGTGCGGAAGCTTGATTATATTTGTCATTTCAACGGACTAATTGGCATGGTGCTGGCCAATTCGAGTTTAGAAGAGTCGGAAACCTGCGCCCAGCGAATTATTGAAATTGCTAACAGCCGCAATAATAGTGAGCGTTTCGAAGCTGGCTTCAAACCTTACGCTGGAGTGGCCGGAATGCCGCAGACTTGCGAGCATCCAGGTATTTTAATTGCTGCTGCTCAGCAGTCTCTTAATCAGGCGATGGCGACCAATGCTCCGGTGGTAGCCTTTAGATAGTTAGTTGCTTTCGTAATCCCCCGATATTCAGTTGAGCGCCAGTTCGATAAGCTTTTCTGGGGGAATTAATGCCGATTCAACTAGACAAATTTGATGATGACGATCGCCCATACTCCTTGCTCGCCCAACTGAAGCGGCCAGAATATGCTGACGATAAGTTGGCACGAGAAATTTATGTGGTTGGTGCCGGAACCGCCAATGCTGTGGCTGCCATCAAAGACCGCTTGCCCGAGGTCGGCCTTCAGGTCGCTGGATCGGCTGCAGTAGGCTTTGCCTTGCGAGCGGCGGAGGCAAAATATCCCTGGCTTAGCCCAGGCCTGGCTATTGGTGGCCTGGCGCTGACAGCTACTGCCGCGCGTGATTTAGTTAAACCAGCTGGCCAAATCGCCTCAACGTTGGCTGATACTTGGCGCTCGTCGGATAATCTCGAAGCCAATCGCGAAAAGTTTGGCGAGACTGGCGGAAAATTTGTGGTTGATTTGGCCCTAACGGCAGGTGCTGGCTTTGCCGGTTCAGCTTTGGCGAATCGCAGCTTGTTTTCGGTAGATAGCAAGTTGAGTAACTATGTGCGTATTAATACCTACGAACCTAACACCTACGAAGCTAATATAAGGTCTGCTTTTAAGGCCCCCTGGAGTCTGAAAGCGAAATTGCATCACCGCCAGGAAGCAGAAGGTGTCTCATTTCTTGCCGCCCGTGAGAGTTCGGTGTTTTTGACAGCAACTAAAGTACCCGGCAGACCGCATAACTTTAGTGCTAATGGCTTCTTTGCCTCAGAAGACGGATTGATAGTCACTAATCATCATGTCACGGCTGGCAAAATTGAGATCAATGCCATCGACGCTAAGGGCATTGTCCGTAAAGCTAAAGTGGTGGCAGAGAATCGTCGAGATGATCTTGCCGTGATTAAAGTTGATCCTCCTGAGCCCGGTTTTAAACCAGTTAAGTTTGCCCAGGAGGCCGCTCAGCCTGGTGATTTGGTAATACCAGTTAGTAGACAGTTTGGTGTTAAAGGTTTGACCATTGGGCCAGGGAAGATCGAGAGTATTGAGCAGATGCCTATAAGGTTGAGCCCTCTAGGCAGCGGTGTAAAAGCGACCGATCCAGTTAGTTTTAATTTTCGCGACCATTCATTTAAGTTCTCTCGTGAGCTTGAGCCTGGTGCCACTGAAGTCTTTTCTGAGCGCTTTTTTGGTAATTATTTTTCTAAGCGCGGAGCCTCTGGCAGCCCCTTGCTCAATGGCAAGGGCGAGGTGGTAGCGGTTTTGTCCGGTGGTTATGATGGCAAAAATTATGCTATTCCTGCTAAGTCAATTGCCGAAATATTGACAGAGGCACGCAAAAATTTGGCTAATAAATAGGTTCTGGTTGTAATTCAGTTTTTCTGAACCCAGCCTTGGTTAAAGCTGAATTGAGATATCGATCTTGTCTGATTGTTTGCCAGACCGAGCCACTGAGGTAGTTTTCGATCATCAGTAGAATTGGCCCTTGGTCTATTCCGAGGGTATCCGGGCCCACCCAGCCTGATGGTTTACTCTTGTCAAAAGTAGGGTTGAAGGCGTCTTGGAAGCCATACTTGCCCATTAGTTCTGGGCGGTCATTAACCCAATGTTTTAGTGTGGGTAGCACCAACTCGGGGGCGAAGGGCAGTGAGGCTGCGGCGGCTGTTGGTGCTATGGTGCCATCATCGAGAGCGTGAGGAAAGCCGCGAGCGGCGTAGCCTTGAAATTCGCGCTCTCGACCGTCGATGGTTTTGATGGCAAATCCGGGACCATCTGATGCCGTTAGTCCCCAGTTCAAGGTGTTGTATCCCAGCCAATGTTGTGGGTTGTCCACAGCGTAGTCGTGTTGCTTCAAAACCGCTAGTCTTGAATGATCAAAATAGTCGAGGGCTTGTTTTCTGCCATTGGCGTCTCTTACCCCTTTCATGTCGACCCAAACCTGGGTGTACTGGTGGCCAAAGAGGGGGCCGAATTCGAGACCTTTATGACCATATTGTTCACTGACTACATCAGTTGAATGATATTGTTCCCAAGCTTTGGCTGATATTGGATGGGTGGGGGAGCCAATGCCCAGCAAGAGCAAGATTGAGGCTTCGTCATAACCTCTCCAGTCGGTTTTGATAAATCCGTTTTCTGGTGTCCAGCCCATGCTCAGGCGGCCAGTTGAGTTCGTTGCCCAGTTCCAGTCAACCCGGCTGAATAATTTGGTAGAAAGTTCGCGAATCTCTCTTTCTTTGGCTAGATTGCCGTCAAAATAGTTCTTAGAAAAGAGTACCCCAGACATTAGCAGAGCCGTGTCAACGGTAGAGACTTCGTTGTTTCCGGCTCGCAAGCCAGTTTTGGCATCAAGGAAGTGATAGAAGAGACCGTGATCGCCTGATTTGCCTTGGGGGGCATCACCTTGTGGAGCCTGCCATAAGGTTCTTAGCACCTTCAATGTATAATCTGCAGCGCCATCACGAGTGATCCAGCCATGTTCGGCGGCAATACCATGGGCGGTGAGGGAGAATCCTACTGCAGCAATACTTGCCGGCGATGAATCGGCAGAGCGATCTTTGGTTAAGCCGGTGATCTCATTGCTCTGCTCTCTGAAGTATTCAAAGTGTGCTTTTTGTAGCTTCTCTAGCATTGCTCGGTCTATTGCGCTTAGTTGCGGAGCCGCATCTCTGCGAGCCATTAGCTCAGCGGTTACTCGCCTGGCGTTGCCGTGAGCCTGATGCATGTTTGAGGCTATATGCACGCCATTCAGAGCAGCACCAGTGATCATAAATGAAGCCATAGACTCGACTATTTGCTCTTTGGAGGCATGGCCCTTACCGGAAAGCAGCGAATGACTCTCGGCGCTGACGGCACCACCAATAGAACCACCGGCAGCGTTAGTACTGAGTCTGAAAGCTATGCCTGGTGCGGAGCGACCGAAGGCTAGATCAGAAATAGGAATTTTCAAACTGCTCTCGGCCGCTGCCATCATGCTGTGGCTGGCTAGGCCCATAATGCCAAAGGTCAGGGCTGAGCCTGCTGCGGCTATGCCTCTTTGCTCCCAGAAACCTTTGCTCAAGTCGGAATTTGGCGTTAGTAGCGAACCGTAGATTGCCCCGTCTAAGGCCATTTTTGCTGAAGGTGCTGCAAATCTCACTGTATTAGCCAAACGGCTAACACTAGTGGCTTCGGCCTGGCTCAGCGAAATCGTTCGCACCAGAGCAGCACCAATTTCGCTAGTTTCGCCTACGCGACCTAATTGAGTAAGTGCTTTGGCCGATGAGCCTTTTACCAATAAAAATGGGGCAACCATACCAAAGCCAGAGCCGATTGTTGTCGCGAGCCATTCTTTGCTAGCAAAGGGCTGCTGCTCTGGTGGTTCTACCAGCTTTAGCCGCGGTAAAATTTTGCTAGCACTTATGTGGTTGACCACTTCTGTGAGGCCGTCTACTGGCGCTTGCAATGCCGAATAGACAAACGATTTACCACTTAATTCTGCCAGGTTGAGTGCCTCTGCCGCTATTCCCATGTCAGTATGGTCTGCTAATTGTAATTGAGCTGACTTTTCTGACGGTGCATCGGAATGGCGTGCTATTGGCAATATTTCACCTCAGGCGCATAATGGGCGCCTGCTGGGCTAATGTCAATGGGGTAACACTAAATCAGTCGTTCAGTTTTGAGTTTGTCGACAAAACACTTGATGCGGGCAAGGGCTATTTCAATTTTATCGATTGAAGTGGCATAGCTGCATCTGACATGGTTGGCGCCGCCAGCACCAAAAGCGGTGCCAGGAACTAGCGCCACGTGCTGCTCGTAAAGCAACCGCTCTGCAAACTCTTCAGAGCTGAGGCCGGTGCTGACTATGCTGGGGAAAGCATAAAATGCTCCGGCAGGCATGTGGCATTCAAGGCCGATTTGATTGAAGCCGTTGACGATCACTCTTCTGCGCTGGCTGTATTGCTCAACCATGTCTTGTACCTGTGGCTCAGAGCCCTTAAGAGCTTCGATGGCAGCTTTTTGACCAGTTATAGGCGCGCAGAGCATCGTGTACGAGTGAATCTTCATCATCGGGGCTAAGATATTGCTTGGTGCGCAAATATAGCCGATGCGCCAGCCCGTCATGGCATAAGCTTTTGAAAATCCATTAAAGAGAATAGTGCGTTCGTAGGCCCCTTTTATAGAAGGTACACAGGTGTGTTCGCCTTCATAGGTAAGTCGGTCATAGATTTCATCACTGAGAATATACAAGCCATTTGCTTCAGCAAATCTGACGATCTCTTCCATCAGCGCCCGTGGCATGGTGGCACCGGTGGGATTGGAGGGATAGCCTAAAAGTATTGCTTTAGTGCGGCTAGTAAGATGAGCTTCTAGCTGCTTAGCGTTGACGCGAAAGCCTTCTTCAGCCGTGGTCTCAACTGCTACTGGTATGCCGCCAGCCAGGCTGATGCAAGGCTTGTACGAAACATAGCAGGGCTCGGGTACTAGTACTTCGTCGCCGGCATCAAGGATGGTGCGCAAAGCAATGTCTAAGCCCTCAGAGACACCAACTGTTATCAAAATTTGGTCTTCAGGACGGTAATTGACCTGGTAGAGCCGCTCCAGGTGCTCGCTAATGGCGCGTCGCAGTTCTATCAAGCCCCAGTTGGACGTATAACTAGTCTGGCCCCGTTCTAGTGAATATATAGCCGCTTCACGAATTGACCAAGGGGTGACGAAGTCTGGTTCTCCTACGCCCAGCGAGATGACATCCTGCATTGAGGCAGCAATATCAAAGAAGCGTCTTATCCCTGATACAGGAAGTTCGCTGGCAATTTTAGCGATAGGCTTTAAGGGAATCATGGTTAAGGTGTTATTACGAGGCGCTCATTGCCTTCAGCTTCTAAGTAGAGCACGTCGTCTTCTTTGTAGCGGCGCAACTGGAAGTGCGTAACTGTGCCTGTGACACCATTGATCGTAGAGAGTTTTTCTGCGACGAAATTAGCTAACTGGCGCAGATTTGTGGCTTCAACTACGACTCTTAGATCGCTGCCCCCAGAAACCAGCCAGACACTTCGAACTTCCGGAAATCGGGCAATACGGCCAGCTATTGCATCAAAACCAACATCTCTAGCGGGAACTACCCGCACATCGATGAAGGCGGTTACTTTGTCTATACCAGCTTTCTCCCAGTCAATCACAGCGTTATAACGCTTGATCACACCGTCGTGCTCGTATTGCGCAATAGTATCTTTGACTTCGCTTTCTGGGCGACCGGTTTGTTTAGCGATGTCTTCGGCGCTTGCCCTGCCGTCACGAGAGAGAATGGTTAAAATCTCACAGCGTTTTTCTTCTCTCACCGATTCGCCTTTCATGAACTGCGCCTCAAAGCTGCTTTTGCCTGTTCGATTATACGTCTGAGCTTACTCTCGCCAATTTCTTCTACGCTAGGGGCCTGTTCTATTGGCGCAAAAATTTGACTATACCAAGCGGAGTCTTGAAAGACTTCGGTCCAGTTGTCTAGTTTGTCCCACTCGCCGTCGTTGAGCCCGAGTAAGAAGCGTGCTCTAAATGGATCAACTCCTTCAATCTCAAAAGCAGCAACTCTCAAGTCGCGGCCAAGATTGGTGTCAAAATGTGCCGTGCCGCTGGCGTCAACATCAACGTCACCATAAATGTCAAAACGCTTAATCAGGTCTTGCGCTTCGGCAATATACGAATCATGCATGCGCTTGCCTTTTTCGCTGAGCTTGTAGGCCGCTTTCTTGACGTCAATCTCAATTAAGTTTTCGCCTTCGCTATAAGCAATGACATCGACTAAATCGCCGTTGTCTTTAGTGACATCAATCATGGTGCCAATGGCAATCTGATGCAAAAACATGACGCGACTGAATTCTTCGACTTTTTTTTCAGGCGTAACCTGGGCACTAACTTTGCTAGAGGAATTAGTCTTGTCTAGAACCACGAGATCGCAGCGCATATATTTAACCGAGTCACGCTCTGATGGCACAAATGCTTGTACCAATGGCGCCTCTGGGTCGAGCGCTTCACCGTTGGCAAGAAAATCGACCGAATTAGAAATGAAAAGCCCATCGCTATCACGGTCGAATATTATTTTCTGCAGAGCGCGCAGATCGTCGATTTGGCCCTCAGGTAAACGGCCTTCCTCAATCAATTCTTGCGGCTGTTCCGCACCGAGAATTTCAAAAACAATGTCGACGGCTGGTTGTTTGACGGTTTGTTGATCAAGGGTAATCACGACTAGATGCTGATTGAGATGATCTGAAACCCGCAGCAAATAGTTCATTCTTATCTTCTCCGTCCGCCCCATCCGCCTGATCTTCTCATAGAGAAGCCCGATGAGCGTCGGCCACCCCAACCTGAGCTAGATGATGCCCCAGTTGTTGATGATGAAGAAGGTGATGAGAAGAGGCCACCGCCCCAGCTTCTCTTTGCTGTACCAGTTGGTGTGGAGGAGAACGAACCACCAAAACCAGATTTGCTAGTCAAGCTGCCATCTGATTTGCTCTTGAACCTTGAAAAGAACCCTTGGTTGGCTGTTTTCTGTTGGGCATACTGAGGCGATTGCCGCCAAGTATTGCGGTAACCCATGAGACCGCCATAGTTGCTATAGGGAGTGTAGTAGCGCCCACCCCAACTGTTCATCAAGTGCGACATTACCATCATTTGTACGAATGGATTATCAAGAATGCTGCGATGGCCTTCGTAGTATGGCCTACCGTCGTAGCCAGCCACGCGGTACGGTAGTTCGTTATTGACTACAGCTCCGGTTTGCTCAATTGCAAAGAGCTTCTCGTCGCCGCTTTGAAATCCGGGTTTTTTGTCTTTGTCGATATAACCAATAATGCTTAAGCGGTCGTTTTCATGGGTGGCATCAAGGGCAACTACCCCTTCGCCGTCATATATTTCGTTAACCCGTTTCTCAAAATCGGCCATCTTACTGTTGAAGTCTTTGTCTCCTTTGGTCTCAAAGAAGGCTTTCTGTACTTCATCTAAATTGATTTTTTGCGAAACACCTTGAATTTCAGGTGAGACATAATGCTCTTTAACACCCCCAGACGAGCAGCCCGTCAGGCTTACTGGGGCGATCACGAGCGCCAGACTCAACAAGATAGTGAGTGATTGCCAGCGTTTCATGCTTTAAGACCTCCAGCGGTAGTAATAGCTACTATAACAACTCTGTCAGTCGAGTCTGCTGATATACATGATATTTTCGTAGTTGAAGCTCACACAGAGATATTGCGATTCTTGATGTTTTTTTGATAACTATCAACAAAGCTGCACAATACTATTTGGTGCTATAGCTTACGGATATAATTAGGCAGATAGATTTTACAGTTCAGGAGTGCCATGAAAATTCTTGCCGCAATAGATGGCTCGTTTCAGTCAGAAGCTGCCATTGATGCTCTTGGTAGCTTTAAGTGGTCCGCTGGTACCGAAATAGTTTTATTTACTGTGCTCAAAGGGCCTGACACTGGTCTGACTTTTGGCCGTAAAAGTGCTGACCAGTCTTCGCTCATGGCCGAATTGCTCGCTGCTACCTCTGAGACTCTTAACGGAATGGCAGTTGAGTTGGAGAAGAGCCTACCTGGCAGCAGAGTAACTTTTAAAATTGCCCAAGGTGACGCTAAGGGTGAAATCTTAGATGCGGCCAAAGAAAATGCAGTAGATATGATTATCATGGGCTCTCGCGGTCACAAAGGCATGGAGCTAATACTACTTGGTAGTGTCTCCCAGGGTGTCTTGATGCAGGCTCAATGCCCTGTCGTGATTGTCAAAAGTGAACCGAGCAGTGATGCTCCCAATCTTCAAGAAGGTTTCAAAAACGTTCTTCTGACAGTAGATAATTCGCCATACTCTCGAGCTGCTCTGGCCTGGGTTAAGACACTTAATTGGTCGGCTGCCACACGCTTCAAGCTTGTTACCGTGGTGCAGGCCTTAACCGATTCCTTCGCTTCAGAAGAAAGTGCAGTTCGTGCCACCAGTCTGACCAGGCAGCATGATTCGCTTCATGGTATGGCTCGGGCTGAAATGGAAGCAATGGCACAGGACCTAATTGCTCATGTGGGCCCTGGTCGTGTCACTACCCAGGTCGGAGAAGGCGATCCCCGCGAGGTGATTTTGCATGTGGCCGCCAATTGGTCCGCTGATTTAATTGTTATGGGTTCCCACGGTCGCACTGGATTAACAAAGCTCTTGCTCGGTAGTGTTTCTCATGCTGTTGCTGTGCATGGCTATTGTTCTGTGGCCATAGTTAAGGGTGTGGTTCCCAAAGGTCAAGGCGCAAGGCAGCAACAGACCGGTATGTTCAAGGTTCCTGAGGTGAAAGAGATTGTCGATCGCTTGCCACCACCACCACCTAATAGTCCTACCGACACGCCTCACATCCAACCTGGCGGCATGTAGTTTATTGCTTGCTTATGATCTGGTAGACCAGCACAAAAGCAACAATCAAAATCAAAATTAGAGCTTTCGCTATGGAGAGTAAACGTTCCATTAGGTTAGCAATGCTTTTTGTTGCGGTACCGCTGGTAGTGGCATAGTTTCTGTTCCTAGGCTGGTGGATGTTTTCGCAAAACTACTTCTCTAACGATTATGTCGATGCGATCCATCAACTGAATATCTTTTTCTTTGTCATTGGGAAAGAGGTCGGCATTGAGCTGGTGTAGGCGTTGCAATAGATGGAGTTGGGGATAAGACTTGCCAAATAACTGCATTTCGCACCAGGCCACCCGTGACAAAGTTCTCTCATGGGCTGAGGGAGCATTTGGTTTGGCTGCATCAATTAGCTGTTGTTCAATCATTTTTCGATGCGCTTCTGCAGCTGGGTCTTCAGCATCTTCGACTGACGAATAACTGCTGGCAGGGGGTGAATTTCTGCTAGCAGCGGCAATAGAATTGACCGGATTTAAATCAGAAGCGATGCTGCGCAGCCCTCTAACAAATGGATTGGCTTCAAATGTTCCCAGGTTACCCGCTGCGACCCCAGGGGTCTGACCGTCCATTTGCATGCGGGGATTAGTAGCCAGGGCATTTTCTGGTTTGATATGCAGTTTAACCTCAGCGTATTGGTCAAGGGCATCAGTTCTTGCTGAAAGATCGCTGCTATGAGATTGGGCGCCGAAGGCTTTGATCTCCATTCGATTGAGTCTGGCTGTGATTGGCTCGCTCTCATAGCTCTGTCCTAAAATGGCAGTCTCTAGGGCTGTTACTCTGGGGTAATGACCGGGTGATTGATCGCCGCCGCCACTAGTTTGATTGCCATAGGAGCCAGGGCTATAGGCAGCCGCTGGGCGGTTTGTTGCTGGTTCAGCCACCTTTGGTTGTAGCTCGGCCGGCAAGCCAACCGCTGCGACGATCTGGGCTGTTCGGTGGGCGGCATCACCGCTATTGGTGGTGCCGAAAATGAAGTTCTCAAGCCGGTTGAGGCGCTGATCATCAGTTTCGTTTTCGAAATTTCGCTCAAAATATTTGTGTTCATAGCCGCGAATCTCGCGGGTAATGTCGTCGGCTTTCTCTGGCTTAGCTGCAGGTACGCTCTTGCTTGTGGTTTTGGCCGCTGGCGCTACTGCTTGGGTGTTGGCGAAAGTCGGACAGTCAGCGGTACATGTTGAGAAAACGACAATTAAAGCGGCTATTAAAACAATGCGAGGCACTCTACTATCTCCAGAACAATCGCTTTTACTTTATAAGAAGTGGTTGCTTCCTAGTAAGCTAAATTGTTTAAGGTTCAGGAATACGCTTGAGATCGCAGCATTTTGAAGAGGCGCACTTGATCATCGCGGCCTATGGCGTAAGCATGGTTGAGGTGGAAGTCGATAACCTTGAGGGCGTCTAGGTTGGCGTGATTGCCTATACATGCCTGGGCTCGCAGCTTACCAAGGCTGAAGCCGAGGTCTGAAGAAAGCTCATTGTGGTCAACCAGTCGCTCGGCCAGGTCTAACAGTTTCAGTGCCAGGCTGTAATTGCTTTCAGCTAGAGCTTCGTCAACGCTCAATATTAGTGAACGTAGTCTGTAATTGCGTCTCAGGGCAACTAGGGCAAGAAAGTCAGGCTTAAAATCTTGATTGGTGCCACGCTTCTCTCTCTGACTCAGAGCATAAGAGAGCAGGTCTGTTACCTCAGGGTGGGCTAAACCTAACGAAATCGCTTTTTCTAAGTCTTTTTGACAAAGTTCGAAAGCACAAAGCCCAAGAAAGGCTTTAGCTCTCATAAACAGGTACTGAGCCTGACTAGGATGACGCTCAATTAGAATAGTAAAGTTGTTCACGGCCAGGCCATAGTTGGCCAGTTCAAGAGCTTCTCGCCCATTGATAAAAGCAAGCGAATCAGTGTGGTCGCATCCAATCGATTCTGACTGTTCGAAGAACTGAGCCATTTTATGTTTTGCCTAAAGCCAAATTAAATTAGGAAGGGATGCCAAGCGGTAATTTCATCTTAGCAAAAATCGCCTGAACCGGTGAGGGTTTGACTTTGGCTTAGGTAAATTATTATTCAGCTTTCAAGAGTTGTTGCACACGAGTATGGATGGCCGATGGTCCAGGATCGCCCAGACTATAAAGGAACACTTCATTGTTCTTTTTCAGGTAGAGAATGGCTGGTAGTGGCTTAATGCCGTATTCAGCCAGAAGAGGTTTATTCTTTTCTTCATCAGCGTCAATCCAGACCACATTGATTTTGTCGGCGTCGCTGCCGAGGGCAGTTGTTATATCTGCTGCTAGGGTTTTGCAGGCTTCAATCCAGGGGGCGCAGAAGACTAAGATGGTTGGCTTAGTGTTGTCTTTTGCTTCATTCAACGAAATTTTGGCTAACGAGGTTGGGGATGATGACCCTAGTGGTGGTGCGATAAATTTCTCCGGCAATTCTAACAGCAGCTTGTGTGCTCTGGCTGCTAGTGCGGTTCCCCGTGCAATTTGCAAAGTTGTACTGAGGTGCTCTTCTGCTTGTTTGTAGTCGCCCAGTAAAATTTCACCTTCAGCAATTTTGAAGTGTCCAAGGCCCTGCTTGTAGCTGTTAGCCTCTTCATCGGCTTTTTCTCGACTTGGCTCTTTCTTGCTGTTCGACTCAGTTCCTGCTTCGCCTGATAGTTTTTTGCCTGTGACTACGTGCTTTTCGATCCAGTTAGAGACTAGATCAACCATATCGTTAGCAAATTGGCCCTGTTCAAAGATCAGGTGTTCAGCTGAACCTACCATAACCAGGTTTTTGTCCGTTGACTGAATCTTGCTAAACAGTTCAAGGGTTCCTGATGGTTTGATTAAGCGGTCGCTTGCTCCTTGCAGAAAGAGCACTGGAATATTCGCGATTTGCCGAGCTTTGTGTGGGTTCTGACTCATTAAGTGGCGGAAGTGATTTAAGTCTTTGGCCGAAAAACGACTACGGTTAAGGGGATCTTGCTCCCATTCTTCCGCTACTTCAGGATTGCTTGTTGCCCTGGCAATGACCTTGGGGCCGACCAGGAGTTCTTTGTTTGGAGTGTAAATGAAGCCCAGGGCGGCTTTTATATTGGTGGTCTTCTGCCCCTGACTCTGTCTGGCTGGGACGCTGCAAATCAAGGCATCGACTAACTTCGGATTGTCAGCGGCAGTTTGCAATGCTAAGGCTCCGCCCATAGATTCCCCCAGAATAATTATGGGTAAACCTGGATGGGCTTTACGAATTGAGATTAGGGCATTTTTTATATCTTCAAATGCGAGATCAAAATCGAGGTTGGTTGCTTCTTTTTGGTTCTGCCAGGAGCCAAAGCCACGTATATCGATAGCATAGGTGGGTATACCCAAGTGCCCCATTTGTTTGCCGAAAGAGGCATAGCTGCTGGCATGTAGACTGAGGCCGTGGATGCACAATAGGGCCGCCCAGGGGGTAACAGTGAGGTCTCGCCAAGCTTCCATAGGGGTTTCATCGCTTGTAGCTTTTGTGTCAGCTTTTGCACTAGTACTTTGAAGGGAAGACTTTTTTGACTTGCCCCAAGCCGCTTGGCTATCGAGTTTGCTAGTAGCCGAAAGAATTGTGATTGATAGGCTAAGGGTAAGGGCGAGGGCTTGAGTGGAGGCTGGTTTTTGCATAAATTTGTCTGTGTTTTAGGTTCCTGGTTAATTCTACTCTGAGAGCCCTCTAATGGAAGGCCACATTCTCTGCGTCATACTGACTACTGCTATCCTGACAAACGCTACACGGATAAATAATAGGTTATTGGCATTGACTCCCTCTAAACAAAATGCGGTTCTAGACCCAGAACTGAAAGCAACTAGTCTGGCAAAAGCCCAAGCCGATGCAGACCGAGACTTAGATCTTGATTTAGATAGGCCCCTGGCTGAAGAAGAAGGTTGGCAAATAGCTCGGGCATCCTTTGCTCGTGAGGCTATTCACTATACAGTGCGCGGCGGAATTGCTTTACTGGTTCTCTCAGGCCTCGTTCTGGCTGGGTTTTGGCTCATTCACAAAGTGCAGCACTTGCCGCCCCATGTAGTTACTGGCGCCCAGAAAATGATTGACCCGGTCCTTAAGGCCAATCCGTTTAATTCTCCGGCTGATAATAACCCGCCTGCCCCCGCTCCTGAAGCCGTCAAGAAAGTGGCCAGTTCTAGCTCTAGCGCTAGCTTGAGCCATGGGAAGACCAATAAGCGGCCCAAGCGGCGCCGTCAAGCTTCCTCAAGACCGGGCCATGGTCACGTTAGACCGGTTCAGGCTGGAGACGACCCTACGGGCGGTCGCGTGGTTTATTCTGATGGAATGATTACTGAGTATTCCTGGAAATAGGAGCTTTTATAGCTGTACCTATAAGTAGTTATGGTTTTGCCTATACCAGGCGAAACTTCCCATGGGCTAGCCTAGATTTATGCTCCAGCTAGACGGGAAATTGATGAACATTAATAGTGTTGCCGACTTCTTAAACAACCTCAAAGCGAAATTAACTTCAGAACCGCAGCACTCAGAGCAATGCCCATCGGCACGGCTAAAGCAAATTGAGGCGCGCTCTAAAGAGGTGGTAGAGGTTGGTTCTGACAGTATCAGTCGCCAACGCACCACTGTTCGCGAGGTGGCAATTCGCTGGTCTACCAATCCTGAAGGTTTTGTCCGTCAAGAAATTCGCAAACCTCATCAGATGGCCGGTAACCAAAGCAATTTTGAAATTGATCCAATGGCAAAACTCGATTAGTTATTGAGCCTTCAGTAGTTTTCATTTCAATAGAGCGAACGCACGTTAACTTTATTTGCAGGGAACCAAATGCCTGCGAGTCAGTCTTTACAGTACGGGTGCATAAGTGGAGTAAACAAGCGGTTGTTTGCCTGGTATCCTGCATTGAAAGAGGTCTTTTAAGTGCGTCGCCATACCCAATCTGCTCTGGTTTGTCTGATTCTATTCTTAGGTGCAGGTCTAGCTGCGAATGCAGACTCGGCCGAGGCTTGGGGGGCCAGCAAGATGAGTCCAGACAGCGACTCTGCGCCGCCTTCAGCAACCCCTCTGAAGATTCCAGTGAAAGACCCAGTCAGCGTGCCGTCTGCTTTTGCGAAGCCAATTTTGCAGAGGCCTAGCAAAACTGATAGCCAAGATCTGCACCATGGTGCCATTAATCGTACAGTCGATGCTCTCTCACCCCCTGCCAATATTTCCGCCAGTGCCGATGCTGTGGAAGCTTTCAGAGAAACCAAGCCACGCTTGATTTTGGCCCTTTCTGGTGGTGGCTGCAAGGCTGTGGCTGAAATTGGCGTATTGCGCAGCTTTGAGCAGCATGGCATTAAAATTGACGGCATCGTTGGTACCAGTATGGGCTCTACAGTTGGTGCTTTATACTGCGCTGGCGTGTCAGTGGATGACATTGAAAAAATGTATCTTGATGACAGCATGCAAAATGCCATGCTTAAGGGTGCGATTTGGAGTGTTGTTACTAGTCCAATTAAGCCCCTGACTTATCTTTTTAAAGGCCGGCCCTATGCTGGAATTACCAGTGGTAATGGTTATCTCAAACTACTTCAGAGTAAATTGCCAGCTAAATTTAGCGATCTTAAAATTCCTTTTGCCGCAGTGGTGACTAACCTAACCGACGGCGAAACTACTGCTTTAGCCAGTGGCGATTTACCCCGTTCGGTATTAGCAAGCAACTGTGTTCCTACTCTTTATCGGCCCATGATGTTGAATGGCAAACTTTATGTCGATGGGGGCTTAAAGGCCAATCTTCCTTCTACCATAGCTCAGGGAATGGGAGCTGACATCGTTGTGGCTGCCCTGGTTGATACTGCCATTAAACCGGTAGCCAATAGGCAATTTAAGTCGAAGAAAAATTTGATGATGCGAGTGATGGACATCATGCTCGCCAATGCCGACAAGCAGCAGGCACACGCTTCTGACATTCTGATCTATCCAGATGTCGATTTTGTGCCGGGTATGACTAAAGACAGAGATATTTTGAAGCGTGGTATTGCCGCTGGGCAGAAGGCGGCTGACACTGTGGCATCACGTATCAAGGCTGAATTGTTAGCTCTCGATAGAAGCAAAGGGGTAAACCCAAATCAGTTGGTGGAAATACCAAGTAAGCAGGTTGATAGTGAAGACAGCAAGGCCAGTCCCGAGTAAAATTAGGGCGATTTTGCTATTGGTTTAAGCAGGTGTGAAATGGTCGCAAGGGTCGATAAGGTCGAAGAGTCTAGTTTGGAAAACCTCGATAGCAAGACTGAAAGCGGAGCTTCCAGTACCGGGCGCACACTGAAAGATCTCATTGATGGCTTTAGCGAATATGGTCCGCAAGATGCCATCGTCAGCTTTGTCAAAAATGGCTCGGTCACCCTGAATTATCAGGGCTTTCTCTCCGAGATTCGCAATGTCGCTGCCGCTATGCTCAGTCAGGGAATAAAGAACGGCGATAATGTTGTCTTCTTTGCCCCCAATTCAGCCTCTTGGATCGTCTCTGCCCTTGCCACCATTTACACTGGTGCAACAGTGGTGCCAATTGATTCGCAACAAAATGACGATGTACTCAAGCATATTCTTGAAGACAGCTCGGCAGGTTGGATTTTTACTGACGAAAAAGGCTCAAAGCGTCTTGATAAGATATTGCC